>NZ_JBUZTL010000021.1:0-94846 GCF_055408345.1 Pseudomonas sp. B424 | reverse complement strand
AGGGGCTTGGCGGCGCGATACAGGTCAGTCAGATAGCTGGCCGGGGAGAACAACGAACCCACAGAGTCAGGATGGGCGAACCCGGCGGCGCTGGTTTGCCTGAACCAGTCTTCATAGTTGCCGCTACCGCCGATGGAGCGATGTACCCAAGTGTGAGCCTCGGGCGACTCAGGCGGCTCGAGTTTGGCAAGGGCCTGCAGGGCCGGCTCGCTACGTGCACACAATTGGGCATAGAGCCGGGTCAGTCCCGCGGCACGGGCTTGAGCCTGGTCAAACAGCTCGTCCTCCTGCATGGGGTCCATGATTTGCGCAGTCCGGCTGAGTATTTTTGCACGCACCTCGGCAGGGCCATCGCGTACCACCTCAAACACGGAATCAAAACCGAGCTCGGTGATCCGTTCGTGAAGCACGCGCAAGGCTTCGCGTTCAGCGACGTAGCCTTCAGACTCTTGGTCCTGCGCAGGGTCATCACCTACAGGAGGCTTATCGTCGATGGGCGGATCGTCACCTACCGGTATGACTTCTGGAGGTGGCTCCTCATCTGGCGGGGGCTCGCCGGCCTCGGAGAGTTGCGACTCATCCACCACAGTGCTGGGCGACAGGCCGTCGCCCAGGTCGACAGTGGTTTGCCTGGTTTTAGATTTCCCGGGAATTTTTTTGTTCGCCATGACCATAACCTCAAGCTGGTTACATCCGCATTGACAGGGAACACCCCAGCTATCCGCCACGGCAGTGGCATGGACACCGGTGAATTTGGGTCAGAAACTGACTCCATTGAGATTAATTACGCACCCGGAAGGGGGGGCTTGCCTACTGTCAGAAATGACAGAGACAACATCCATCGATCAGAAATTTCGCTCACAAATAAGAGAGGGATCCGGCAGTTTGAAAAACCAAAAGCAAAAAAAGCCACAAGTCGCAAGACCAGTGCCTGCAGCTTGTAGCTCTTGTAGCTCTTGCGCTGATTAACTGAGGGCCGCGTGCGCTCTCAACTGCCGCGCTGCCGCAACCATGTTGATCAGCGCCGCTTCAGTCTCGGCCCAGGCACGGGTTTTGAGGCCGCAGTCGGGGTTGACCCACAGGCGTTGCGCCGGGATCCGCTGCGCAGCCTTGCTCAGCAACTTGACCATTTCTACCGTGTCCGGCACCCGTGGCGAGTGGATATCGTAGACACCCGGGCCAATGTCATTGGGGTAGTCGAAGGCTTCGAATGCATCCAGCAACTCCATGTCCGAACGCGAGGTTTCGATGGTGATGACGTCGGCGTCCATTTCGGCAATCGACTTGATTACATCGTTGAACTCGCTGTAGCACATGTGAGTATGGATCTGGGTTTCGTCGCCCACGCCCGAGGCACATAGACGGAACGCTTCAACCGCCCAGTCCAGGTATTCCTGCCATTGGGCACGGCGCAACGGCAAGCCTTCGCGGAAGGCCGCTTCGTCGATTTGCACGATTTTGATACCGGCAGTTTCCAGGTCGACCACCTCATCGCGGATCGCCAGTGCCAACTGCTGGGCCTGCACTTTGCGCGACACGTCTTCGCGGGGGAATGACCACATCAGCATGGTCACCGGGCCGGTCAGCATGCCCTTCATCACCTTGTCGGTCAGACCTTGAGCGTAGGTGATCCAGTCCACGGTCATGGCTTTTGGCCGGCTCAGATCGCCGAAGATGATTGCCGGTTTTACGCAGCGTGAGCCGTAGCTCTGCACCCAGCCGTATTGGGTGAACACGTAGCCGTCCAACTGCTCGGCAAAGTATTCAACCATGTCATTACGCTCGGCTTCGCCGTGCACCAGCACATCCAGGCCAAGGCGCTCCTGGGTCTGTACTGCATTGCGAATCTCACTGTGCATCGCATCGGTGTATTCACTGACCGACAACTTGCCCTGTTTGTAGGACTGACGCGCCAGACGAATCGACGCGGTCTGCGGGAACGAGCCAATGGTGGTGGTCGGGAACGCGGGCAGGTTCAAGCGCGCACGTTGCAGTTCGATACGGGTGGCAAAGGGCGATTGGCGCTGGCTGTCAGCCTCGGTGATCGCTTCGATACGGGCCTGTACGGCGGGTTTGTGAATGCGCGGCGAGTTGGCGCGACTGGCCTGCACGGCCCGGCTTTGAGCCAGTGCCTGCTGCACCCGGGCATCCTGCGGGATGTTCAGCGCGTCACGCAGCACCGCGATTTCGCTGCACTTTTGCTTGGCAAAGGCCAGCCAGCTTTTAAGTTCGGCATCCAGTTTGGTTTCGCGGTCCAGGTCCACCGGGCTGTGCAGCAGCGAGCACGAACCGGCCACCCACAGGTTGTCGCCAAAACGTTCTTCAGCCAGTTGCAATTGCGCCAGGGCGTTTTCCAGGTCGCAGCGCCACACGTTGCGCCCGTTGACCAGGCCCAGCGACAGCACTTTATAGGTCGGCAGACGGTCCAGAATGGCATGCAGCTGGTCGGGTGCGCGCACCAGGTCAACGTGCAGGCCTTCTACCGGCAGGCTGACGGCCAGCCCGAGGTTGTCTTCAAGGCCACTGAAGTAAGTCGCCACCAGCTTCTTGAGGGGCGAGTACTGGAGGATGTGATAAGCGCGCTCAAAGGCGTTTTTCCAGTCCTGGGGCAGGTCCAGGGACAGAATGGGCTCGTCGATCTGTACCCACTCCACGCCCTGCTCGGCCAGACGGGAAAGAATGTCAGCGTAAACCGGCAGCAGGTTTTCCAGCAGCTCGAGTTTGTCGAACTCATTGCCCTTGGCCTTGCCCAGCCACAAGTAGGTCAGCGGGCCGATGATGACCGGCTTGACCTTATGGCCCAGCGCCAGGGCCTCGGCGACCTCATCGAACAGCTCGTTCCAGCTCAGCTCGAAACGCTGGTCCAGGCTGAATTCCGGGACCAGATAGTGGTAGTTGGTATCGAACCACTTGGTCAGCTCCTGGGCGTACTGACCTTTGTTGTGCTCACCGCCGCAGCAGCTCTGGCTCGCGCCACGGGCCATGCCGAACAGGGTATCGAGGGTTGGCCGCCCCTGGGCATCCAGGGTACTGGCAAAACGCTGCGGGATGACGCCGAAGGTCAGCGAATGGGTCAGCACCTGGTCGTACCATGCAAAGTCACCGACCGGCAGCAAATCGATGCCTGCGTCTTTTTGCAGCTGCCAGTGTGTGGCCCGCAGTTCACGGCCCACGGCTTGCAAGGCGGCCTGATCGATGTCGCCCTTCCAGTAGGATTCAAGGGCTTTTTTCAGTTCGCGATCGGCACCGATGCGTGGGAAACCAAGATTGTGGGCCAGGGCCATGACGAATTGCTCCATGTAAGTAATGGCGCAATTATCGACAGCCACAGCAACATGAGACAAACTCAACGTTTTCGTGTTGATCATCAAATTTACTCATGGAGTCATTGTGCTGGAAATTCGTCACCTCAAAACTCTGCACGCGTTACGCGAGTCCGACAGCCTGGTGGAAGCGGCTGAACGCTTGCACCTGACCCAATCTGCCTTATCCCACCAGTTCAAAGAGCTCGAAGAGCGCATGGGCATGCCGCTTTTCGTACGCAAAACCAAGCCAGTACGCTTCACCAGCGGCGGCTTGCGCCTGCTGCAATTGGCCGACGCCATGCTGCCGTTGCTGCGCGGCGCGGAGCGTGACATCGCGCGCCTGGTGGGGGGTACGGCCGGGCGTTTGCATATGGCGATTGAATGCCACAGCTGCTTCCAGTGGCTGATGCCCACCATTGACCAGTTCCGCGATGCCTGGCCTGAGGTCGAGCTGGACTTGGCGTCGGGCTTTGCCTTCGCGCCATTACCGGCGCTGGCACGGGGTGATCTGGATTTGGTGGTGACTTCTGACCCGCAAGAAATTGCCGGTCTGACTTATGTGCCGCTGTTTACCTACGAAGCAATGTTGGCCGTGGCCAATCAGCATCCGTTGGCCAGCAAGCCGTTTATCGTGCCCGAGGACCTGAGCACCGAGATTCTGATTACCTACCCGGTAGAGCGTGACCGGCTCGATATTTTCACCCGTTTTCTGGAACCGGCCGATATTGAACCGGCACAGGTGCGGACCTCCGAGCTGACAGTAATGATGATGCAGCTCGTGGCCAGCGGTCGTGGTGTATGCGGGATGCCGCACTGGGCGCTGCATGAATACAGCTCACGCGGTTATGTAAAAGCCAAGCGTCTGGGCGAGAAAGGGTTGTTTGCCACCCTGTATGCCGGGATCCGAGCCGACATGCTGGATGCGCCGTATATGCGTGACTTTTTGCTCACTGCCAAAGACACCTCGTTCTCGACCCTGGACGGGGTGAGTGCGGTGCGTTAAGGCCCGTCACAAACACTGTATAGCCGCTGCCGAAGTCTGCGATAAGGGCCGAAGGTCCTTGCTTGTAATCCATTACGCAACCCATCCCGGCCTTCGTCAGCGGCTACAGAAAAACGTCAGCAGCGGGAGCGAGCCTGCTCGCGGTGGGCCTTCGCGAGCAGGTTCGCTCCCGCTGGGGGCAACAACAGAATGTCTACACGACTTCAGACGTCTTCGACGTTCACCAACCGCCGCATATGCACCCGGTCGTAATACTCCCCACCTACCCGAATCGCGCAATCTTCAAGCCCCGACTGCTCAAACCCGCAGCGCTTGTACAGCGCCAGGGCTGCCGGGCTATTGGCGCTGACGGTCAGCTCGATCACCTTGATTTCCGGCTCTTGCCCGGCCAGTGACAACACCGCCTGCACCAGGTCTTCCCCCAGCCCTTGCCCGCGAAAGGCTTGAGTCACATACAAGCCAAACAGCGTGGCCTTGTGCCGGGCGTCCTCCCAGGGTTCAAACCCCAGGCCGACTATCCCCACCAGTTGCGCATCGACGAAGGCGCCGAACAACGCACACAAGTCATCATCCAGTTTCGCTTCCCACCAGCTCAGCGGTAATTTCTCACGCTGGGCTATGGTCGACACAAAGGCTTCAGGGTGCAGCGCGTAGGCTTCCAGCATCAACTGGCGATAAGCCTTGGCGTGCGAGGGGTCAAGCAGTTCTATTGCCATAACGGGTCCAGGTCATACGGTTCTACGTTGTTCCAGCATCAGCCTCACCGCCAGTGCCGCCAGCACACAGCCCATCACATAACGCTGTACCGCCAGCCACAAGGGGTTGCGCACAAACCACACGGCAATAGCGCAAGCGAACAGCGCGATCAGCAGGTTAACGGTGAAGCTCACGCTGATTTGGGTCAGGCCCAGCATCATACTCTGGGTAAACATCGAGCCATGTTCCGGGCTGATGAATTGCGGAAAAACCGACAGATAAAACACCGCCACCTTGGGGTTCAGCACGCTGGTCATAAAGCCCATCAGTACCAGTTTCGACGAGGAATCCGGCGCCAGCTCCCGGGCTTCAAACGGCGAACGGGCCCCTGGTTTTACTGCCTGCCAGGCCATCCACAACAGGTACAGGGCACCGGCCCACTTCAGCGCCTCATAGGCAGTCGGCACTGCCAGAAACACAGCCGTCAGGCCAACGGCGGCGGCAAACATGTGCACAAAGAACCCCGCCACCACCCCGAGCAACGACGTGACCCCGGCTTTGCGCCCCTGACAGATCGAACGCGAAATCAGGTAAATCATGTTCGGCCCCGGTGTCAGCACCATCAGCAGGCAGGCCGCAGCGAAAATCAGCAAATCGTGAGTCGGCACCATGGGGCAGTCCTTGTCAGCAAAGGGGTCAGGCGGTGGTCCGCAAGGTCGTGCGGTAGAACGGTAAAATCAGATCACGGGTCAACGGTGCCAGCACCAGGCCGCCATCACCGTCGGGATCGATCCATTGCACTTCTTCAATTTCGGCAGCCGGGGTGACGGGCTGATTGATGTGCAGCAAAAACAGCTCGGCGTGCACTTCAAACCCCGGTTCATTGGCGGCGGGCGCTGAAAACAGCCCCACGTAAGTCGCAGTGCGGGGGTCAATCGCAAGCGCCAGTTCTTCTTCCAGCTCGCGGGCCAGTGCCTCCAGCGGTTGCTCATGGGCTTCGATCTTGCCGCCCGGTTGCATGAAGGCCTGGGTGCCGCGCTTGCGCACCAGCAGGGTCCGGCCATCGGGGCCGATCAAGACAGCGGCGGCAATACGAATGGTTTTAGGGGTCAGGTCAGTGCAGTGTTCTGAAGAGGTCACAAGAATCAGCCAGCCAGGTAGAAAGTGCGCGCAGGATCACATGGCTGCGCAGACCTGCAAAGACACAGATGGCACTTTTACCCGGGTGTTCTGTATGGCCCGCCCGGCCCTGATTGCAGCGCCCGACTTTGGTCGGGATGCTGGCGTAAACAAAATCCCGTTCAATGAATAATCTGACGGGAAGATGGCATTTGCGTGATACATGACCAACACTCCTCCCCGCAAACCTCCGATCCAAAGAGAGGGTTCTACTTCCATTTTTCTGTTCTCGACCGAATCAGGCGTACCTGCCTGACTGAACAGACCAGCCTGAAACAGGAAACCGTATGAGCCTGTCACTGTTAAGTCGTTATGCGTTTTTTGCCTTTTGTGTGATGTTCACCCTCGCCAGCCTGCCCTTTCTGCACCACGAGTGGTTATGGCCCTTTACTGCCGTGACTCTGGCCTTGAGCCTGCTGGGGATTTTCGATCTGCTGCAAAGCCCCCACGCCGTGCGCCGCAACTACCCGATCCTGGGCAATATTCGTTATCTGGTGGAGGCTATCCGCCCGGAAATCCGCCAATACCTGCTGGAGTCCGACAGCGACGCGCTGCCCTTCTCACGCTCGCAACGCTCGCTGGTCTACTCACGGGCCAAGAATCAAAGCGCCGACAAACCCTTCGGCACCCTGGTGGACGTGTATCAGCCCGGTTTCGAATTTATCGGTCACTCCATGCGCCCGGCCCCGCTGACCGACCCCGCCAGCTTTCGGACCATCGTGGGCGGCCCGCAATGCACCCAGCCGTACTCGGCGTCGATCTTCAATATTTCGGCCATGAGCTTTGGCTCCCTGAGCGCCAATGCCATTCGCGCCCTGAACCAGGGGGCCAAGCTTGGCAATTTTGCCCACGATACGGGGGAAGGCAGCATCAGCGCCTATCACCGTGAGAACGGGGGTGACCTGACGTGGGAACTGGGCAGCGGCTACTTTGGTTGCCGCACCGCAGACGGGCGCTTCGACCCGGAGCGCTTTGCCGCCCAGGCCTGCACGCCGCAAGTGCGAATGATCGAAATCAAGATGAGCCAGGGTGCCAAACCGGGCCATGGCGGTATTTTGCCCAAGCACAAAGTGACCCGGGAAATCGCAGAAACACGCGGTGTACCGATGGGCGAAGACTGCATCTCGCCTTCACGCCACAGCGCGTTTTCGACGCCTGTCGAACTGATGCAGTGGATCGGTCAACTGCGCGAACTGTCCGGCGGCAAGCCCGTAGGCTTCAAATTCTGCCTGGGCCACCCGTGGGAGTTCATGGGGATCGCCAAGGCCATGCTTGAAACAGGCATCCTGCCGGACTTTATCGTCATCGATGGCAAGGAAGGTGGCACCGGCGCCGCACCGGTGGAGTTCACCGACCATATTGGCGCACCGCTGCGCGAAGGCCTGCTGTTCGTGCACAACACCCTGGTGGGCCTGAACCTGCGCAGCAAGATCAAGCTGGGCGCCAGCGGCAAGATTGTCAGCGCCTTTGATATCGCCAGCGTGCTGGCCATCGGTGCGGACTGGGCCAACTCGGCCCGGGGCTTCATGTTCGCCATCGGCTGCATCCAGTCTCAGTCCTGCCATACCAACAAATGCCCTACCGGCGTGGCGACCCAGGACACCTTGCGCCAACGCGCCCTGGTCGTGCCGGACAAGGCGCAGCGGGTGTTCCAGTTCCACCGCAACACCCTCAAGGCCCTGGCCGAGATGCTCGCGGCCGCAGGCCTGGAACACCCGGCGCAACTCTCGGCCAAGCACCTGGTGCGCCGCATGTCCGCCACTGAAATCAAGCTGTTCTCGCAACTGCATGTATTCCTCAAACCCGGCGAGTTGCTGACGGGTGAGGTCAATGGCGAATTCTATTCACGTATGTGGCAAATGGCTCGGGCCGATAGCTTCGAGCCGAATGAAATCGCCGCGGCTTAACTGCTGTTTACCGGCACGCCGCTCTTGGGTGGCGTGCCAGTTTTATCCAGTAATGCGATACACCTTATTACCGATAAAACACCGCTACATAATTAATATTCACCGTTAAATATTCGCTCAAGTTCCACTACCGCCATCAACTTTTTAGACTGTTTACCTTGCAACATCCTTTCTAGACTCTGTCTATTAATCACAATAAGGATGTTACGCAATGCCCTCTCCCCCTGACTTAAAACAACTGGGTATTCATCACGATTTAATAAAAAGCGCCGCTGACGATACGGTGCCACTTTTGTCAGCGCGTTTTATTAAACAACTGAGCGAGCACCGCCTTGATCTTCCCGCCTGGTACACCGATGCGCCTGCTTCGCAACGTCTGGCTTTAACCGCCAGCCAGGCACTTAATCTTCGATCGCTCAAGGCGCTGGACACTATTTTGGACCGCGTGGGCAGCGTCGAGTCATTTGCGGTACCGCTGCTGGAACAGGCGCTGCTGACTGAGTTGGGCACCGCCTGCGACGTCAAGAGAAACGTCATCACCGTTAATACGCTTAATCCGTTTACCCAAGAGATCGAACGCTCGGACACCCAAACCCTGTTGCAAGCGGCCTTGCACAACTTCGAAGCGGGCCAGGCCGAAGCAGGCGGCATCCCTTGGGGCTCTCACCTGTGGAACTACAAATCCGCGCACTCCAGTGATCCGGCTCCAGTGCGGCTTCCCATTGAACCGGTTGCCTTTGCGTCACTGTGCCGAAGACTGGATATTGGCGGCCGTTATCAACAGCACCTGGAGACTATTTTCAATCCCCGTTCGGTATACGAAAAAATGCAACTGGAGCAACTGCTCATCCGTCACGAACGTGATGTGCTGAGGCTCCAGGCTGATATTGCCTTGATGAAAAAAGACATTGATGAACCGGCTCACACCACCTTGATCAGTTACTGCAACGGTAATGACAGCCCGCTGTTCAATGGTCGCGTATTAACGTGTGAAACAATGGCACTTGATGACATTAACTTAAACGCTCTGGTGGTTTTTCATGGCCCCTCGCTTGCCGAAGACCCAAGTTGCATCGTTTATATCCCCGGCGACCCCAGCAGCTGCATCAAGCAATACCCGACCCTCAAAGACGCCCACAGCGACTTGATGGAAAAATTGAAAGTTGACAGTTATCGCTCGTTCTTTCTGCATCTGGCCCCTCAGTCCCAGAAGTTGAAATTGAGCAAACGGCTGGCGGCACGGTTTCAGAACAATGCACGTGACCCGCTGTACATGCAGCCCAGCCAAGTTCAAACCCATGTTTTTTATCATCTGTACCAGCACAAAACCGCACAACTGTTTGACGATGCGCGTTTTCTGGCCGTGCCCACGGCCCAGATAAATCGATTAACCCTGATCAATCGCCTCGAACATTATGCGGATACAGCCCTGGATATTTTGAATGTTGCGGCGTTGCTGGTGCCGGGGCTCGGTGAAGTGATGATGGTGGTGTTCGCCGCACAAATGATGACCGGGATTTATCACGGCATTGAGGCCTGGGAGCAACATGAACAACAGCTCGCGTGGTCTTACACAAAAGGGGTACTGATCAACTTGGCCTTTGTTGCAGCGGCGGGAAAACTTGCCGCCGAAGTGGCCAAACCGGCGCCTGTTTCGCTGTCACCTTTTGTGGAGGAACTGGACGTTATCCAACTGCCCGAGGGCAATACCCAGCTGTGGAAACCCGACCTCACACCTTTTGAACACACGCTTGATTTCGAGACTTCATCCGCGCCCAACGAACTGGGGCTTTATACACACGAGGGCAAGACTTATCTGCCGCTGGAAGGCAAGCATTACCGGGTGCAGCAAGCGAGCGATCAGAACTGGTACCTGCAACACCCCACTGACCCGAAGCACTATACCCCGCAAATTTGGCATAACAGCAAAGGTGCCTGGCGCCATGAAGCCGAAGAGCTTGAGCAGTGGAGTGAATCCCGCCTGGTGCGGCGGCTGGATCACGCATTACGCGGTCTGAACGACGAGCAAGCCCGGATCCTGATGCATGCCAGCAATACCGATGAAGCAATACTGCGCCAGATTCACGCCGACCTCGAACCCATGCCCGCCCTTCTGGAAGACGTCACTGAGCGGTTCAAGATCAAACACAATCTTGAACAGTTCATCAGCAAAATGCGGGCGAACGATACGACAGCCGATCCGCTGCTGCAGCTTCAGGTACTGATTGACGTTGAGTTCTGGCCCAAGTCCAAATCCTTGCGCTGCCTGGATAACGAGGGCAATACCATCATGGAGTATGGCCACACGGGCGGAACGAAAGTGCCCGTCATCCAGATACTCGACAGCCAGATTCGACGTGGCGAACTGCTGAAGACCGTGCTGCTGTCCCTGGACTCCAATGAGGTAAGCGCACTCACGGGTAACGGTTTTATCAGCAGCCTTGAAGAGAAAACCGCACGGCTGAGTGCAAAAATCGCTGACCGGGCCGAGCAACTGCGCGATGACTTGTTCAGATCGCACTATGCCGGTTTGAATATGCACGGCAACACACTGGTCAAGACACTCACCCAGGCCTATCCGACACTGCCGGCCTGTGTCGCCAAAGAGCTGATCAACGCGGCCAGCTCAGCCGAGCGCTGGCAATTGCAGAACGCCCTGCGTATCCCCTTGCGCCTGGCAGAGGAAGCCAGGATGTTGGTGGATGAAGTCCGATTGGCCCACACCTATGACGGGCTTTACTTCGACTACGGCAACAACCCTGATACGCAAAAACTGATTCTGCACAGTATTGAAAACATGCCCGGCTGGTCGCCGGACGTCAGGCTCGAAGTGCGTGACAGAGCACTATCGGGCACCTTGCTCGATCACGTCGGGCCCCAGGATGCACCGATTCGCAAAGTACTCGTCAAAGTAGGCAACCGTTACCAGACCTACAATGGCAGTGAGCAAATGCTGCATGGCCTGGATGATATCTACGCCTCGGTGCTGCACGCGTTGCCTGATCCAGAGCGCGCGGCACTGGGCTTTCCCCATACTGGTCAAGGCCAGGCGCTAAAGGAGGCGCTGGCAAAACGCCCGCCGATGGCTCGGCAAATGCTGAGCAAGGTTCTGGGGCTTGAACCGACAACCCTGAAAACCGAATCCCCCCTGCAACTGGCCAAAGGTCGCGTCGGGTATCCAGCGTTGGAAACAGAAGTCGAACGCTGTGCCCGCGCACCTTTCGCGTGCTTCCCGGCCAACCCAAGGAGGATCAGGCATCTGAAGTCCAAGCTGTTCCCCATGCATACCTTTGAGGTCATAGAACGTTTTCTGGAACTTGATAGCCTCTACAGCCGTGCAGGGCTGGCCCGGCTTGAGGCGCTGAACAAAGAATACAAAGTGCTCAAAGACTCCCTTGCCGACTGGGTCGGCGGACCTCTGGAAGTGGTTCAGGTCTCCGAAAACCACATCCGCCTCGTTCACTTGCGCGACAAGACCCGTGTTGCCAACAAAATCATCAGATGCTGGCAGCGCAGTTCGGGGCTTGGTGGAGAACACCCTGGAGCGAGTCTCAATATCAGCCATATAAATCTCGCCAAGTTGCCCGTGCTCAATGCCGACTTCAGTCACGTTACTTCGTTGAACATGAGCGATATGCATCTGCACAACAGCATTGAATCATTCCTGGTTCAGTTCCCGAATCTGGTAGAGCTGAAACTTGAATCAGCCCATCTTCGAGAACTCCCCGACTCACTGTTCAACCTCAAAAGTCTGAACCGACTTCACCTGTCGAAAAACGAAATTACGCTTACCGAAGCTGGCGTAGGTAAATGGGCAACCCTGAACAATCTCAAAGTGCTCAACTTAAGTAACAACCCCCTTGGCGTCACACCGGACTTCACCCACATGACCGAACTGGTCCAGCTGAACTTAAAAAATACCGGGCTCACACAATGGCCGACGGGCATTGAACATCTGCCGCAGCTGACGCACCTCGACTTGCGCACTAACAGCCTGACAACTCTGCCGCAGGCTTACTTCCAGATACCGGTGCACAGGTTAAGAAGCACTTTTTTACACGGCAATCCTTTTGATCACTCGACCCTGGAAGCAGTCAATGCATACCGAGCCCGCCTGGGGCTGGCCCTGGAGGTGCGCGTGCATGCGCCCGTGCAAACCCGCAGCGTCAACCTCTGGCTCGATCAAACACTGACGGAATCCGAACGAGCCCTGAAAACGGACCTTTGGGCGGCATTGGAGGCAGAGCCCCACTCAGAAAACTTTTTTAAGGTCATTCGCGATCTCGTCGTATCTGCTGACTTCGAGCGCGACCGCCAACAGTTGACCGAAAAAGTCTGGAAAGTACTGGAGTGCGCCGCAGAAGACAGCGGGTATCGAGAAGAAGTGTTTGCCAGTTCCCTGGAAAACGAAACATGCGTGGACCGCACCTCGACTATTTTCAGCCGCTTCGGGTTCAAGCTTTTGCTGCGCGATGCCTTGCTGGCTAAAGGCAGCGCCAAAGAAACCAAACTGCTCAAACTCATGAAAGGTCGTGTGCGTTTACTCGAGCTGGACGATATCGCCGAAACCCAGATCGCCTTGCAGACTTACGCCTATGAGTCAGCCGTGAGTGAAGGCGTGTTGCCGCCCCAGGAAATACTCAGACTTAAACCTGACGAGCTTGAAGTGAGGTTGATCTATCAGGTGGATCTGGCCCAACGTCTTGAGTTGCCCTGGCAGCCGTCGCATATGCAATTCAGGGCCATTGCAAAAATATCCCCGGCGCAAGTCGAGGAGGCTTATCAGATCGTGCTCAATCAAGAGGCCACACCCGGCTACATGGCGAAAAAGCTACTTGAGGAAGGCCTGTGGCGTGACTACATCGAGTCGGCATACAGAGGCGACATAAAAAACAGCAACGTACTTTTTGAACAGCGCTATCACGATCTGGAAACACTCAAGGAAAAGCAACAGCAGTGGGCGGACACCGCTGGCAGCGATGACACTGACGCACGCGCCCTGCTGCAACGCGAGTTAAAACAGCTGGCGCAAAGACTGATCATCGATGAAGCCCGGGTGTTCACAGATGCCCCGATGCCGAAGGCCGACTATGACGCAGCGCTTGAAAAAATAAATCAGCAGAAGAATAAAAACCTGGAGCGCATCACCCAGAACATTCTTGATAAAAAATCCCTGGAGACCATTTTCGAGGAGTGATCCCAGCCTAATAGCCACGCACCGCTGCTCTGCACAGCCTTTGCATTTAAGCGCTATTAGAGTCACCCTGCGCGCCGCCAACAGGTAGCGCGCACTCTAAACTGCGCCCATTTTTTTCAACTTTGTCTGAGTACTCGCCGTGATGCTGAACGGACGCGACCACCGCATCGATTTCTTTCGCGGGCTGGCGCTGATTTTTATTTTCTGGGATCACATCCCGCACAACCCGCTGGCTGAATTGACTGTGCGCAATTTCGGCTTCAGTGATGCGGCGGAGATCTTTGTGTTCCTGGCCGGTTATGCCGCAGTGCTGGCCTACGGAAAAATCGCTCAACGCGACGGGTTTCTGGTCGCCAGTGTCAAAATCCTGCGCCGTGCCTGGGTGCTGTACGTGGTGCATATCTTCCTGCTGGCAGTGCTGATGGGCATCGTCTTTTATGCCAACAACCACGTCGAAACCCGCGATCTGGTACAGGAGATGGGCCTCCAGTATTTCTTGAGCAACCCGCAACAGGCGCTGACCGACGAGTTGCTGCTGCGCTTCAAACCCAACCTGATGGACCCCCTGCCGCTGTATATCGTGCTGTTGCTCGGGTTGCCGCTGGCCCTGCCCATGCTGCTGCGTAACGCCCACTACGTGGTCGGGGCTTCATTGGTGCTGTACCTGCTGGCCCCCGTGTGGAACCTTGCCGCGCAGGAAGGCGGCGTGTGGTTCTTCAACCCCATGGCCTGGCAGTTCCTGTTTATTCTGGGCGGCGCGGCGGCGATCCACGGGCAACGGGCCAAAGCACCCGAAACCCGGCCATTGTCCCGTCAGCCATTGTTTGTCGGTGCCGCGGCTTACCTGTTGATCACCGGCTTGCTGGCACTGTCGTGGAAGTGGCCGCAGGTGCACGACGCGATCATGCCGCTCTGGCTGGGCGAGCATTTATACCCGATCAGCAAAACCAACCTCTCCCCGGTGCGGCTCCTGCACTTTCTGGCCCTGGCTTATGTGGCGGCCAGACTGATCCCCCACAGTGGCTGGCTGAACAACTGGTTTGCCCGCCAAACCCGTCGCATGGGCCGTTACTCGCTGGAAGTGTTCTGCCTCGGGGTGATCCTGGCGCCACTGGCCGACATGCTCAATGCGCTGGGCGGTGACGGGCTGGTCATGCAGCTGTTCAGTGCGTTGATGGGCGTAGGCATCATGGCCGTGCTGGCAGGGTGGCTGGACTGGAACAAGCGTCTGACGCGCAAATAGTGGCTGCTGATGTGGGAGCGGGCTTGCTCGCGATGGGATCGCCACGATCAGTCTGACAGACCACGGCGTCTTCATCGCGAGCAAGCCCGCTCCCACAACCGTTTAGCTGGCCTTGGCCGATGTGCTCTGAGTCGGCTGCAGCTTGAACACATAGAACAGCACAGTCAGCAGGATCAGGAAGGCTGGCCCTACAAACAAGGCGATTCGGGTTTCTTCAAAGTAGGCCATCAGCCCGACCACCATCAACAAGAAGCCCAGTGCTGCGTACGAGCTGTACGGGTACAACCACATGCGGTACTTCAGGTTGGCAGCTTCTTGCGGGCTCAGGTTTTTGCGAAAGCGCAGTTGCGCCAGCAAGATCATCAGCCAGGTCCAGATCGCGCCGAAAGTGGCAATCGCCGTTACCCACACAAAGACCTGGCCGGGTGCCAGGTAGTTAAGCAATACACCCAGCAACAGCACGGCAATCGACAGCAGCAACGCCTGACGCGGCACACCGTTTTTTGCAGTGGTGGCGAAGTTGGCCGGGGCCTGACCGTTCTGCGCCAGGCTGTAGAGCATGCGGCCCGTGCTGAAGATCCCGCCGTTGCACGACGACAGTGCCGCCGTAATCACCACAAAGTTAATGATGCCTGCCGCCGTCTTGATGCCCAGACGCTCAAAGGTCATCACGAACGGGCTGCCCGAGGTGCCGATTTCGTTCCACGGGTAGATCGACAGGATGACGAACAGTGCACCCACGTAGAACAGCAGAATGCGCCAGAACACCGAGCCGATCGCACTCGGGATGGTCTTTTGCGGGTTCTTGGCTTCGCCGGCGGTCAGGCCGATCATCTCAACGCCCAGGTAAGCGAACATCACCATTTGCAGGGACATCAACACGCCCTGGATGCCATTAGGCAAAAAGCCACCATGGGTCCAGAGGTTGGAAATCCCCAGCGCCACGCCGTCATTGCCAAAACCGAACGCAATGATGCCAATGCCGCCGATCACCATCGCGATGATGGTGACGATCTTGATCAGGGCGAACCAGAACTCGAACTCACCGAACGCCTTTACCGCGATCAGGTTGATCGAACCCATGCTGACCAGCGCCGCCAGGGCCCAGATCCAGCGCGGTACATCGGGGAACCAGACACCCATGTACACCGCCACCGCAGTGATTTCGGCGACGCAGGTCACCAGCCACAGGAACCAATAGTTCCAGCCGGTCAAAAAGCCGGCCAGAGGGCCCAGATAATCCTGAGCGTAGCGGCTGAACGAGCCGGCTACCGGGTTGTGCACGGCCATTTCACCGAGGGCGCGCATGATCACCAGAATGGCCAGGCCACCGATGATGTAGGACAGCATAATGGCCGGACCGGCCATTTCGATGGCTTTGGCAGAGCCCAGAAACAGGCCGACGCCGATACAGGCGCCGAGTGCCATCAAACGAATGTGGCGTTCGCCCAGCTCGCGCTTGAGCGGTCCGCCTTGTGCGGTTTCACCGTGGGGCTGGTGGTTGCCGACTGGCATAAAAGTACAACCTCGTATTGTTATTGGATATACATCAACAGGGCGCTCGTTCAAGACGGCCGGGTCGGCTGTCCTCCTTCCTGATCAACCTCGACCTTGTAGGTCGATAGATCAAAAGGGAAATGCCCTACTGAGATCGGCGGCGAGTATTGCACAGCAATGGTGCACAGTCATGCCCCTACGTCGGATGTATTTACCGTACTAGAGGGCTCTATTCCGACACTCGCGTCGTGTAACCAACACCTCCCTGTATGGCCTTGCTGACGAAGAACGAGGCTGCGATGGGCTGCGAAGCGGCCCCGTTCTTCTGAAGGTCTTTCGGCCCTTATCGCGGCCTCGTTCTTGGTCAGCAACTACAGGATGATCGGATAACACTCACAAATTTTTCACCCGTATCCGCCAGCGTCTACGCTTCAACCAAGCGCAACCAAGATGCGTATGTGGATCTGTCGACTATGGGCGTGCAATGGAACTCCAATTCAAGCAAGACGGCGGCACCATCAGGGGAAATGGACGATTCACCTGCGCCAAAACAGCCTAGGCCCAAGCGCTACGGATGGCTCCTGTTCGGGCTGATCGTGCTGTTGGCCCTGGTTGTTCTGGGGTTTGTCATTGCCCAGGAAGTCCGCACTTCCAGGCTGCAAGCCCGTGAATTCAGCCGCTTTGCGGCTACGCTCAGCTATTCGATGCACGCGGGCCCCAGTGACGCGATACTTTACCCCGGCGAAGGGCCTTTCGACAAACGTCTGGGCTACAGCGCTCTGGGCAACTTTCTGCCGCGCCTGCTAAAACGCGACTACATCATCACCCAGCAATCGCGCTTTTCGCCAAAGTTGCTGAGCTACAGCGAAAATGGCTTCTTCGTACCCTACTCAGAAAAAATTCAGGCCGGGCTTTCGATCACCGATTGCGCAGGCAGCCCGCTGTATCAGTACAACTATCCGCAGCAACTGTATTCGAGCTTCGACACCATTCCCCCGCTGGTGGTCCACAGCTTGCTGTTCATCGAGAACCGCGACCTGCTTGACCCTGAAGAGCCGCTGGCCAACCCCGCGGTGGACTGGCCGCGTTTTGCCATGGCCGCTTACTCCCAAGCCGCCAAGCTGCTGCACCTCTCGGGGCAGTCCGCTGGGGGTAGCACCCTGGCCACCCAGCTTGAAAAATACCGCCACTCCCCCGACGGACTCACGCTGTCGAGCAGCGAAAAACTGCGCCAGATGGTGTCGGCCAGTGTGCGTGCGTATCAGGGCGGCCCGCAAACACTGGCGGCCCGGCAAAAAGTGGTGCGCGATTACCTCAACAGCGTCCCGCTGTCGGCTGTACCCGGCCACGGCGAAGTCCACGGCATGGCCGAAGGTTTGCGGGTGTGGTACGGCGCCGATTTCAATCAGGTCAACCAGCACCTGACGAGTACCGCCACAGACGCCAAGAGCCTGGCGCAAAAAGGCCTGGCCCTGCGCGAAGTGCTGTCGCTGATGATTGCCCAGCGCAGGCCATCGCATTACCTGGCCAGGGGCCGCGAAGAGCTGGCGCAATTGACCGACAGTCATATCCGCCTGCTGGCACAAAACAATGTGATTGATCCGGCACTGACGACCGCCGCACTGGCCAGCCACGTGACCTACCGCGACTGGGCGCAGGCCCCCACGATGCAACCGAACGAAACCAACAAGGGCATCAGCGTGGCCCGCAGCCGCCTTTCCGCTCTGCTCCAGCGCCCGCTGTATGACCTTGACCGTCTTGACCTCTCGGCCACCAGTACTTTGCAAGGCAACCTGCAGCAGCAGGTCAGCGACTACTTGCGCCAACTGGCAGACCCGGCCTTTGCCGGCAAAATCGGCCTGCTGGGCGCCAGCCTGCTGACCCCCACCAGTACCGCGCAAGTGCGTTACAGCTTCACGCTGTTCGAGCTCACCCCGGACGGCGCGCGAGCCCGGGTACAAACCGACAGCACCGACCAGCCCTTCGACATTAATGAAGGCAGCAAGCTTGAATTGGGCTCAACGGCCAAACTGCGGGTGCTGACCACCTACCTGCAGATCATTGCAGAGCTGCATGATCGCTATGCCAGCCAGCCCGTCGCCATCCTGAAAAAAACCCAGCTCACCGATCAGGACCCCCTGACCCGCTGGGCGCTGGCCTACCTGATCCAGAACCCCGGTTCAAACCTTGCCCCCATGCTCAATGCGGCCCTCGAACGGCAATACTCGGCTAACCCCGATGAGCGCTTTTTTACCGGCGGCGGCGTGCATCGCTTCCACAATTTTCGCAGCCAGGACAACAACCGCATTGCGACCCTGCGCGATGCAATACGCGAGTCCATCAACCTGCCGTTTGTGCGCCTGATGCGCGACGTGGTGCGCTATACCTCGTACCAGGCGCCCACCAACAACGCCAACCTGCTCAAGGACGACAGCAACCCGCTGCGCCAGGAATACCTGAGCCGCTTCGCCGATCGCGAAGGCACGACGTACATGCTCAAGTTCTGGAAAAAATACAAAGGCAAAGACTCCAAGGCCCGCCTCGACACCTTCCTCGACAGCATGCACCCCACGGCCATCCGGATGTCGGCGGTGCACCGCTACCTGTTCCCCAGCTCGAACCAGACCACCTTCAACCGCTTTGTGCGCTCACACCTGAGCAGCGACAAGATCCCTGACGACCGGCTGAACAAGCTGTATCAAAGCTACGGCCCCGGCGCCTACAACCTGCCCGACCAAGGCTACATTGCCAAAGTCCACCCGCTGGATCTGTGGTTGCTGGGGTATTTGCTGGCTAACCCGCAGGCCACCTTCCAGCAAGCAGTCGGCGCCAGTGAACATGAGCGTCAGGAAGTTTACAGCTGGCTGTTTAAAAGCCGGCACAAGAGCGCCCGGGACAGTCGCATCCGCACGATGCTGGAAATCGAAGCCTTCCTCGATATCCATCAACGCTGGCAAAAAGTCGGCTACCCGTTTGACCATCTGGTGCCCTCCCTCGCCACCGCGCTGGGCAGCTCCGGGGACAGGCCCGCGGCGCTCTCCGAGCTGATGGGGATCATCCTCAACGATGGCGTACGTTTGCCGGTGTTGCGCATCGACACCCTTAATTTCGCCGCAGATACCCCCTACGAAACCCGCCTGGTCAACGACCCCGACAAAGGCGTTCGGGTAATGCCCAGCGAAGTGGCCACCGCCCTGCGCGAAGCCCTTTCGCAAGTGGTGGATGCCGGGACTGCACGCCGGGTTTCCGGCAGCTTCAAGCTCGACGACGGCACACCACTGGCCATGGGCGGCAAGACCGGTACCGGCGACAACCGTATCGAAAGCATGGGCGCTGGCGGACGAATCCTCAGTTCCAAGTCGATCAACCGCACAGCGACCTTCGTGTTTTATATCGGCCCCCAGCACTTCGGCACCTTGACCGCGTTCGTTCCCGGACGCTCGGCCGAAGCCTTCAAATTCACCTCGGCTTTGCCGGTGCAAGTGCTCAAGGGCATGGCACCGATCCTCACGCCGTACCTGCAACCCGGCACCAACACCCTGTGCCACGCGCCATCTGCGGCACAAACCGCAGCCAAATAGCAAACCCGTGGGAGCGGGCTTGCTCGCGATGGCATCCCTGCGGTTTTCAGAGGCACCGCATCGTCTGTATCGCGAGCAACGCCGCTCCCACGGGCACTGCTGCATGTTGAGAATCATTACCGTTCGTCGAGGGTTTTTTACATTTCTTAAGATATATCTTAAGTTGTATCTAACTTAATGAACGGACGAAAATAAATGAGAGAGCATCATCCCCATCACCGCGAACATGGCGCGGGTCAAGACGGCTTTGAGAAACGCCCCGGCCGCGAACGCGGCGGGCGCGGGCCACGGGTTTTCGCCCCAGGCGATTTGAAACTGCTGCTGCTGGCAATGATTGCCGAGCAGCCTTGCCACGGTTACGACCTGATCCGCCAGATTGAAGGCCTGTTCGACGGCGCCTACAGCCCAAGCCCCGGCGTGATCTACCCCACGCTGACTTTCCTTGAAGAAAGCGAAATGATTCAGGGCGACGCCGAAGGCGGCAAAAAACGCTATTGCGTGACCGAAGCGGGCCGCCAGTCCCTGATCGATCAAGCGATTGCCCTGGACGGCGTGCGCATGCGCATCGACGTCAGCAAGCGCTCGCTGCGCGGCCATGACCGCCCCGCCGAAATTCACGAGGCGGTGCACAACCTGCGCCACGCATTGCAAATGCACCACGGCCGCTGGAGCCCGGCCGAAATTCGGCGCGTCAGCGTTTTGCTCAACAACACTGCCAAAGCAATCGTCGATGGCCCTGTGACTGCGCAGGAGAACGCCGAATGAATACCGCTAACCCTCAGACCATTCACCGGGTCATGCATGAAATCAAACGCCGAAAACTTGAAGTGCTGCGGGTAGTCGACCTGACCCCGCGCATGCGCCGCATTACCCTGGGCGGGCCCGAGCTGGCAGGCTTTATCAGCCTGGGCTCCGATGACCACGTAAAGCTGTTTTTCCCGCAAACCGCCGAAGAACTGGCGGCACTGGAAAACCTGCAATTGAGCGCTGGCCTCAAGGGCAGCGCCATGCCCCCGATGCGTGACTACACCCCGCGCCGCTATGACTTGAACACCTTCGAACTGGACATCGATTTTGTGCTGCATGGCGACGGCCCTGCCGCCACCTGGGCCGCTCAGGCGCAGCCTGGCCAGTACCTGCATATCGGAGGCCCGCGGGGTTCAATGGTGGTGCCGGATATCTTCGACAGTTATCTGCTGATCGGCGACGAAACGGCACTGCCCGCGATTGCCCGCCGCCTGGAAGAACTGCCTGCCAATCGTCGTGCTTTAGTGGTGGTCGAGGTAGAAAACGCCCTTGAGCAACAGCCGCTGAACAGCGCTGCATCGGTCGAGGTGATCTGGGTGCATCGCGATATGCCGGGCGAGGATTTGCTAAACACCGTTGAAGGCCTGACCATTCCGGCCGGCGAGTTGTACGCGTGGGTCGCCACCGAAAGTGCGCTGTCGCGCAAGGTGCGCAGAGTGCTGCTGGACACCCACGGTTTGAACGAAGAGTTCGTCAAGGCTGTGGGCTACTGGCGGTTGGATGGCGGTACAGAAGAGTAATCGGTACTTATAGCCGCTGAGGAGCTAAGCGAGGCTGCGGCTACAGGTTTTGTCTCAGTCTGCTTGGCCCGCAACAATGTACCTACAAAGCCTTGCCCCGCCACCGATCCACTACCACCACAGCCAGCGCCACCGCAACAAACCCCGCCAGAATCCCGCCAGCATTGATAAAGGTCTGCCCATAACCCAGTTGTTCGACATCGATAAACGGGTACGGGTACATTCCAAGCAGGTGTCCGCGCAGCAGGATGCAAGCGAAATACAGCAACGGATACAGCATCCAGAGCCCTATATGGCACAGGCGCAGCGACCCTTTGGGCACGCAAAACCACCAGTACAACGAGAACAGCAGCGGCATTACGTCGTGCAGTATTTCGTTGGCCAGCCATTGCAAACCTTCAGGCTGCCAGAGCTGGCGCAGCAGCACGCTGTACGCAACACCCACCACGATAATGCTGACCGCGATGCCACTGCTTACCCACGGCCGCAAGAAAAACGTCCTGCCCTTTGAGGCCCGGGTATCGGCCGCAAAGGTCAATACCGTGGCGGCCAGGGTGTTGGTGAGAATGGTGAAAAAACTGAAGTAACTCACCAGCCCGCCCACCAGGCTCGCGCCGCTCGTCCAGCGGGAGATCAGCACCATCTCAAGCTGTATGGCCAGGCCGCACCAGCCCAGGACCGCCAACGCGGTGTAAAGCCTGCGCTTTGACACATCACTCATGTGCCGATCAAAGCTCGCGCTTGGTACGGGCGTATTTCACATACAGCTTCTCGACCCTTTCCCGCGCCCACGGGGTTTTGCGCAGGAACGTCAGGCTCGACTTGATGCTCGGGTCGCTCTTGAAGCAGCGAATATCAATACGCTCGGCCAGCCCTTCCCACTCGTAATGCGCTACCAGCGCAGTGAGGATCTGTTCCAGCGTCACGCCGTGCAAGGGGTTGTTGTTGGGTTCAGTCATGCCGGACCTTTAATGCAAGAGAAGGAAAGGCGCGCACCTTAGCCGAGCACCTGCTCAGGGGGAAGTGCATTCGCCAAGGGGCAAGTCTAGCCCTGACCCGGGCCCTGAATGAAAGTTCCGCCTGGAGCCACTAAAGTGATGTTATATTGTAACTATAACTGTCCAGTCAAAGAGCGCTCAGCGCCCCTTTCTTCACCTCCCTTGCCAAGGAACTGCAATGTCCTCCCCTGCTTTCCCACGTTACATGCGACGCCTGCGTTTGACGCCGCTCGCCACCGCCCTGCTGATGACTTCTCCGGCCTACGCCCTCGAACTGCAACCCCAAGTGATTACCGGAAACCCGCTGGGCAGCAGCCAACTCGCCTCCCCCACCACGGTGCTGGAGGGCGACGACCTGGCGCTGCAACAGCAAGGCAGCCTGGGTGAAACCCTCAACAAACAGCCCGGCGTGTCTTCTTCCTACTTCGGCCCCGGCGCCAGCCGACCGATCATTCGCGGGCTGGACGGCGACCGCATTCGAATCCTGCGCAATGGCGTCGGCGCACTGGATGCCTCATCGCTGTCTTATGACCACGCGGTGCCACTGGACCCGGTCAACGTCGAGCGCATCGAAATCGTGCGCGGCCCGGCGGCCCTGCTATATGGCGGCAATGCCATTGGCGGCGTGGTCAACACGTTTGACAACCGCATCCCTGCCGAAGCCATCGAAGGCATTCACGGCGCGGGTGAACTGCGTTACGGCGGCGCGGCCACGACACGCAGCAGTGCCGGCAAACTGGAAGCCGGTGATGGCACCTTCGCCCTGCACCTGGATGCCAACGCCCGCGAGTTCAATGACCTGAAAATCCCGGGTTATGCCCGTAGCCGCCATGCGCCGGAAAGCGAAGATGGCAACGAAAAGAAAGGCCGCTTAGGCAACAGCAATGGGCGTCAGGACGGCGGTGCCGTGGGCGGCTCCTACACTTGGGATGACGGATATGCGGGGCTGTCATACAGCACCCATGACGCCAATTACGGCTCTCCGGCCGAGCAGGACGTACGTATCCGCATGAAGCAGGATCACTACGCCTTTGCCTCCGAAATGCGCAACCTGCAAGGGCCGTTCAGCTCGCTGAAACTGAATGCCGGCTACACCGATTACGAACACCGCGAAATCGAAGGCGGTGAAGTCGGTACCACCTTCAAGAACAAGGGCTATGAAGCGCGCGTCGAAGCGCGTCATGTACCGATCGGCGCACTCAACGGCGTGATCGGCGCCCAGGTCAATCGCAACGAGTTCTCGGCCCTGGGCGAAGAAGCCTTTGTGCCGCAGACCGACACCAACAGCGGCGCGCTGTTTATTCTCGAAGAGTTGCAAGCCACCGAGCGGCTCACCCTCAGCCTGGGCGGGCGGCTGGAACACACCGTGGTCGACCCGGATGCCAAAGGCAATGAACGCTTTGCCGCCGCCGACAGGTCCCAAAGCTTTACCGCGGCAAGCCTGTCTTCAGGCGCAGTGTTCACCCTCACCCCGATCTGGTCGCTGGCCGCAACCCTGGGCTACACCGAACGCGCACCGACGTTCTACGAGCTGTACGCCAATGGCGCCCACGTTGCCACCGGCACCTATGAAGTGGGCAACGCCAATCTGTCGAAAGAAAAAGCCGTGTCCAGCGATCTGGCCCTGCGCTTTGACAACGGCACCCACAAGGGCAGCGTCGGTGTGTTCTACAGCCACTTCTCCAATTACATCGGCTTGCTGGGCACAGGTCGCACGCTGAATGACGAAGGTGAACCCGACGCCGACGGCATTCCCGAATACACCTATTCCGGGGTACGAGCACGCTTCACAGGCTTTGAAGCCAAGGATCACTGGAAACTGGGTGAAAACGCATACGGCAAATTTGCCCTGGAACTGGCGGGCGATTACACCCGGGCCACCAACCTCGACACCGGCGAAGCCTTGCCGCGTATTGCTCCCCTGCGCCTGCGCAGTGGCCTGCTGTGGGAACTGGATCGCTGGCAGGCACGGATCGACGTCGAACACGCCAGCAATCAGGGCCGCGTTCCAGCCAATGAGTCAGGCACCGATGGCTACACCACCCTGGGCGCAAGCGCCGGTTATCACTTTGATGCAGGCAGCAGCCAGTGGCTGGCATTCGTCAAAGGCGACAACCTGACCAACCAGACCGTGCGCTATGCCAGCTCTATCTTGCGCGACATCGCACCTGCGCCGGGCCGTGGCATCGAGGTCGGCCTGCGCACCACCTTCTAAGCCTCAGAACAACAAATACAAGGCCTCCAGCCATGGAGGCCGCGACAAAAGAGCCCTGAGGCGAACGGCCGCAGCACACTGTTACAGATTCCGAAATGATGCATGTCACTTAAAGTGCTGTTTCTAAACGTTTCATAGCATTATCATTTCATCAACAGGGGCTGAACCGATTCACTCCGCCCCTGAATCTCCATGTGTGAGTCCTGTCTCCAAAGACAGCGCTACCCACAGCCACAGCCATACCTATAAAGACTCACTACCTCGACCTATGTCCACACTCCTGAACTTGCGCAAGCACAGCGCGCTATTGCCTATGGCCGGGCAAAAAGCCCTGACTCTGATCGGCGGCATGACCGCTTTGGGCCTGGCTACCTGCGTACAGGCAGCCCCGGCCTTCGACAGCGACTCCAAATGGATGCTCGGCGATTGGGGCGGCACGCGTAGCGAGCTGGAAAAACAAGGCTATGCCTTCTCCCTCGACTACGTAGGCGAAGTCGGTTCGAACCTGCACGGCGGCTACGACCATGACCGCACGGCGCGCTATAGCGACCAGTTCGGCCTGGGCACGCACCTGGACCTGCAGAAGATCCTGGGCTGGGAAGATGCCGAGTTCAAGCTGACGATTACCCAGCGCAGCGGTAATAACATCAGCAACGACCGCATCAACGACCCACGCGTGGGCGGGTTCACCTCGGCCCAGGAAGTCTGGGGCCGTGGCCAGACCACACGTCTGACCCAGATGTGGTACCAGCAGAAATTCTTCGACCAGAAACTCGACATCAAGGTCGGGCGTTTCGGCCAGGGTGAGGACTTCAACACCTTCCCGTGCGACTTCCAGAACCTGGCGTTCTGCGGTTCGCAGGTCGGCAACTGGGCCGGCAGCATCTGGTACAACTGGCCCGTCAGCCAGTGGGCGCTGCGGGTCAAATACCACCTGACGCCCGAGCTTTATGCACAGGTCGGCGCCTATGAGCAGAACCCTTCGAACCTGGACCGCGGCAACGGCTTCAAGCTTAGCGGCAGCGGCACCCAAGGCGCGGTGCTGCCGATCGAACTGGTGTGGACGCCAAAAATCAATGGCCTGCCAGGGGAATATCGTGCGGGTTACTACTACAGTAATGCCAAAGCAACAGATGTTTACAAAGACTCCAACGGCCAGCCGGCTGCCCTGAGCGGCGAAGCCTATCGCAGCAGTTCGAGCAAGCACGGGATGTGGCTGGGCGTGCAACAGCAGCTCACTACCCGCGCCAGCGATCAGTCGAGGGGCTTGAGTGTGTTTGCCAATGCCACCCTGCACGACAAGAAAACCAACGCCGTGGACAACTATGTCCAGGCGGGCGTCGTCTACAAAGGCGTATTCGATGCACGTCCCAAGGACGACATCGGCTTTGCCATGGCACGGGTTCACGTCAACCCGGCCTATCGCAAAAACGCCCAGGCCACCAATCAGGCCCGAGCCATTTACGACTTCGACAACCCGGACTACCTGCCACCTCAGGACACTGAGTACAGCGCCGAACTGTATTACGGCGTGCACGTGACCAACTGGCTGACCGTTCGACCGAACCTGCAATACATCCGTCACCCGGGTGGCGTCAGCCAGCTGGATGACGCGCTGATTGGTGGTCTGAAAATTCAAAGCTCGTTCTGACAAGCGGACTGCAACGGCAACCTTGAAGGTTGCAATCAATAACCTATTTAGCTGATTCACTCCCGCGTCGGTTCGTCCCTTAAAGACACGCCTTCACGGGAACACCTCTAACGTAACGGAGAACCACACTATGAGCACTGATGGTGCTTTCAGTCGAAGCCGCCTGCTACCGAGCCTTCTCGGTATCTTGCTGCTGCTAATGGGCCTGGCCATGTTGGCCGGGGGTATCAAACTGGTCGCGCTTGGCGGGTCGTGGTACTACCTGCTGGCCGGTATCGGTTTTGGCTTGTCGGGTGCGCTGCTGATCGCCGCGCGTCGAGCCGCTCTGGCCCTGTACGCGCTGACATTGTTCGCCAGCACCGTATGGGCACTGATGGAAGTAGGTCTGGACTGGTGGCAACTGGTGCCACGTCTGGCCCTGTGGTTCGCCATCGGTATCGTCCTGCTGTTGCCATGGTTCCGTCGTCCGGTCCTGCGTGGCCAGTCGTCCCCGATCGCTACCGGCGCACTGAGCGTTGCCGTGGTATTGGCCGGCCTGGCTGCATTGGCCAGCCAGTTCACCAGCCCTGGTGAAATCAAGGGTCAACTGGACCGTGATGCCGTACCCGGCATGACCAACACCGCACCGGCCATGCCCGATGGTGACTGGCAGTCCTACGGGCGTACAGCCCATGGCGACCGCTACTCGCCGCTGAAAGAAATCACCCCGCAAAATGCCCACAAGCTGGTTCCAGCCTGGACATTCCGCACTGGTGACATTCCAGGTGAAGGCGATCCCGGCGAAACAACGGCCGAGAACACCCCGCTGAAAGTCAACGGCATGCTGTACGTGTGTACCCCGCACAGCCAGGTGATTGCCCTTGACCCGGACACCGGCAAGGAAATCTGGCGCTACGACCCGAAGATCAGCACTCAGAACGCTGAAAACTTCAAAGGCTGGGCGCACATGACCTGCCGTGGTGTGACTTATCACGACGAAAACGCCTATGCCAAAGCCAGCACCGAACAAAGCGCTGCCGAGCCTGCTGCTGCAACTTCCAGCAACTCGTGCCCGCGTCGCCTGTTCCTGCCGACTGCCGACACCCGTCTGATCGCACTGAACGCCGACACCGGTAAAGTGTGCGAAGACTTCGGTGTGAACGGCGCGGTCGACCTGCGTCATAACATCGGTAATTTCGCACCCGGTGGCTACTACTCCACTTCGCCACCTGCCGTGACCAAAGATCTGGTTGTGATTGGCGGCCACGTGACCGACAACATCTCCACTGACGAACCATCCGGCGTAATCCGTGCCTACGACGTACGCACTGGCAAGCTGGTGTGGAACTGGGACAGCGGCAACCCGGAAGATACAACTCCGATTGCCGAAGGTCAGACCTACACCCGCAACTCGCCTAACATGTGGTCGATGTTCGCGGTCGACGAAAACCTCGGCATGCTCTACCTGCCGATGGGCAACCAGACGCCGGACCAATATGGCGGCGACCGTACCGAAGATTCCGAGCGTTATGCTGCTGGCATCACTGCTCTGGACATCAACACCGGCAAAGTCCGCTGGTACCGTCCGCTTACTCACCATGACCTGTGGGACATGGACGTAGGTGGTCAACCGACCCTGATGGATCTGAAAACCGCTGATGGCGTGAAACCGGCTCTGCTGGCTTCCACCAAGCAAGGCAGCATCTATGTGCTTGACCGTCGTACCGGTGAAGACATTGTGCCGATCCACGAAATCCCGGCACCAGGCGGAGCAGTAGAAGGCGACCACACGGCGCCGACCCAGCCTCGCTCGGACCTGAACATGATCCCGCCGGTCCTGACCGAACGTGACATGTGGGGCGTAACCCCGTTCGACCAGATGCTGTGCCGGATCAACTTCAAATCCCTGCGTTACGACGGCATGTACACCCCGCCATCGCTGCAAGGTTCGATCGTGTATCCAGGCAACTTCGGCGTGTTTGACTGGGGCGGCATTTCGGTCGACCCGGTTCGTCAGATCGCGTTCCTGAACCCGAGCTACATGGCGTTCACCTCCAAGCTGGTTCCGCAGGCCGACGTGGCTGCAATGGGCCCGCGCAAAGGCGAAACCTCCGGCGTTCAACCGAACAAAGGCGCACCTTACGGCGTGATCCTGGAGCCACTGTTGTCGCCACTGGGCCTGCCTTGCCAGGCACCGGCGTGGGGTTATGTTGCTGCAGTCGACCTGACCAACAACGAAGTGATCTGGAAGCACAAAAACGGTACCGTGCGTGACAGCTCGCCGGTTCCAATCCCACTGTCGATGGGCGTTCCAAGCCTGGGCGGGACTTTCACCACTGCCGGTGGGGTTGCCTTCCTGAGCGGTACCCTCGACCAGTACCTGCGTGCTTACGATGTAAGCAACGGTAAAGTACTGTGGGAAGGTCGCCTGCCTGCTGGCGGCCAGACCACCCCGATGACCTACACCGGCAAGGACGGCACTCAATATGTGCTGGTCATGGCGGGCGGTCACGGCGGCCTGGGCACCAAAAAAGGTGACTACGTCATGGCGTTTAAACTGGCTGAGTAAGTTTTACAGCTGGTTGTAAAAAAGGCGGCTATCGAGAGATGGCCGCTTTTTTTTGTGTTTAGACAACCGCCCGCAACTTCGATACCCAGGCCTCGAACGCCACGGCATCCATCAGCCGGCTGATCGGGCAGCCCTGGGCTGTGTTGCAGTGCCAGCGCTCCAGCCGTTCGAGGGTATGTTGATACTCCTCGCCTTCACCCCTTAACAACACCTGCGCTCAGCCTCCTGTGAGGGGCATTCGCGTTGTTCGGACTATCGCGTGGCTACAGCGTCGCAGCCGTCACAGAACCTTGCGGCACAGGAGATTGCGCAGCGCACGCTTACACCAACCAGGCCGGTCGGTCGGCCGCCTCGGCGGGTTTTGATCTGCCCGCCCTTCCGGGAGGCCGAGAGGAGGTTCTGTGTAGTGGGTAGACCGGCATGGATGCCGGGAGAGCCGTGATGGGCCATGGATGGCCCGTGACGGCGTGCCCACGGAACAGACCGGAGCGAAGGCCGTACGATGGGGCGAGGACCTTTGGGTTCCTTTTGGTCCTTCCAAAGAGACTCGCTGTAAGAGCGAAACCATAACTTCAGTTATATGCAAATGCCGGATATGTGCACCGTGGATCAGTTATTGACGGCTAAATGACGCGCCTGTCGCCAATCAGGCGCGTGCTGTTTCAGTGCGTTGCCAGCGTGTCCAGCGACTTGTCGACATAACCCTTGGCCAGCTCCACCAAGTGCATGACCGACAACACCAAATCGCGCGCGGGCCCGCTCAAACCATTCCCCGCCTCATTCGCGCAGGCACCCGCACAGCGCAACAAGTCTGACGCCTGGGCCAAAGCCGCTTCTGAATTGACACTGTCCGGGATGGCCAGCATGGCCGTGCCTATGGGGCGATAAGGCTTATGGTTTTGCAGGTAGTCATTGAGCGCACGTTCGACGGCGATACGGTCGAGCAACGGGTCATTACCGTCAGCAGCATCGAGGGGTAAAGCAGGGGGATCGGGGGGTGATCTTTTTCATGGCGTAACTCCGATTGTACTCAAGGAGCTGCCAGCACTTGCGACTCAGCAAATGGGAGGCAGCCGTGCGCAGGTTAGTCGACCGGTACATTCGGAAAAACCGGCGCGCTCGAAGGCGCCCTGCGCACGGCCACCATAAAACGCAGGCCGTAAAAAAGCGCCTCGCGGAGGTGGCGCCTTGCGCCGAATGTACACGTCGGGCGACTAAACCCGACCGCTGTTTTGCAGCGATTGGCCGAGACTATTCCCCGAGTTTGAGCGGCGCAAGGGATCGAGATTTTCTAGAATGCTTCACGGGAATGAAAGCGAAACGTCGTACGAAACGACTGATATTAAAGGCCAAATGCCTTGCTGCGGCGGTGGTCACAAACCCGGCAAGCGCAATCTATCTGAAACGCCGGGATTGAGCTTCGTCGCCGAACGCAGATCGTCAACGACTACAGATTGTTGATGAAAATCGCTTCACCATTGAAACCACTGCCACTGCGCCCCATCTAACACCCATACACAATTGCGCAGGTGCCCCATGAGCGACCAGCAAGAATTTCCGGATAACACGACTGAGTACACCGATGTAGAACACTCTGAAACCGAACACCTTCAACACGCAGCAGGCACTGAACTGGCGCTGCCAGGGCAGAATCTGCCGGACAAGGTGTACATCATCCCGATCCATAATCGGCCGTTCTTCCCGGCGCAAGTGCTGCCGGTCATCGTCAATGAAGAGCCCTGGGCCGAAACCCTGGATCTGGTCAGCAAGTCACCCCATCACTCCCTGGCGCTGTTTTTTGTCGACACGCCACCGGATGATCCTCGCCACTTCGACACCAACAGCCTCCCGGAATACGGAACGCTGGTGAAAGTGCATCACGCCAGCCGCGAAAACGGCAAATTGCAGTTTGTGGCACAGGGCCTGACCCGTGTGCGCATCAGCATGTGGCTCAAGCATCACCGCCCGCCATATCTGGTGGAAGTCGAATACCCGCAGCAGCCCAAAGTCCCCTCCGACGAAGTGAAGGCTTACGGCATGGCGCTGATCAATGCGATCAAAGAGCTGCTGCCGCTCAACCCGCTGTACAGCGAAGAGCTGAAAAACTACCTCAACCGCTTCAGCCCCAACGACCCGTCGCCGCTGACCGACTTCGCGGCGGCGCTGACCTCGGCCACCGGCAACGAGCTGCAACAGGTGCTCGATTGCGTGCCCATGCTCAAGCGCATGGAAAAAGTGCTGCCCATGCTGCGCAAGGAAGTCGAAGTAGCGCGGCTGCAAAAAGAGATTTCTGCCGAGGTTAACCTCAAGATCGGTGAGCATCAGCGCGAGTTTTTCCTCAAGGAACAACTCAAGGTGATCCAGCAGGAACTGGGCCTGACCAAGGACGATCGCAGCGCCGATATCGAGCAGTTCAAGCAGCGCCTTGAAGGCAAGACCCTGCCGGCCCAGGCGCAAAAACGCATCGATGAAGAAATCAACAAACTGTCGATTCTGGAAACCGGATCGCCGGAATACGCCGTCACCCGCAACTACCTGGACTGGGCATCGTCTGTGCCCTGGGGCGTGTTCGGCCAGGACAAGCTTGACCTCAAGCACGCACGCAAAGTGCTCGACGCCCATCATGCCGGGCTGGATGACATCAAAACCCGGATTCTCGAGTTCCTTGCCGTAGGCGCTTACAAAGGCTCGGTCAGCGGCTCGATCGTATTGCTGGTGGGCCCGCCGGGCGTGGGTAAAACCAGTGTCGGCAAGTCGATTGCCGAATCGTTGGGGCGTCCGTTCTACCGCTTCAGCGTGGGCGGCATGCGCGATGAGGCCGAGATCAAGGGCCATCGCCGGACCTACATCGGCGCCCAGCCGGGCAAGCTGGTGCAGGCGCTCAAGGATGTCGAAGTGATGAACCCGGTGATCATGCTCGACGAGATCGACAAGATGGGCCAAAGCTTCCAGGGCGACCCTGCGTCTGCACTGCTCGAGACCCTGGACCCGGAACAGAACGTCGACTTCCTCGACCATTACCTGGACCTGCGCCTGGACCTGTCCAAAGTGCTGTTTGTGTGTACCGCCAACACCCTGGACTCGATCCCCGGGCCGTTGCTCGACCGGATGGAAGTGATCCGCCTCTCGGGTTACATCACCGAAGAAAAGGTCGCGATCGCCAAGCGTCATCTGTGGCCTAAACAACTGGAAAAAGCCGGGGTGTCCAAAAACAGCCTGAGCATCAGCGACAGCGCCCTGCGCGCCGTGATCGACGGTTACGCCCGGGAGGCCGGTGTACGCCAGCTGGAGAAACAGCTGGGCAAACTGGTGCGCAAAGCGGTGGTCAAGCTGCTGGAAGACCCCAAAGCGGTGATCAAGATCGGCCCCAAAGACCTCGAAGCGTCGCTGGGTACCCCCGTGTTCCGCAACGAGCAGGTCATCAGCGGCACCGGGGTGATTACCGGCCTGGCCTGGACCAGCATGGGCGGCGCGACCTTGCCGATTGAAGCGACCCGCATTCACACCCTCAACCGCGGCTTCAAGCTGACCGGGCAACTGGGCGACGTGATGAAAGAGTCTGCCGAAATCGCCTATAGCTATATCAGCGCCAACCTTAAGCAGTTTGGCGGCGATCCGCGGTTCTTCGATGAGGCCTTCGTGCACTTGCACGTGCCTGAAGGCGCAACCCCAAAGGATGGCCCGAGCGCAGGCGTGACCATGGCCAGCGCCCTGCTGTCACTGGCGCGCAATCAGCCGCCCAAGAAAGGCATCGCCATGACCGGCGAACTGACCCTGACCGGGCATGTCTTGCCAATTGGCGGCGTGCGGGAAAAAGTGATCGCGGCGCGCAGGCAAAAAATCAACGAACTGATCCTGCCCGAGCCGAACCGTGGCAACTTCGAAGAATTGCCCGACTATCTGAAAGAAGGCATTACCGTCCACTTCGCCAAACGCTTCACCGATGTGGCCAAGGTATTGTTTTAACTGCCGCACCAGCCCCTCCCGGGGCTGGTTCACCATCTTTGACATCCCGCAAGACCTCCTCACCTGCGCCGCCGGTAAACAAACTCTCTGCACACTGCGCCCTCAACACGTCTACTGTCACTTCTGACAGTAGACGCTTCTCTATTTCCCACCCCTAATAGCTACCAATCTCACAAAAATAACGCAGGAACCGGCTATGTCACTTCATCATCCTGTGTACGAAAACCCGGATATCCTCAGGCCCAAAGAGGCCGGCCCACAGGTGTTCAACCCCAGAACCTGTGGCGAACTTACGGCCGAACTGCTCGACCGCCCTGCTTTTGCCGCTCAGGAAATGACTTTCGCCAGCAGCCAAAAGAAAATTGTCATCACCGGCGAGATCGATGAGCTGGGCACAACGGCCTATCGCGCCGTCGCCCTGACGCTGGACATCAATATCCAGTCGGGCATTTACCAGTTCAAACGAGGTGAGCGAGGACCCGTCCAGTCCATGTCCTACATCGAGTGCGTCGAAATCGACGGGCGTGAGGTCTATCACTTGAACCAGGCCGATATCGGTACCTTGCACCTGAGTGTGATCGAGAGCTGCTACAGCGCCCGGCTGTTCACGATGGAGGGCCTGGATCACAACGGCAACAGCCTTGAGCTGTGTGGCGATTTCAGTATCAGCCCGCCCCACGCCAGTTTCTAAGCGGCCGACGACAAATGGCGCAGCGCCCGTCATGGGTTATGCTGCGTCATTGTGTTTGTCTGACCGGAGCCTTCAATGCCCCCTGCACGCCTTCTCCCCCTGCTCGGCCTCAGCCTGCTGACGGCCTGTGCCCAACAGCCTGCACACAACGTTACCGTCGAAGAGCAAAGCGACTGCCCCAAGCAACTGCACATCGGGCAGCAGTTGATTGTGTCCTTGCCGAGCAACCCCACCACCGGCTACCGCTGGGCGATCCAGGACTCTGCGGGCGGCGTGCTGCGCAGCCTGGGCCCGGAGGTCTACAGCAGCAGCGACAATGGCCAGTTGCTGGGCAGTGGCGGGAAATCCACCTGGCGTTTCCAGGTGTTTGCCGCGGGCACCGGCCGCCTGCGCCTGACCTCCCAGCAGCCCTGGGAGCCCGAAACCGAACCCGCCCAGGTGTTCGACTGCCCGATCACGGTGAACTGACATGCCGTGGCTGATCCTCGCGGTGATGGGCGCTGTGGCGTATCTCTACGGCGTGAGCATGCAGGCCACGCTGCTGTGTTTACTGAGTAAGCCGGTGCCGGTGCTGGCGTTGCTCGGCTGGTTGCAAGATGCGCCAGCCAGCCCCTATCGACGCTGGATCAGCATCGGCCTGTTGTTTTCCCTGCTGGGGGACATTCTGCTGGCCTGGCCGGTGGACCTGTTTGTGTTTGGCCTCGGCGCATTTCTGGTCGCCCACCTGGCATACCTCAAAGCCTATCTCGTGGACTGCCGCCGCCTGGCCCTGCTGCCATTGGCGCTGGCGCTGCTGGCTGGCGTGAGCCTGTTCAGCGTGATGGCGGCCAAGGGCCTGGGCGATCTGCTGATTCCGGTGGCGGTCTACGCCCTGGCCATCAGCGCCATGCTGTGGCGCGCCCTGGCCCGGCTGGGCTCCCACGTTCCCAAGCGTTCGGCCTGGCTGGCAGCCGCCGGCGCGCTGGCGTTTGTCGTTTCGGACAGCCTGATTGGCATCGACCGTTTTGTACTCCCGTTCGGCGCGGCGCCGTACCTGATCATTCTCAGTTACTGGATCGGCCAATGGGGCATTGCCGCCTCGGTGTTCAGCCAGAGCAAACGCTGAACGGTTTATCAGACAGACCGCGCATCCCGGCGCTAACTTGGCTAAAATGCCGCCCCTTTTGAATTTCCAGCGCCGGAACCGTCGTGAGCAAAGAACCTGACCGTATTTTCGCCCAGCCCCTGGCCCAGGTGCCGGACTTCGCCTTCAACGAAGACGTGGTGCGGGTGTTCCCGGACATGATCAAGCGCTCGGTGCCCGGTTACCCGACCATTGTCGAAAACCTTGGTGTGCTTGCCGCCCAGTTTGCCCAGCCCAACAGCGTCCTGTACGACCTGGGCAGCTCACTGGGCGCGGTCACCCAGGCGCTGCGCCGGCATGTGCGCACCGAAGGCTGCAAGGTGATAGCGGTGGACAACTCGGCGGCGATGGTCGAGCGCTGCCGCGAATACCTCAACGGGCAGAACTCGATGTTCCAGGAGCTGTTGCCGGTTGAAGTGATTGAAGGCGACATCCTTGCCCTTGAGTTTGAGCCCGCCTCGGTGGTGGCGCTGAACTTCACCCTGCAATTCATCGCCCCCGAGGAACGCCTGGCGCTGCTCGGCCGGATTCGCCAGGCGCTGTTGCCGGGCGGTGCCCTGATCCTCTCGGAGAAGCTGCGTTTCAGCGACCCCGAAGAGCACGGGCTGCTGACCGACCTGCACGTGGCCTTCAAGCGCGCCAACGGCTACAGCGATCTGGAAATAGCCCAAAAGCGCAGCGCCATCGAAAACGTCATGAAGCCCGACAGCCTCGAAGAACACCGTGAACGCCTGCTGGCGGCCGGGTTCTCGAAAGTCGTGCCGTGGTTCCAGTGTCTTAACTTTGCCTCGTTGATTGCCTTGCCATGATTGATCTATCCCCTCTCGCCCGCCGTCTTGCCGGTACGCCCCTGGCGCAATGGGCCAACACCCTGCAAGCCCAGCTCGACGTCAAAATGGAGAAAGGCCACGGCGACCTGGAGCGCTGGCAAAGCGCGCTGGATGCGCTGCCTGCTGTCATGCCGACCCAGGTCGACCTGCTCAACGGCCTGACCCTGGACACCGAGTGCGACGATGAAACCCGTGCGCAGATGCGCCAGGCATTGATGGGCCTGTCACCGTGGCGCAAAGGTCCGTTCGACCTGTTTGGCGTACACGTTGATACCGAATGGCATTCAGACTGGAAATGGTCACGGGTCGCGCCGCATATCAACCTCAAGCACAAGCGCATCCTCGATGTGGGCTGCGGCAACGGCTACTACATGTGGCGCATGCTCGGTGCCGGTGCCCACAGCGTGATCGGCGTCGACCCGAACTGGTTGTTCTTCTGCCAGTTCCAGGCCGTGCAGCGTTTCCTGCAACAGGAAGCCGCCTGGCACCTGCCGTTCCCGTTCGAAGACCTGCCGCCCAACCTGGAAGGTTTCGACACGGTGTTTTCCATGGGCGTGTTCTACCACCGCCGCTCTCCTATCGAACATTTGCTGGCGTTGAAAGACTGCCTGGTCAAAGGCGGCGAGCTGGTGCTGGAAACCCTGGTGATTGAGGGCGATGTGAACCAGGTACTGGTGCCGGAAGACCGCTACGCACAGATGCGCAACGTGTGGTTCCTGCCATCGATCCCGGCACTGGAGCGCTGGCTGCGCCGTGCGGGCTTCAGCGACGTGCGCTGCGTGGACGTGAGCACGACCACGGTTGAAGAACAGCGGGCCACTGAATGGATGAAGTTCCAGTCCCTGAGCGACTACCTGGACCCCAACGACCCAAGCAAAACCATCGAAGGGCTGCCGGCGCCGATGCGGGCGGTGATCATCGCGAAGAAATAACCACGACCTGTGGGAGCGGGCTTGCTCGCGATAGCATCACCGCGCGAATCCAGATTGACCGCGCCGTCTGCATCGCGAGCAAGCTCGCTCCCACAGGTTGGGTGGTTGATGTACCTAGGATTTGGCTCTTCTGGCCTTGAAGAACTCGCTCAAAATCACCCCGCACTCCTCGGCCAACACCCCGCCTTCGTACAGCACCCGGTGGTTGAGAAAGCCCTGGGTAAAGAACTGCCCCTGACTCTGCACAATCCCGGCCTTGGGCTCCAGCGCGCCGTAGACCACCCGTGCCACCCGCGAATGCACGATCAGGCCCGCGCACATGCTGCACGGCTCCAGCGTCACGTACAGCGTGCTGCCCGGCAGCCGGTAGTTGCTGGCCGCCGCCGCTGCCGCACGGATGGCAACCATCTCGGCATGGGCACTGGGGTCGCTGCCGCTGATAGGGCAGTTGAAACCGCGGCCGATAATCTCACCGTTCTGCACCACCACTGCGCCCACCGGCACTTCCCCCAGTGCTGCGCCCTGGGCGGCCAGGGCCAGTGCTTCGCGCATAAATTCTTGGTCGCGGCTGCGATCGATGATCTGGGGTTGACGCCCTTGTCGCATCAGGAAACCTCAATGGCGGCCATCAGGCCGGTTTCCATGTGGTCAATCACATGGCAGTGGAACATCCACACGCCGGGATTATCCGCCACCAGCGCCACGCGGGCACGCTCGTTTTTACCCAACAGGTAAGTGTCGGTGAAGTACGGGATGATCTTTTTGCGATTGGACGCCAGCACCTTGAAGCTCATGCCATGCAGGTGGATCGGGTGCTGGTACTGGGTCATGTTCTTCAGCTCGAAGATGTAGCTCTGGCCCAGCTTGAGCTTGGCAATCGGGCGATCGGCACAGGTCTTGTCCTTGATGTCCCAGGCGATGCCGTTGATCTGCCACAGGCTGGGCGGCTGATCGGCCCCCAGATCCTCGGACACCGAACCGACCCACTCAAAGTTGAAGTTGATCTTCTCGGCATTCGCCACGTCAGGCTCGGCAATCGGGTTGGCAGGCAGCGCCGGCGGCCATTCCCCCGGGGCATCGGTGCTGGCGACCGAGCGCAAGGTGCCCAGGCGCACCGGGCCGTCACGCAACGACAGCTCCTGGCCCGCTTCGGGCGCCTTGATTGCCAGGCAAATGCGCATGCCCGGGCCCAGCCAGTAATCCTTGCCCAACGGCCTCGGCTCGATGGGGTTGCCGTCCAGGGCGTAGATCCTGGCTTCAACCCCGGGAATGTTCAGGCGATAGGTCAGGGTGTTGTCGAGATTGAGGATCCGCACCCGGGTGATCTGCCCCGCAGGCAAATCAATGGTCGGCACATGGCTGCCGTTGATGGTTGACAGGCGCCCTGCCGTACCGCCCCGTGCAGCTTCGCGAGTGATGCTGAACGGCAGGAAGCCGCCTTCTTCATCCACATGCCAGTTTTTGATATTCAACGTGCGTTCGTGCTTGAACCCGGTGGGTTCGCGCTCCTCGACAATCAACGGCCCGACCAGGCCGCGGCCCAGTTCTTCGCTGCTGTTGACGTGGGGGTGATACCAGAAGCTGCCGGCATCCGGCACACGGAATTTGTAGTCGAAGTATTCACCGGGCAACACCGGCAACTGCGACACATAGGGCACGCCGTCCATTTCCAGTGGCAGGCGGATACCGTGCCAGTGGATGGTGGTCGCAACCGGCAGGTGGTTGATAAAGCGCACCCGCAGCCATTCGCCCTGACGTACACGCAGTTCAGTGCCAGGCGCCGAAGGGCCGAAGGCCCAGGCCTGGGTCTGATGGCCGGGCACCAGCTCTACATCCAGTGGTGCTGCAATCAGCTCGTAATCGTGACCGGCCTCATCGGCGGCCACCTTGCCCAGCCAGTAACGCGAAGCGCCTCCTGCGCCAACACCCACCACTACCAGGCCGGCCAAACCACCGAGTATTTGTCGACGGGTAAAGGACATGGATTCAACTACCTCTCGTATCCGGCGCGAGCGTGAAGCCCGCAAAAGGCGAATACGATACACCTGCAGTTGCGAAACCGTAAGGGCGGGGTGGCGAAGGGCCGCAGGCGCCTTGGTCTGTCAGGTAAACCGAGGCGCTTTAATCGCGAGCAAGCCCGCTCCCACAGGTTTGGGTTTTGGGTATTTACAGGCCCACCAACAAATGCAGCACCCCGCCCGGCAACGCCATAACCCCCGGCACCCCGGCCTTGCTCAGGGCCTGTGGGTCCATGCGGGTGACATCGGCAAGCTCCACGCGGATGCGGGTCAGGGCCACCCGCTGCTCGGACTTCAGATTGCCGGCACCGCCCAGGGCCGCCAAAACAGCATCATCCAGGCCCGAGGCCGACTTGCCGGGTTCATCTGCCACCAGGTCCGGGGTCAGGGCTTTCCAGAATGCTTTCTGCATTTTATCGAACATGTTCAGTACTCCAACTCGGTCATGGGCTGCTGCAAGGGCTGCAAAACAGCACGCACCTGCTCGGCACTTTCAAGCCCCAGCACCCGCTGTGCCAAGGCCTGGCACTCGGTAGAGTCCAGCTCGCGTACCCGCGCCTTGATCGCCGGGATCAACGGTACGCTCACCGACAACTCATCAACCCCCAGGCCCAGCAGCACCGGCACCGCCAGCGTCTCGGAGGCCAATGCGCCGCAAACCCCAACCCATTTGCCATGGGCGTGGGCCGCCTTGACCGTGGTGGCGATCAGGCGCAGTACCGCCGGGTGCAAGCTGTCGGCCTGACTGGCCAGGCGCGGGTGGTCGCGATCCATGGCCAGGGTGTACTGGGTAAGGTCGTTGGTACCGATCGAGAAAAAATCGACCTCGGGCGCGAACAGATCCGCCATCAACGCCGCCGCCGGGACTTCAATCATGATCCCCAGTTTTGGCAGCTGTTTGAGCCCCAGTAACTGCGCCTGCTCTTCGAGCAATTGACGAGCCATGCGCAACTCGGACAACTGGCTGACCATCGGCAACATGATGTGCAGGCGGGCCAGATCGGCACTGGCCAGAATCGCACGGAACTGCTCACGCAGCAGTTGCGGACGCTCCAGGCACAGACGAATCCCGCGCATCCCCAAAAACGGGTTGGTCTCGTGCTCCATCGGTACGTAGGCCAGGGGTTTGTCGCCGCCCACATCCAGGGTGCGCACCACCAGATTGTGCTCAGCCCCTACGGCGCGGGCGATGGCGCTGTAAGTTGCGACCTGTTCGTCGTGGCTGGGGGCGTTGCTGCGTTCCAGATACAAGAATTCGGACCGCAACAGCCCCACCCCTTCGGCCCCCAGCGTCATGGCCTGCCCGGCTTCGGCCAGGGACGCGATATTGGCGCTGACTTCGATGCGCTGCCCGTCACGGGTACAGGCTGCCAGGGCTGCCTGTTGCAGGTCACGGTGCTGGCGTTCGTGCTGCCGGGCTCGCTGCAGATCGAGTTGCTTGATGCGCTCCGGGGCCGGTTGCAGATGCAATTGCCCTGCGTCGGCATCGAGCAATACCGGCGTGCCATTGGCCAGCGCCAGCACTTGCGGCGACATCCCGCACATCGCCGGCAAGCCCAGTGCCCGGGCCAGAATCGCCACATGGCTGGTGGCGCCGCCACCCACGGTGGCAAAGCCCGCCACCTTGCGGGTATCCAGTGCCGCGGTCTGGGACGGTGTCAGTTGTTCGGCAATCAAGATGGCGTGGTCGGGCAACTCCTGTGCGCTGTCCGGCATTCCGAGCATCAGCTTGAGCACCCGCTGGCCGACGTCTTCAAGGTCCAGCGCACGCTCGGCCAACAAGCGGCTGCCCAGCCCCTTGAACAGCTGCGAGGTTGCCTGCGTGGCGCTTTGCCAGGCGAAAGCTGCGCTCTTGCCCTGCTCGATAAGCTCAAACGCCTGCTCCAGCAGGCCCGGGTCTTCCAGTAATTCCTGATGGGCCTTGAAAATCTCACGCTGGGCCGCGCCCGGCGCGTTGTCGCACAAAGTCTGCAACCCGGCAGCGGCCTCGGCCAGGCTCTCCTGCAGCTGTGCACGCTCATGGCCCGGGGCCGCCCCAAACTCCGCAATCTCCAGCGTGCTTTCGATCATCTGCACCACCTGGCCGAATGCCGAACCCGAGGAGGCACACACCCCGCGCAGCACATCGGTTGCGACCTCTGCCGGCGCTACCACGGGTGACGACTCGACCACCGGCGCACTGCCGCCTTCGCCACACCCCGAGGCCAACAACCCCGACAGGGCTTCAAGAGCCTGCCCCGCATCCGGGCCTGCCGCACTGAGGTGCACACTGTCACCGTGCACCGTCTGCAAGGCCATGATCGCCACCAGTGACTTGGCATTGGCGCTGCTCTGCGCCGTGTGCAGGTGAATCGTCGCTGCAAACCCTTTCGCGGCCTGCGCCAGCACCGCTGCCGGGCGGGCGTGCAGGCCGTTGGGGTTGGGCAACCGTTGCGGCGCTGAAAGCTGCGCGGCGCCGGCCTGCTCCTCTGTCACATCCCCGGTTTCAGTCAGTTGCAAACGCAGTAATGGCTGACCGCTCTCAACCAGATCGCTGCCCGGCACCAAGGGGGCGAAGCTTTCGCCACTGACCACCAGCATCAGGGTCAGCAGGCTGCGGGCATGCAGGGCGATAGAGTCTGCGTCGAACTCGATCAACGCCTGCCCCGCCGTCACCCGCTGCCCCGCTTCGACCAGGGGCGTGAAGCCCTTGCCTCCCAGGTTCACCGTATCCAGCCCGATATGCAGCAACACCTGCACCCCGTTGTCCCCGGTGATGCTGATGGCGTGCCCGGTGTGTTGCAGGTTGCTGATCACCCCGGCCAACGGTGCACACAGCACCTGGGAAGTGGGATCAATGCACAGACCGTCGCCAATCAGGCGGCTGGAAAACACCGGGTCCGGGACCTGATCGAGCGCCAGCAGCACACCGGCCAGAGGCGCCAGCAGTTCCAGTTGTTGGGATGTGACCATGACTTCACCTGCAATTGATTCGGTTAAATGCCGATGGAGCGCGCGCCCCGACAGCTCGCTTACTTCCACCAGTACTCGACTTGCAAACCTGCGTTCGAACCATGCCGCGCCGAACCGAATGCACCGCTGTCGGACAGCGCCGACCCGGCATCTATCTCATTGGCCGCACGCTGTGCAGCGGCGTTCCAGCTGGCATAGGTGTAATACAGACGCACTTCAGGACGCGTCCAGAAGCCCGGCCCCTTGGGTGACCAGGTCGGCGCGAACGTGAACTTGCTCAGCTTGCGCGTGCCGTCCGCAGCCTTGACCTGATCATGGCCCAGCTCGGTGACCAGCTTGAACTGCTCGCTGATCGCGTAGGTCGGGCGCACGCCCAGGGAGAGCCACTCTTGATTGCCGCCGTCAGGCCGAAAATCCTTCTGATACACGGCCTCGATCTGCCCGCCGAAACGCGGCGTCACTTGCCAGTCAAAGAACTCGACGATCCGGTAGCGCTTGCTGCTGTTATCGAGTTTGAAGTCGCCGGTATAGCCCAGCCCGGTGCCCGAGCCTTCCCCGTATTGCAGGGCCAGTTTGTTCTTGCCGCCCAAAAAGTCGCTTTGCACATGCTGCGCCGTAATGGCCCAGCCACTGTGGGCATCGGTGCGCTCGGGCTTGTCGAGGTAGCTCAGACCAAACTCCAGCTGCCCCCCTGGGTTGGTATTGAAACCGGCCACGTTAAAGTCGTGTCGGTTCAAGTAGTTTTCCTGATAGAGGTTGTCCTTGCGCGACAGGGCGTAGCTGTATTTCAAGCCGCCGATCAGCACGTCCTCGATCCCGGCACCGGTGGCGCTCTGGTTCCAGTAGTAGAAGTCGGAAATATGGATGTCGTTACGCTTGTAGTAACGGCGCCCGGCCCACACCGAACCGCCGTTCAGGGCCGGCAGGTTGGACCACTGGGCATACAGCTGCGGCAGACGGGCCGCGCCGTTGTCGCCCTGAAAGGTCAGCTCGCGATTGTACTGGTTGTACAGCGAAGCCATGCCATCGACGCTCAGCACCGAGCCATCGTCGAAGCTGTATACATCCTGGCGCAGTTCCAGCTCGGCGTATTGCTCGCACTCGTTGCCCAGCCGGTATTTGGACTCGGCACCTGGCAACTGGAAACACGATTGCTTGCCGCCATTGAGCGAGTTGCCCACGCCGCTGCGCAAATACCCGGCGAACTCCAGGGCATTGACGGAAAGTGGCGCCAGCAGGCACAGGCTGGCGATACAGATGCTGTAGTTGAGTGATGATTTCATTGCACGACCTTTTTTATTTTTATGTGATTACAGCCATATTTCTGTGGGAGCGGGCTTGCTCGCGATGGTCACACCGCGTTGATTCAGGCCTATCGAGTTGCCTGAATCGCGAGCAAGCCCGCTCCCACAGAGCAATCCAGCTTCAGGTTTTCAGGTGCAGCACGAATGACTCATACGGGCGCAGCGAGATGCTGTGACTGCGTACCGGGCAGTCGTTGTAGTTGCTGATCAGCAGTCGCTGGCTCATGCCCGCGTCAATCACCCCTTGCGGCAGTTCGATATCGCACGGCGTGCCGTAGAAGTTGTTGATCACCAGCAAACTCTCGCCATCGCCCTCACGCACATAGGCCCACACCTGCTTATGCTCGGGCAACAACAGACGGTATTCACCGTGTTGCAGCAACGGTTCTGCGCGACGCAAGGCGATCAAGTGACGGTAGTGATGCAGCACCGAAGCCGGGTCATTGCGCTGCTCTTCTACGTTGATAAACGCCGCGTTGGCGGGGATACCAATCCACGGCTCGACGCTGCTGAAGCCGGCATTGGGCTGATGATTCCATTGCATCGGCGTGCGGCCGTTGTCCCGCGATTTCTGCTTGATCGCCGCCATGCATTCTTCGTGCGACACACCCGCTTCGCGCTTGAGGCGGTAGATGTTCAGGGTTTCTACATCGCGGTACTGCTCGATGCGCTCAAACCCGGGGTTGGTCATGCCGATTTCTTCGCCCTGATACACATAGGGCGTGCCTTGCAGGCCGTGCAGCGCGGTGGCCAGCATCTTGGCCGACACCACGCGATGCTCACTGTCATCGCCAAAGCGCGAAACCACGCGCGGCTGATCGTGATTACACCAGAACAGGGCATTCCAGCCGCCCCCCGCCTGCATGCCAACCTGCCAGTCCGACAAAATGCCTTTGAGCTGCAAAAAGTCGAAGTCAGCCCGCACCCACTTCTGCATGTTCGGGTAATCGACTTTCAGGTGATGGAAGTTGAAGGTCATCGACAGCTCTTGGCTGTCAGGCCGTGAATAGCGGATGCAGTGCTCAAGACTGGTGGACGACATTTCGCCGACGCTGACCAGATCGTGCCCGGCGAACACTTCGCGGTGCATCTCTTGCAGGTATTCGTGCACGTTGGGGCCATCGGTGTAAAAACGGCGCCCGTCGCTGCTGTCTTGCGGGAAGTGGGCCGGTTTCGAGATCAGGTTGATCACGTCCAGGCGGAAGCCGCCCACGCCCTTGTCCCGCCAAAAACACATCAGTTTGTACACCTCGGCCCGCACGTTGGGGTTGTCCCAATTGAGGTCGGCCTGGGTGTGGTCAAACAGGTGCAGGTAGTACTGGCCGGTTTGCGCCTCGTACTCCCAGGCCGAACCGCCAAACTTGGATTCCCAGTTGTTCGGCTGGTCGCGCCAGATGTAGAAGTCGCGGTACGGGTTGTCGAGGCTGCTGCGCGCCTGCTGGAACCACTCGTGCTCGATGGAGGTGTGATTGACCACGATATCGAGCATCAACTTGATGCCACGGGCGCTCGCTTCGCCGATCAACAGCTCGCAATCGGCCATGCTGCCGTAGCTGGGGTCGATGGCGTAGTAGTCGCTGATGTCATAGCCGTTGTCACGCTGGGGGGAGCGCAGGAACGGTGTCAGCCACAAGTAATCAACGCCCAGCCATTGCAGGTAGTCGAGCTTGTCGACCACCCCCAGCAAGTCGCCCGTGGCGTTGCCGGCGTGGCTGTAGAAACTTTTTGGGTAGATCTGGTAGATCACCGAACGCTGCCAGTCTTGCATGGAGGGTCCTTGCATTGTCTTTGTAGCCGCAGCCTGCGGCAGCGGCTACAGGGAAAGGTTATTCAGGCGACGCGGTACCCGGGCCGTACAATTTTCAGGCTCAGGGCACAGGTCAGGACAAACGGCACGACAATCGCCACCAACATGCCGATCACAAACATCGGGATGTACTGCGGGATGATCGAGATAAAGCCCGGCAAGCCACCGACCCCGATCGCCGAAGCCTGGACCTTGTTCAGCGACAGGAAGATGCTGCCCAGCGCCGAGCCGATCAACGCCGCATAGAACGGAAATTTGTAGCGCAGGTTGATCCCGAACATGGCCGGCTCGGTGATACCGAAATAGGCGGAAACAGCTGAAGTAGACGCCATGCTGCGTTCGCGCACATTGCGGCTCATGTAGAACACGCCAAGCGCGGCGCTGCCCTGGGCCAGGTTGGACATGACAATCATCGGCCAGATAAACGTGCCGCCATGGTTGGCAATCAGTTGCAGGTCGACGGCGAGGAACATGTGGTGCATGCCGGTAATCACCAGCGGCGCATACAGCAGGCCGAAAATCATCCCGCCGAGTACCGGTGCCAGATCAAACAGCAGGACCACGCCTTCGGTAATCAGGATCCCCAGGTGACGGGTCACCGGGCCAATGATTGCCAGCGCCAGCACCCCGGTGATGACGATGGTGGTAATCGGCACCACCAGCAGTTGAATGGCGTTGGGCACCCGTGCCCGCAGCCATTTTTCGATCACGCTCATGACGTAGGCGGCCATCAGGATCGGCAGGATTTGCCCCTGGTAACCCACCTTCTCGATCTGGAACAGGCCCAGGATGTCGAAGTACGGCAGGCTCTGCCCGTCCAGCCCGGCAACGGCCTTGCCGTAGTTCCAGGCATTGAGCAGATCGGGGTGAACCAGCATCAGGCCCAGCACGATGCCGAGAATCTCGCTGCCACCAAAACGCTTGGCTGCCGACCAGCCCACCAGCGCCGGGAGGAACACAAACGAAGTGTTGGCCATCAGGTTGATCAGGCTCCATACACCGTCCAGTGACGGGTAGGCATCGAGCAGGGTTTTATCGGCAATGAACATGCCTTTGGCGCCGAGCAGGTTGTTAACCCCCATCAGCAGGCCGGCAATGATCAACGCGGGCAGGATGGGCATGAACACATCGGAGAACACCCGCACCAGACGCTGCATGGCGTTGGCCTTGTCGGCGCCCTTTTGTTTGACGTCGGCGATGGTGGCAGCGGCCAGGCCGGTCTGCTCGCGCAAGGCGGCATAGACCTTTTCGACTTCGCCGGGGCCGATCACCACCTGGTACAGGCCGCCCGTAAAGAAGGAGCCCTTGACCAGATCGATCTGGTTAAGGGTGGCGCTGTCCACCAGGCTCGGGTCTTTGAGTGCAAGGCGCAAACGCGTGACGCAATGCGCGGCCTGCTCAACGTTTTCGGCGCCACCGAGGCTGTGCAGCAACTCGCTGGCGATAAGGGAATAGTCGTGGCTCATGCGTTGTCTTCCGCTTGAATTTTTATTATGGAGCGTCGTTTTGGCAGCACGCAGAAACGAAAAATACTCGTCTGTACGAGTTAAAGCAATAACTGGTACAGACGAGTTTGATTATTTTTGCCTGCTGCCCATGCGCCAGGGCTTGCGCTGCCTGTACCCCCACCCTTATGGTTCGGGCCCTGAGCCCAACGGCATAGAGCCCTCGCCATGACTAAATACAATCAGATCTACACCGATCTGCTTGCCAGCATCACCACCGAACGCCTGGCACGCGGTGCACGCTTGCCATCCGAAGCCGAGCTAATGACCCGTTACGCGGCCAGCCGTGGCACCGTGCGCAAGGCCATAGAGCAACTGCAAGAGCGTGGCTTTGCGCAAAAGATTCATGGCAAAGGCACCTTTGTACTCTCCTCCAGCCCGATTGAGTTCCAGCTGGGCGGCATTGTCAGCTTCCAGGAAACCCACCCGCGCCTGGGGGAGAACGTCAGAACGGACGTGGTCGAGTTCACCCGGTTCCCGCTCGAAGGTACATTGTGCGAGAAGTTCCACGTTGAGCCCGGCAGCCTGATAACCCGTATCAAACGCGTGCGTCACATTGATGGCAAGCGGGTGATCCTGGACATCAACCACTTCGTGAGCGATTTGATACCCGGCCTGGACGAGGACATTGCCCAGCACTCGATTTATGCCTACATCGAGCAAACCCTGAACCTGCAGATCAGCTACGCCCAGCGCACCATCGAAGCGGTGCCGCGCAGCAAGGACGACCAGCAGCATCTTGACCTGGACGGCCAGAGCCATGTGATCGTGGTGAGCAACCAGACATTTTTGCAGGACGGACGCCAGTTCGAGTACACCGAGTCACGGCATACCCTGGACAAGTTTTACTTTTCGGATGTGGCACGGCGCTAGGGTCTGTTGACGTTTGGTTGTGAGCCGCGTGCCGGGTCAAATTTTGCCAGGCAGGGCGAAGGGCGTCAGCAACCGGGGCTCTGAGACCTTCGCAAGCAGGCTCGCCCCCACCTCGGACTGAGGCCCTTTGGGCTTACTTCGCCGCATACTTCGAGCCGTGCGGGCCGTTCAATTGCGCCTGCAACATCCCCCACTCACGCTGAATGATCGAGTAAGGGATAAAGATGCTGACCCTCTCGGCATCCTTCAAGCCCGGCTGGGTGATCACGCTGTTCAGCGTGGTTGAGTAGAAACCGGCGTTGATGCCAACAATGCTGCCGTCACTGGCAATCACCGGCCCGCCCGACATCCCCTTGACCAGCGGGGCATCATGGATGCCATAAAGGTCACCGCTGTGTTCTTCAGTATTGAGGAAGGGCGTTTGAAACACCTTGCCTTTACCCGTGGTGGTCACAAAGTAAGGGCTCGCCCCCACGGCAGTGATGCTCTCGCCCACACGGGGTGCGCGCCATCTCGGGAAATGGCCGTTAGCCTTGTGCTGGATAAAGACCAGATCGCAGTGAGTGCTGCAACTGTAGGCAACGTTGGCGATGAACGGAGTGTGCCGGGTCGTGACCGCATAATCCTCATTCCACTGCACGGCCGAGGCCATGTACATGAACGGCATGGGAAAGCCCGAGAAGACTAAAAAGTATGAGTCATTGGCAGGCCCCGAAAGATCGGGCTTCACAAAACCGTTGCATCCTGCAAGTACAACTCCTATTAACAAGTAGGCCATGATCTTGATCATGATGTATCACCGACTTAATAAGGAGAGTGCGATTGTTTTTGTTGTCAGTATTTTGACTGCGACTGAATCAGCGCACCTAACCGACTGTTCTGGCTAGACACTCCACTATGTATGGCTGATGTTTTAATGACGCGTATGAATGAATTGAACTAACGGCAATTGCTTTTTGAACCATCTAAAAGTTCAAATAATTGGCGTCGGAAAAATGTCATGCACAAGGGGAAGTTGCAAAAGTGACTATAAGTCCCTTAATTAAAGACAGGACCTTAGTGCGTGCTGGCTTGAACTTTATCAAGTCATTGTGGGGGCTGACTTTCCAGCGATGCAGGCACTCAATAAAAAAGGCGGTCAACACTGGGTGTTGACCGCCTTTTGTTAAATCAAACCGGTTAACCGGCCAGACTTATTCCCACTCAATCGTTGCCGGCGGCTTGCTCGACACGTCATACGTCACGCGGGAGATGCCTTCGATTTCGTTGATAATGCGACCGCTGACAGTTTCAAGCAGCTCGTAAGGCAGGTGCGCCCAACGTGCGGTCATGAAGTCGATGGTTTCTACGGCACGCAGGGCAACAACCCAGGCGTAACGACGGCCATCGCCTACAACGCCAACCGATTTAACCGGCTGGAACACTACGAATGCCTGGCTGACCTTGTGATACCAGTCGGCCTTGCGCAGCTCTTCGATAAAGATGTGGTCAGCACGACGCAGGATGTCGGCGTATTCCTTCTTCACTTCACCCAGGATGCGCACACCCAGGCCCGGGCCCGGGAACGGGTGACGGTAGACCATGTCGTACGGCAGGCCGAGTTCCAGGCCCAGACGGCGGACTTCGTCCTTGAACAGCTCGCGCAGGGGTTCAACCAGCTTGAGGTTCATCTCGTCCGGCAGGCCGCCCACGTTGTGGTGCGACTTGATGACGTGAGCCTTGCCGCTCTTGGCGCCAGCCGACTCGATCACGTCCGGGTAGATAGTGCCCTGGGCCAGGTACTTGATGTTGTCCAGCTTGCAGGATTCGGCATCGAACACGTCGATGAAGGTACGGCCGATAATCTTGCGCTTTTTTTCCGGGTCGCTTTCGCCAGCCAGGTTGCCGAGGAACTGCTCGGCAGCGTTGGCACGGATTACTTTGACGCCCATGTTCTCAGCGAACATGGCCATCACTTGCTCACCTTCGTGCAGGCGCAGCAGGCCGTTGTCCACGAATACGCAGGTCAACTGGTCGCCGATGGCCTTGTGCAGCAACGCCGCAACAACCGAAGAGTCAACGCCGCCGGACAGGCCCAGCAAAACGTTGTCGGTGCCAACCTGGGCACGGATGTTGGCGATTGCGTCTTCAGCAATTTTCGACGGTGTCCACAGGGCTTCGCAGCCGCAGATGTCGAGGATAAAGCGCGACAGGATGCGGCCGCCCTGCTTGGTATGGGTCACTTCCGGGTGGAACTGCACACCATAGTAGCCACGCTCGTCGCTGAACATGCCGGCGATCGGGCAGCTTGGAGTGCTGGCCAGAACGTGAAAGTCGGATGGCATTCTGGTGACCTTGTCACCGTGGCTCATCCACACGTCCAGACCGAACAGGCCGTCAGCGTCGATATGGTCTTCGATGCCGTCCAGCAGGCGGCTTTTGCCGACTACGTCTACGCGGGCATAACCGAACTCACGCAGCTCGGAACCTTCAACCTTGCCACCCAGCTGTTCAGCCATGGTCTGCATGCCGTAGCAGATGCCGAAGACCGGTACGCCCAGGTCAAACACGGCTTGCGGCGCGCGCGGGCTGCCAGCTTCGTGCACGGATTCCGGACCACCGGCAAGGATGATGCCTTTAGGTGCGAATTCGCGGATCGCTGCGTCGTCCATGTCGAACGGGTGCAGTTCGCAGTAAACGCCGATTTCGCGAACGCGGCGGGCGATCAGCTGGGTGTACTGGGAACCGAAGTCGAGGATCAGAATGCGGTGAGCGTGAATGTCGAGGGCCATGACAAAATCTCGATTAATTTCAGAAACAACACGGGGCTGAATCAAACAGCCCCGGTGACTTAATTCGTATCGCCCCCAGGTTTTGGCCTGGGGGCGACCACTATCAACTTACGCGATAGTTTGGCGCTTCTTTGGTGATCTGCACGTCGTGGACGTGGGATTCAGCCATGCCGGCACCGGTAATACGTACAAATTCAGGTTTGGTGCGCATTTGTTCGATGTCGGCACAGCCGGTGTAACCCATCGAAGAACGCAGACCGCCCATCAGCTGGTGCACGATTGCAGTCAGCGAGCCTTTGTATGCCACGCGACCTTCGATGCCTTCCGGCACCAGCTTCTCGGCACCCGCGGAGGAGTCCTGGAAGTAGCGGTCAGAAGAACCCTGGGATTGCGACATCGCACCCAGCGAACCCATGCCGCGGTAAGCCTTGTACGAACGGCCCTGGTACAGCTCGATTTCGCCCGGTGCTTCTTCAGTACCGGCAAACATCGAACCCATCATGACGCAGGAAGCACCGGCGACGATGGCTTTGGACAGATCACCCGAGAAACGGATGCCGCCGTCGGCAATCAACGGAACGCCAGTGCCTTCAAGCGCAGCAGCAACATTGGCAATCGCGCTGATTTGCGGAACGCCAACACCGGCAACGATACGGGTGGTGCAGATCGAGCCTGGGCCGATACCGACCTTGACCGCGTCAGCGCCAGCTTCAGCCAGCGCCAGGGCAGCAGCGCCAGTGGCGATGTTGCCGCCAATGACCTGAACTTCAGGGAAGTTCTGCTTGACCCAACGTACGCGATCGATCACGCCTTTGGAGTGACCGTGAGCGGTATCGACAACTACCACGTCAACGCCGGCAGCCACGAGGGCGGCTACGCGATCGGCGGTGTCCTTGCCAGTACCGACCGCAGCGCCTACGCGCAGACGACCTTGATCGTCCTTGCTGGCCAGCGGGTAAGCCTTGGCTTTTTCGATGTCGTTGACGGTCATCATGCCTTTGAGGGCGAATTTGTCGTCAACGATCAGCACGCGCTCGATGCGGTGCTTGTGCAACAGTTCGCGGGCTTCTTCCTTGTCGGCGCCTTCCTTGACCGTGACCAGACGCTCTTTGGGCGTCATCACGTCACGGACGGTAGCTTCCAGACGGTTTTCAAAGCGCACGTCACGGGACGTCACGATGCCGACCAGGTCGCCATTGTGCAGTACGGGTACGCCGGAAATGTTGTGCTGGTGGGTCAGTTCAAGCAGTTCACGTACCGTGGCATCAGCCTCGATGGTGATTGGCTCTTTGACCACACCGGCTTCGAAACGCTTGACCTTGCGAACTTCGTGAGCTTGCTGCTCGATGGTCATGTTCTTGTGGATGATACCGATACCGCCTTCCTGAGCCATGGCGATTGCCAGACGGGCTTCAGTTACGGTGTCCATTGCGGCGGAAACCAGCGGAATATTCAGTTCAATGCCACGGGTCAAACGAGTCTTTAGGCTGACTTCGTTCGGGAGAACCTCGGAATAACCGGGGACGAGAAGGATGTCATCGAATGTGAGTGCTTCTTGGCTGATACGCAGCATCGCTGGGGCTCCCGAGCGGGAAAATGGAAGCGCGCCATTGTACTCAAAACACCTGCGTCTCTCAACGTAAACCTTTAGAGAGTTTTGCGCTAAGGCCCATGATTTATTGACCCACAGGGCAGTTTTACATGTGTGGGAGCGGGCTCGCTCGCGAAGGCATCACCGCGCAACGCAGCTGAACAGAGCCGCCCGCATTGCGGGCAAGCCCGCTTCCACAGTTTTAGAGTTCGACTTTCACCCACGCCACCGGCTGATCAAGCCAGTCGGCGAACTCGTCGAGGAAGCTTTGCTTGAAGCCTGCTTCGGCCCAGTTGTTGAAAATGAAACCCAGATTGGAAAACGCACACGGCTGCAAAAACAGAAAGCCGTTGATGTCGTCTTCATGGGTGCACAGCGGGCAAATAAAGTTGTCGGTACGCCCCGGCATCCAGTCTTCAAGGCTGTCGAACAACGCCTCCCCCACTTCCTTGCGGCACTCGGCGCAGCCGGCTTCTTCAAGAAAGCCCCTGGACGGGGTGTAGATGCAGCGCTTGGTGATGATCTCCAGACCATTGACCGGCTGGCCGAACGGCAACGCCTCGGGGTTCAGCACCACGTCCCGGGCACCCGGTGCGATGGCGTAGGCCATGCCATTGCCGGTGCGGCCACAGGTGGTCAGCTCTTGCGCAATGATGTTCTTGCGCACCAGCCAGCGCACGATCGCCCGGGCCCGGGGTTCGTGAACCGGCAAGGTGGAGATTTTAGGAACGATGATGCTTTGCGAGTTCATGGATACGGCACGTGTACGTGGGATAAGGGCAACACACTGAAACTGTGGAAGCGGGCTTGCTCGCGATCATATCGCCGCGATCTGGCTGCCGCACCGCAGTGCCTGCATCGCGAGCAAGCCCGCTCCCACAGAGTTGGATCAGGCGCGCAGCTTAAAGCCTCACACCGCGAGGTCAAGCACTCAGATAGCGCGCTATCAGCGCAATCCCGCTGGCCAGTACCAGCCAGGTCACCAGGCGCACAAAGGCCTCGCGGGACAATTTGCGGGTCAGACGACGGCCTGTCCACAGCCCCAGCGCCATGGCCGGCAACAGACAGGCGGCCAGCAACAGCAGCGTACCATCGGCATACACACCCGCAATCACGAACAAACTCAAGCGCACCACGGTACTGCAACTGATCAACGCACTTTGGGTGGCGCGCGCCGCGTCTTTGGGCAAGCGTGCATTCAGATACAGCGCATACAAAAAACCACCGCTGCCGAACAATGCGCCAAATAGCCCGCCCGTGACGCCGGTCGGGATCGCCCAGACGGGTGCAACTTCGGTCGGTCGCACCTTCACCGCCAGGCTGTACAGCGCGTAGGCACTGATAAAGATCCCCATCAACAGCAACAACAGGTCGGACTTGAGGTTGAGCAAGAACACCACACCGATGACACAGCCAATGGCCATACACGGCAGCAATCGCAACAGCTCCGGCCGTGAAACATCCCGGCGCGATGGCAACCAGTTACCAAACGCCGCGACAAAATCCAGCAGCACCAGCAACGGGATGATTTTCGACAAGGGCAAGCACAGGATCAGCAGTGGCCCCGCAACCAGTGCAGTACCGAACCCGGCAACTCCAAACACGATATACGCCAGCGCAATGGCCAGCTCCAGCAACACCCACTCTCCACCGGTAAATGGCAAATCCATTGCTTCGCTTCCCTGTTTTTTTGTGCGCGGACTTTAACCGGGCAGGTGCAGACAGAACAATCCACCCTTATGATGGCCCGCATGATTAAAGACCCCTTTGCAAGACTCAACCTCGACCGAGAAGTCCTGACCGTCAGCCAGCTCAATGGCCGGGCGCGGGTGTTGCTCGAAGACGTGTTCAGCAACATCTGGGTCGAAGGCGAAATATCCAACCTCGCCCGTCCGGCTTCTGGCCATGTGTACTTCACCCTCAAGGACAGCGGTGCCCAGGTGCGTTGCGCGCTGTTTCGCAACAACGCGGCGCGGGTGCGTCAGGCCCTGAAAGACGGCCTGGCGGTCAAGGTGCGCGGCAAGGTCTCGTTGTTTGAAGGCCGTGGCGATTACCAGCTGATTCTCGACACTGTAGAGCCCGCCGGTGATGGTGCGCTGCGCCTGGCCTTCGACGCCCTGAAAGAGAAACTCAGCGCCGAAGGCCTGTTCAGCCCCGAGCGCAAGGTCGCCCTCCCCGCTCACCCGCAACGAATCGGGATTGTCAGCTCGCCCACGGGCGCGGTGATTCGCGACATCATCAGCGTGTTTCGCCGCCGGGCACCGCAAGTCGAACTGACCCTGATCCCCACCGCCGTACAAGGCCGCGAAGCCACGGCGCAGATTGTGCGGGCTCTCAAGCTTGCCGATGCCCGGGGTTTTGATGCGCTGATCCTGGCCCGGGGCGGCGGTTCGCTCGAAGACCTGTGGTGCTTTAACGAAGAAGTCGTGGCCCGTGCCATTGATGCCTGCATCACGCCAATCGTGAGTGCCGTGGGTCACGAAACCGATGTGTCCATCGCCGACTTCGTGGCTGACGTACGGGCGCCAACGCCGTCGGCTGCTGCGGAGTTGCTGGCACCGGACTCCAGCGACCTGCAACGCCGTATCGACAGCCTGCACCGCCGTCTGGTGATGCGCATCCACGACCGCTTGATGCGCGACCGCCTGCGCCTGGATGGTTTGGCCCGTCGCTTGCGCCACCCCGGCGAGCGCCTGCGCCAGCAAGCCCAGCGCCTGGATGACCTGGACATGCGCATGCGCCGGGCATTCGAGCGCAGCCTCAACACTCGCCGCGAACGCTTGATCCGCCTCGAAACCCGTCTGGCCGCCCAGCATCCGGGGCGCCAGCTGGCCATGTTGCGCCAGCGCCTGGACAGCCTGGCCGAGCGCTTGCCAAGAGCCATGCGCGAAGGCCTCAAAGGTCGTCGACTGCAACTGCAAAGCCAGATGCAAACCCTGCATGTGGTCAGCCCGCTGGCGACCCTGGGGCGTGGTTACAGCATCTTGCTCGATGAACGCGGCAACGCCATTCGCAGTGCCGATCAAACCCAAAACGGCCAGCGCCTCAAGGCCAGACTGGGTGAAGGCGAACTGCAAGTACGCGTCGAGGACAACCACCTCACGCCCGTCACCCTTTCTTTACTGGATTAACTGATGTCGCGCTTTCTCCCTGCCGTATTGTTGCTCTGCCTGACCCTCAATGCTCACGCCGCCGACAGCTACATCACCCGCCAACTGAATAAACCGGTGCCGGGCGGGGTTGCCGTGATCGAGCTGGGCACCGCAACCCTGGCCCCCAAGGCTACCTATGACGGCAAGCCGGTACTGGTGATCAAGGAGCAGGACACCTGGCGCGCCATTGTCGGTATCCCGTTGAGCGTAAAACCCGGCAACCAGCGCATCAGCAGCGACGGGCGCGACCTGAGTTTCACCGTGGGCAACAAGAAATACCCCGAGCAGCGGATCACGCTCAAGAACCAGCGCCAGGTCAATCCCAACCCGGCGGACATCAAGCGCATCGACAACGAACTGGCGATCCAGATCAAGGCCTACCGCACCTTCAGTCCCAACACGCCAAGCAACCTGCTGCTGGACAAACCGGTCAACGGGCCGCTGTCGAGCAAGTTTGGTGTACGCCGGTTTTTCAATGGCGAAGAGCGTAACCCCCACGCGGGCCTGGACTTCGCCGTTCCGGCAGGCACGCCCATCAAGACCCCGGCTGCAGGCAAGGTGATCTTGATCGGCAATTACTTCTTCAATGGCAACACCGTGTTTGTCGACCACGGCCAGGGCTTTATCAGCATGTTCTGCCACATGTCGAAGATTGATACCAAAGTGGGCCAGCAACTGGCGCGCGGCGATGTGGTCGGCAAAGTCGGTTCAACCGGCCGTGCCACCGGCCCGCATATGCACTGGAACATCAGCCTGAATGATGCCCGGGTCGACCCGGCGATCTTTATCGGTGCCTTTAAGCCTTAACGTAAACGCGGCATCAACCACCCTTGCCTGCCCTGGCAGATCTGGCGTGGCATGCCAAGGCGGCCAAACGAATAAGTGTTGGGGCCCAGTTTCAACACTTGGAGATAAACGTCCTCCCCCGGCGCACTCATGAATACCAGTGGCTTGTCATCACTGAGCGTGTCTCCCTGCTTGCGCGTCATTTTGGTGACCCTGTTTTTCAGATAAGGCCCCGCCTGCACATACTTGAAATCAATAAAGCGATGAAAGTTGTGTACCTGGGTCTGGTCATTTTTCACGAGCTGCACTTTGCGGCCGCTGATCCGTGAGAAGCCCTGGTTATTGCCATAAAAAAACTGACTGTATGAACCCAACGTTCGCTCGGCTGTTTGATCGGATGACGTTACCAGCATTTCAAAATCCAGATGGCACTCCCATACCACTCGACCAGCAGAGTAAAGCCAGGTCGCGACCAGCCAAGGTAAAAGGATTAGCGTAATAAACAGAACCCCCGGCGCACTCGACTTTGCAGCCATCATGATTCGGGCCCATCCACGACAAAATAGGAAATACACCCCGACACACTGATTTCTATCGGGTCCCGGCATAAGAAATATCCATAAACGTCATCCCTTAGCGCACCATTCAAATACACGTATGGATAACTCGCCAACGCCGTGAAGGCTGGAGGCTTCTCCTTCAACTTGAGCAAATGGGCATTAACGCGCTCAGGGTTGGCGTTTAAACCCGGCGCCGAAAACAAATGCAGGCTGCGCTCCCCAGGTACCGGCAAGTAACTGAGTTCGATGGCCGATGACAGGGGCGAACTCAACTTCATCGCTTGCCAGCCAAAGGCCAGGAGCATGTTGAACAGCAACAACCCGCCCAGAAACAGATACTTGCGCCGGCTGTGCTTTTTGTCCGCAGGTACGGCAACCTGATCACCCAACATGACCAGTAACGGTTTGATATCGCGCCCGGCGCTGCATTCATCACCTGCAACAGGCTGCGTACAATCACCCAGTTTCTCAATTGACAAGGCATCGCTGACTTTGTAGCCAATGCGCGGCACTGTGACCACGTAATCGCAGTGCCCCACGGAGGATAAACAACGGCGGATTTGCGCAATGGACTGGTTGACGCTATTGGCCGACACCTGCTGCCCGTAGCGTTCCCACCCCGCATGCAACAGCTCCTTTTTAGTAACGATGGAGCCCTGAGCCTCAAGTAACGTCGAAAAACAACGGCTGGCTGCCGCCCCGAGCATAACGGACTGAACAACGTCACCCGCACCTGACACTTCATACAACTCATCATCAAATAACATTACGCCAGCTATCAAGTAACGGGCCATGGTATTACAGCCTTATAAAATGAGTAGACGGAGTGTAATGTTCCGCCATTTCAAATGCCGAATTAAATAACACTCTACATCAATCACTTAACACAGCGACATAGCGCGAGGCCTGCCCATGCACAATCAAGCATAAACACCCTCTTGATCAATACACACGTCGAACAAACGCCCACAATAAACTTGTCAACTCAGCGTTTTAATCCAGGCTTAAAGTAGGAATTTTCAACACCTTAATATTTAAACAAAACAACCCGCCCACTTATAAGCAGGGCCGCTGTTTATCGCCCACCAGTCTTATTGTTATCGGGGGTAAGTCGCTCAAGGGACAGTAATATTAATCAGGCCCAGGCGCTTAAATATCGGCATCAAAAATAATCGTGGCACTGCCGGTAAACGTAGTGCCTGGATAATTGAGCATGGATGCGCTCGCTACGCCGGGAATGACGTAGTGCAGGGTAGCCTTTCGAGAAAACTGGCTGCTTTGCGTACTGAACACCACCGCACTCTGCTCCCCGCTACCGAGCGGCACTCGATGCGCAGGCTGCCCCCCTGAATCGACCACGATACCGGCGGGCAAAGTGAGTGCAATATCAACCCCCACGACGGGTTGTTCGTGCGCTAACGGGCGAATGCCACAGGTGCTCTCCACGACGTATTGGCACTCCAGATAGACTTTAAACTTGCCGGAGCTGGATATTTTAAAGTCATGGTTGGCGAATAAGGATGGCGGTAGTCGCCCGGTATCGAACCATCCTTGCCAGCCGCCTTCAGGCTGCAGTACCACACGGTTTGCGCCGGGCGGGAACTCGACATTGAGCAAGTGGTTAACCGACAGCTTGAAGTTGAAGGTGATGTGATCATCGCTCGCCAGCATGATGTCGCCAAAGTCAAAATCCTGACCAGGGCCTATGCCATAGGTGATGCTACCGGAGTAAGTGCCCATTTCCATGGCCAAAGGGTTTGGCGTGAGCATCTCGTAACTGATGTTCATGTTGCGGTACCTGAAAGGCGCCGGAATCTCGACTTTGGGCATTTTCACGCAAGCCGTGGTTGCACTCTGCGGTACCTTCCAGAAGTAATCATAAAAAGTGGCATTGCCACTGCCCACGCCGCCATAGGTGCAAGGGCTGGGCGCCGTTACCCAGGTCGATCCCCACAAGTGACCATGCCAGGTGCCGCTGCTCAAAATATAGCGCCCGCCGAAACCCGAGATCCGCCATTGCACCTCGGAACTCGCTCCGGTTTGATCATTGGTAATGGGCACGGTGCGAAAGGTCGACGGGATTAGCATGTAAGCCGCTTTTCGCCTGTCTGCCAGCGCCTCGTCCGGGTCAAGCCCCTTTGACGCATCGAAATCAATCGGGAAGTCAACACTCGAAAAGTTATTGGCTTCGCATTGACCTGGCAGTATCAGGCAATAGCCCGTCACCGGTGTTGTATTAACAAACTTATTATGTGAAGGATTTGCGGGGTCGGGCATAAACACTGCCGTAATTTCCTGCTCTGCTGCATTCAACGGTTGAACGCTGAACAGTCCCTGCGCACACAAAAAAATCAGACCTGCCAAAAAAAAAGCTGACGACTCAAAAAAAATAAACAACCGCACGGTATGTCTCCCCGATAGTGAATAGCGATGCAGGCCTTATAAATAATCACGTCGTCGCGCTGAAACAGCCGCAACGACCTTTATATAGAACGGCCCGCTAAGTAGTGACATCAAATATAATCGTGACCACGCCACTGTAAGTACTGCCCGGATTTTCAACCATGAGTGCTGTCACCTCGGGTTGTATTTCATAATTCATGCTCGCCGCCCGCGACAGTTGAACCCCGTCAACTTCAAAACTTACTGCATTGTGCATGCCCTGGGCCAAGGGAACTTTAATCGCCGTACGCCTGCCCGGGCTTAACGTGATACCGGCCGGAAAACTCACCGTTGTATCCACCGCCACCCGGGCATTTTTCGTGGCTGACTCGGCGTAAATACCGCAGTCCGCGTCAATCGAATATTGACAGTCCAGGTACATTTTGAAGTGGCTTGAAGTCGATAGTTTAAAATTCTGAAACGCACTCAAACCGGGAGGTTTGCGTCCCGAGTTAAGCCAACCTTGCCAACCTTCTCTGGGTTGCAAGACCGCCCGTTGTGAACCCGGTGGAAAGTCCACCGTTAACGCACTGTTTACGGAAAACCTGAAGTTAAGGGCCAGGACACTATCAGAAGGCAACATCAACTCACCGAGGTCAAAATCCTGGCCCGGCCCCACGTTGTAAACAGTACTGGCAGCATATTCCCCAGGCTCCATGTCCAGTGGGTTAGGCATGACAAATTCAAACGCGGTTTGGGTATGGTTATAAATAAAAGGACCCGGGATTTCGAATAACGCTTTTTTGGTACAGGTGTCATTGCTGCGGTAGTGCCAAAAAAACTCATGGGCTTTGGGCGCTAAATACCACAGCCTTGATGAATAACATGACCCCAACCCCTCATGCCACGCTCCTCCTTGCCAGAGCAATCCATGCCCCAGGTTGGGTGCCGTAGGACCACCCGGAGACAGTTCCGCCGCCGGCTGGATCAAATGGTATTGAGCCCCCATTGCGACTGCCCGAACTTTTAATTCAGCCTGTGAGCCGGTTTTATTATTGACCAACATTACACTGCGCCAACCCAAGGGGATCTTGAAGTACGCCCCCTGCCTTGGATCATTCGCATTTGCCGCAACGTCAATACCCGCCGGCGACTCAAAAACAACCGGCCACATCATACCCAGTGCCCCGTTACAGTAACTGGAACTAGGCGACGAACACTTGCCTTCGCCAGGCGTGACGATGACAAAGGCCGAGCTCCTTGAACCGTTCGGATCGGGCGTATACACCGCCTCAATGGTTTTTTCATACGCTGACGTCGATAACGCGTAACTCATCAATACCAGCGCCAACCGGTAACGTCTAAAACTTTGGGAGTTAAAAAGTAATGCCATGCGCATAATAATTACTCAGTTCAAAATTATGAATCACACGCTCCTTGTGCCCCGTGTATTCATTGCTATTTAACAGAGCATCCGTATTCAAGTGACCTGTCCATTCACGGCCCTTTCGCAACGCCCACTGATGTTGGGTGACAGACGATATCGGCGACCAGCAACACATTGTTTTCACGTTTATGTTTGCCCGGTTCCAGGACGACACTGCATGCAGGCTGCCCCCGATGATTTATTTCCAGGCTGGGTGACGCTTCGCTCATTTCCAGCACAAAAAAACCGTCGGCCTCTGTTACACCGCTGCTGGCATGATTAAGGATATGTGCGCCTGCCATGGGTCTGCCCTGGGGGTCGACAAGACGTCCCAGTACCGACAAGGTTTTGAGTACGCGCACTTTCTGATACATCACGCCACCTTTATTGAGGTGGTAGCGCGTCTGGGGAGGTTGTATCGACGCGGCATAGGCATCACTGCCATTGAAATCGAAGCGCACCGTGCCACTTTTATATGCGCCCACCGGCACAATATTTCTGCCGGGTTTGAGCTCTGCGCCATAACTGCCACTCATGTCGTCGGCGCGTAATACCAGGTTGTCGATGTCCGAATCCAGGTCGACGATCATTGCCCCGTCATCACCATAGAAATTGCCGCTGGCAGCCACAGTCCCTGCCCCGACGGCCACGGTACTGCTGAGGTTCAAGCCACCGCTGACCTCTCCGTTATAGGAAGAGCGCTGTGCGTAGGCGTCGCCATCAAGCACTCGGGTTTCAAATTGAGTGGCGCCGCTCAAGCCCGCGCCGTAACTGTCGGCCGTCAGGCTGGTGGAGTAACTTTTGAAAAAATCACCGTCCAGGACCTTGTTGTAACCCAATGAACCATTAAGTTCGCGCTCGCCATCACGGGAGGTGCGACTACCGATACTGGCCGAGAAGCTGCCGCCCGGGTTGCCCAGCGCCAGGTTGATGCTCAGGTCGATCCCGCGATTACGCTGGCTCCCGGTGCTGATGCTCGCGGGGCGGTCAAACAGCGATACCTGCCAGTTCACATCGCTGCCAAACAGCGTGCTCCTGCGTAACCAGCTCAGATCAACCCCGGTGCCGTTGGTATTGCCGCTACTGTGGCTGACCCGACCCGTGAGGCTGCTGGTCAGGCTCAAACGCTGAGTAACCGACAGCGCTGTGTTTTGAGTACGGCCGTTGAAGCGGTTTTTTGGGCGAATCGCGACGGTGTCCAGGTAGTCGATATCATTTCGGGTATCAAGCCAGGAACGCGAGTGAGAAAACATCACGCTGCCGCTGTGATATTGATAACGGGCCTGAATATCCATTCCTGTACCGTAGTCAGACGTTTGATACACGTTGCTATAGAGACTGATCTTGTCTGACAGGCTCCAGTCTATTGACCCGCCGTATTGCATTTTTTGCGCAACACGCTGGGCGTCAGCCCCCAGAATGACTCGGGGATGCACCAGGTAATTGAGCAGAACCCCGTAGGTCAAACCCTGATCATATTGAACGTCATCGCCCCAGTTATTGAACAACTGACGTCGTTTGCCACCGAACACGCTGTAGCGCCAGGGTTGATCGGCATTGCGCCAGTTGTTCGGTTTATAGATCACCTCTTCGGTCGTGGAAGTGACTTGGCCATCCTCGATCAAGCGCACCTGTACGGGGTAAATCCCCCCGGGTAAGCGCCTTGTGTCGAGTGTCTGCAAACCACTGGCAACGGCCTGGCTGTAAATCAGGACACCATCGCGATATACCTCCACAAGCCCTTGGCGACTAGGCGTGACATAGACGGGATAGGTGCTGGGGCTTGCGCTGTTGACGGCAAGGCTGTCGCTGGTTCCGTACATGAAACCAAGGGTGGTATCAGGGCTGGCGCCAAAATTGCGCGGTCGTCGATAAACCCCTAGCGCATCCGGCGTGAAATACCCCAGACGGAAAAAGTTGCCGGCAAACTCGCGCTGGCCGTAGAGCTGGTTCAAAGAGTGATAGGTGGGAGAGTCGGGCTCACCGGTACGTGCCAGTTCGGCCGAAGCAACCTGTGTCCAGTTGCCGATGCTGCTGTTGGCCTGGACGTTATAACGCGCCGCCATGCTGGCTTCGGAGCCACCACTGCGGGCAATGTTCAATTGGTTGTGCAGAATCAGACCGGCACTGCCGCCTACGGGCAGGCTGTGGTACTGGGCAGAATCGCCTTCATGCTCGGCGTTATCCGTCAAAATCGAAAGCTGTGAGTCTTGCAGGTTGTAATGCAAGGCGACCAAGCCGTTTGCACAATTGTCAGTACAGCTACCCAGCGCTACAGGTGTGGATAACTGATCCAGCCATTGGGCACGCTCGGCCTCAGGCAATGCACTTTCTTGCGTATCGGTAAAACTCAATAATCGAATTTTTTCATCACGACCGAGAATGACCAGGGCATCGCCAAGCAACTTTGCGTTTACATCGATACGCACGGCTAAAGGCACATCGAAAAAATGTTCCTGAAAACCATCAGGTAAAGACGCTGCCTGACTTAACACACCCAACTTGGACGGTGAATTAACCTCAGCGTTAAGGCCCGTCGACAGAATAATCGAGTAGCCAACAATCAGGGCACGACCCATTAAAGAGTTCAATAGTTATTATCCAGACAAACTGACATCGTTTATGTAAAACCCGCACAACTCCACTTTCCAGGCGGCCGAGAGCATCGATCGTTGTTCGACCGCCAGGAAAGAGAGTCTTAGAGCTCAGGCATTACTAAAGACGGCTTAAGGCGTAACAGGAGGCACCGCATCGAAGGTCATGTTGACGATGCCACTGTATTCACCCGGTACAAAATCATTGCCTGTCTCTACGGCCGCAATCGTCAGGTCTACGCGTTTGCCGGCAGCCGCTTCAGTGGCGTTGATAAACTCCTGACTGAAGCTATTAAGCTCCTTGTTATTGAAATGAACGTCGAGCGGAATCATGGCAGCGCCATTGAACAGATAAGCTCCGTTGGCATCGGTAATGCGTGCGGCAATGGCACCCGAGCTGTTTCTGACGTCAAAGGCTTTACGCAGGGTGCTTAGCTCGCCACGCCCGGTAGCGGGATTAGGCGTCCACTCCATACGTTGCGCCACACCGATCCAGCCGGTTTCTGCCGGTACAACATGAAACGTGGTGGATGGAACACTGGCAACCAATTGAACTTGTACTTCGATTGGATCAGCCGCAGAGACCTGTGCCGTACCCAGGGTGGCTAACAAGGCAAGGGCCAGTGGGCTAACAGTAGCCATAAAAGTGCGTTGCATTTTTGCTTCCTTCTTCAGGTTTATAGTCAGGGGGTGATACATCATTTATATGCAATTAAAATTCAAGCACTGGTAAACGATACCTTGCGTTCAGCATTGCCTTCTTGAAGCACAAAGCTGTGAATCTTGTTTTGTGTTTTGGTAAACGTATAGGTTTTACCGGGCAATACGTAATGCTGAGCGATGGCCGAACACTCGGTAGTTTTTTCGACATGGCAACTTTTAACGAAATCCAGGGCAATAACACTATTGCCTGCGTTATGGACGCTGTAGGTCGTCTTTTCATCTTTAAGTCGTGTATCAAACTTGACCTTGTCCGGCCTGACAAACATAAGCGTGCCGAACCCCGTCAACAGGGTTACTTGCGCAGCCAGATCGTTCTTGTAGGTCTGTTGATCATCGGCACTCTGATCAAAAGTGTCCGCACTGGACGGCAACACAGGAATAAATCGAACCCGGTAATACCGTTCATGGTCACGACCGCCCATAAACAACAGTCGGGTCGATTGCATGCCATTGGCTGGAATAATCATCCTGGCCGGGCTCGCCAGCAGCGTGTTCTGCTCGGCCAGCGGCGCATCAGAGAGCGCTTTGGGTGGCAGTTCGACGGGTTTGCCCTGGGCGTCGTAGATAATTTCCTGAACCACCACTTTCACGAATGCGGTACTGGTTCCAGAGTTATAAATGCGCTTCAGGACCGCGCTTTTACCGTCATCCAGAAAGCCGAACATCGACCCCGGATTGATGGCTGGCGAGGCGATTGCCGGCGCAGTCAAACCCCAACCGCACCCCATCATCAGAAAGAGATAGCTATAAATTCGCATGGTAATACTCGGCTGCTGATCACTGTTTTCTACAGAGCCTGTGAAGCTGCTGTGGAAGTGGAATCAAGTATTACGGCGATTGGTGCGATGAAGTGAAAAGCCTCATCAATGCTCATGCCTAAGCACCGAAACACAAGGCTTTTCATAGGTTTTCACGGTTTGTGATACTGACCGGTCACAGTTTTTCGGCGCTGAAATTTCTGACTGCTTGCAAGCGCACTCATCAGGTTCAACCAGGGCTGACTGACACGGCCTGCCTCAAGAAGCACCAGATGTATGCCAAGCGCTAAAGGTGCGCAATTAATGAGACAACCTCATATAAAATTCGCGATAAAAACCCGAATATTCGCCATATTCGAGCATTCCTCTCAATGTTTTTTGCCTGCTTGCCATCCTTCTCACCAATGGTTAGGGTTGAGGTCATGAACACATCACATACCCTCATCCTGCTTCGTCAACATCGCAGCCTTTGCCTAGTCAGTGCACGACTGCAAAGCTAATTGCGGTGCCTCGCCCTTTTGCTTTGTATTTTTTCGGCTAGCCGCCCCGTGTACGGCTTGCACAATAAGGATTGCCTGATGACCATGCTCAAAGACCCGTCTTCCAAATACCGCGCCTTCCCGGTCATTGACCTGCCTGACCGCACCTGGCCTTCGAAAACCATCACCAGCGCGCCTGTCTGGTGCAGTTCCGATTTGCGCGACGGCAACCAGTCGCTGATCGAGCCGATGGATGCGGTGAAGAAGCTGCGTTTCTGGAAGACACTGGTCAGTGTTGGCGTTAAAGAAATCGAGGCGTCGTTCCCGGCCGCATCGCAAACTGACTTCGACTTCGTGCGCACCCTGATTGAAGACGGCCATATCCCGGACGACACCACCATCCAGGTGCTGACCCAGGGCCGTGAAGACCTCATCGCGCGTACCTTTGAATCGTTGCGTGGCGCGAAAAAAGCCATCGTCCACTTGTACAACGCCACCAGCCCGTCGTTCCGGCGCATCGTGTTCAACCAGGACAAGGACGGCGTTAAAGAAATCGCGGTCAGCGCAGCCAAGCTGTTCGTCAAATACGCCGCCCAGCAGCCAGAAACCCAGTGGACGTTCGAGTACTCGCCAGAGACCTTCAGCGCAACTGAACTGGAGTTCGCCAAGGAAGTGTGTGACGCGGTGATCGAGGTCTGGAACCCGACACCTGAACACAAGATGATCCTCAACTTGCCCGCGACCGTTGAGTGCGCCACCCCGAACATCTATGCCGACCAGATCGAATGGTTCGGTCGCCATATCAATCGCCGGGACAGCGTATTGATCAGCCTGCACACCCACAACGACCGCGGCACCGGCGTAGCCGCCACCGAGCTGGGCCTGATGGCCGGCGCTGATCGCGTTGAAGGCTGCCTGTTCGGCAACGGCGAGCGCACCGGTAACGTCGATCTGGTGACTGTGGCACTGAACATGTACACCCAGGGCCTGAACCCTGAGCTCGATTTCTCCGATATCGACGGCGTGCGCAAAGTCGTCGAGGAGTGCAACCAGATCCCGGTTCACCCACGTCACCCGTATGTCGGCGATCTGGTACACACCGCGTTCTCCGGCTCGCACCAGGACGCCATCCGCAAGGGCTTCGCCCAGCAAAAGCCGGACGCCTTGTGGGAAGTGCCGTACTTGCCAATCGACCCGGCTGATATCGGCCGTAGCTACGAAGCCGTGATCCGGGTTAACAGCCAGTCGGGTAAAGGCGGGATTGCTTACCTGCTGGAGCAGGAATACGGCATCAGCTTGCCGCGCCGCATGCAGATCGAGTTCAGCCAGGTCGTTCAGCGCGAAACCGACCGCTTGGGCCTGGAAATGACGGCTCAGCAGATCCACAACTTGCTGCGCACCGAGTATCTGCAGGCCAATACCCCTTACGCGCTGGTCAGCCACCGTTTGCAGGAAGAGAACGGCCATAGCGCAGTCGAAGTTGAAGTGTCGGCCAAGGGCGATGGCGAAACCAACCTGCGCTGGAGCGGCAAGGGCAACGGCGCGCTGGAAGCGCTGGTAGCTGGTCTGCCGGTCAATGCCGAGATAATGGACTACAACGAGCATGCGATTGGCGCTGGCACCAACGCCAAAGCGGCGGCCTACATTGAACTGCGGGTTAATGGCGGACGTGCCGTACACGGTGTGGGTATTGATGAAAACATCACCACGGCAAGCTTCAAGGCACTCTTCAGCGCCCTGAACCGCTCCCTGAGCGAAACCGAGGCGAAAGCCGCGTAAGCGATTGCCAGAAACACAAAAGCCCCCAAGGTGAGAGCCTTGGGGGCTTTTTATGGCATGTGTACAAAGCTGTATAACCTCAAGGGCAATTGTGGGAGCGGGCTTGCTCGCGATTCAGGCGGTGCGGTCTGGCAGGCAGGCAGACAGCGGTGATCCCATCGCGGGCAAGCCACGCGCCCACAGGTTTTACGTCGTACACAACGTCTGATAACGGCTTCCACACATCAGCGCAGCTCGAAATCGTCCGCATCCAGGTTCGCCGGGAAACGCTTGCGGTAAGCGCTCAGCTCCGTCGCACTCAGGCTCACGGTGAACACGCCGTCCGCCTCCCCTGCACCCAACAACGACTCGCCCTGGAAGTCGAGTATCTGGCTGTCCCCTGTGTAGACCAGACCTTTGCCGTCCGTCCCCACCCGGTTAACCGCCACGACATAGCACAGGTTCTCAATCGCCCGTGCAGGCAGCAAACGGTTCCAGTGCAACCGCCTCGCGCCCGGCCAGTTGGCGGTATACAGCAGCAGGTCAGTGTCGTGCGGGTCACAGCTCCACACCGGGAAGCGCAGGTCATAGCAAATCAGTGGGCGAATGCGCCAGCCTTTGACTTCGAACTGCACCTGGCGCTCACCAGGGGTGAAGTGCTCGTGCTCCCCCGCCATCCGAAACAAGTGGCGCTTGTCGTAGTGCAATACTTCGCCGTCAGGACGCGCCCATAACAGCCGGTTGCGGTGACTGCCATCGGCCGCCTTCACAATTACGCTGCCGGTGATTACCGCGTTGAGCTTTTTGGCCTGCGCCTGCAACCACTTGCTGGCAGGGCCGTGTTCGGGCTCTGCCAGGGTTTTGGAGTCCATGCTGAAGCCGGTGGTGAACATCTCGGGCAAGACCACCAGATCTGCCCCCTGAGCCTGTTCCAGCAACTCTTCAAAGTGCGCAAAGTTGGCCTCGCGGTCGTGCCAGACCAGCGTGGTCTGCACCAAGGCTACGGTTAAATCGGGTACACCACTTAGATCACGCATAGTTTTTCTGCCGCTGCACGCAGCGTCTCCTCGCGTTTGGCAAAACAAAGGCGAACCAGCCGCTGCCCTTGGGGTGGGGTCTGGTAGAACACCGAAACCGGGATAGTCGCCACGCCATGCTCGCGGGTCAGCCATTCGGCCATGTCGACATCATTGAGATCCGGACGAATCAGGGAGTAATCCACCAACTGGAAATAGGTCCCTGCCACCGGTTTGAAGGTAAAACGCGATGGGCTCAGCAAATCACAAAACAGGTCACGCTTGGCCTGGTAAAACGCCGGCAACTCTTCAACGTGCTCAGGATGAGCCGCCATAAAGTCGGCCAACGCATACTGCAATGGCGTAACACCGCAAAAACTGACGTATTGGTGAACCTTGCGCATCTCAGCCGTCAGGGCCGGCGGCGCGACAACGTAACCGGTTTTCCAGCCTGTCACGTGGTACGTCTTGCCGAAAGAGCTGACAACAAAGGCACGATGGTACAACTCGGGATGGGACAAAACACTGACGTGGGGCACGCCATCGAACACCAGGTGTTCATACACCTCATCACTGATGAGGTAGATATCGCGGTCGGCAATGAGCCTGGCCAACTGGTCCAGTTCAGCGCGGCTGATCAGGGCACCACTCGGGTTGTGCGGGCTGTTGAGGATAATCATGCGTGTGCGCGGGCTCAGTGCCTTTTCGAGTTGTTGCCAGTCGATGGAGAAATCATCCAGCCCCAACTGCACATGCACACAACGGCCACCGGCCAGCTCGACCGAGGGCTCGTAGCTGTCGTAACAGGGGTCAAACACGATGACTTCATCACCGGCATGAACCACCGCCTGAATCGCGCAGAAGATGGCCTGAGTGGCACCGGGGGTGATCGTCACCTCGGTGTCGGCATCGACGTGGACACCGTAGCTGCGGGCGATTTTTGCCGCCACCTGCTGGCGCAAGGCGGGCAAACCGGTCATGGGGGAGTATTGATTATGACCACTGGCGATATGCTGGCCAACAGCATCGCGCAACGCCTGCGGGCCATCGAAATCAGGGAAGCCCTGAGACAAGTTGATGGCGCCGGTTTGCGTCGCGAGCTGCGACATACGCGTGAAGATGGTGGTGCCGACGTTCGGCAACTTGCTGGTGATCATGGCCGTTCCCTGTTGAGTTCCCGGCACTGACTGCGGCACAGGACCCGTCGAGGATAGCCCAAACGTCAGACACGAAAAAGGGCCCTTTCGGACCCTTTCTCATTACGCTTTTAGCTTGCGAGATTAGCGCTTGTCTTTGCGGTTCTTCTCGGCTTTCTTGTGGTGCGACATCATGCGGCGTTTCTTGTTTACCTGACGGTCAGTCAGCGAATTCTTGTTGCCTTCGTACGGGTTCTCGCCACCTTTGAACTCGATGCGAATCGGTGTACCGACCAGCTTCAAGACACGACGGTAGGTGTTTTCGAGATAACGGACGTAAGACTTCGGAACCTTCTCAACCTGGTTACCGTGGATCACGATAATCGGCGGGTTAGCACCACCCAAGTGGGCATAGCGCAACTTGATCCGGCGGCTGTTGACCATCGGTGGCGCGTGCTCGCCAACCGCATCTTCCAGGATCTGGGTCAGACGGTTGGTCGGCCAGCGGGTAACCGCCGACTTGAATGAGTTCTGCACTGACTGGTACAGGTTACCCACGCCAGTGCCGTGAAGCGCCGAGATGAAGTGGATGTCAGCAAAGTCGACGAAGAACAGGCGACGTGTCAGCTCGACTTTGACGAAATCGCGCTCGCTTGGGGTCATGCCGTCCCACTTATTGATCGCGATGACCAGAGCCCGACCGGCCTCCAGCGCAAAGCCCAACAGGTTCAGGTCATGGTCAACCACGCCTTCACGGGCATCCATCACGAAGATCACCACGTTGGCGTCTTTGATGGCTTGCAGGGTTTTGACCACGGAGAATTTTTCGACTTCTTCGTGGATCTTGCCGCGCTTGCGCACACCGGCGGTGTCGATCAGCGTGTACTTCTCGTCGTTACGCTCAAACGGGATGTAGATGCTGTCACGGGTGGTGCCTGGCTCGTCATAAACGATAACCCGGTCTTCACCGAGCATGCGGTTGACCAGGGTCGACTTGCCGACGTTAGGACGACCGATGATGGCGATCTTGATGCCGTCTTTTTCGCTTGGGCCGGGAATGCGCTTGGCTTCCTGACCTTCAAGAACGACTTCGGCTTCGCCTTCTTCTTCCTCTTCCGGATCTTTAGGGAAGTCGCTCAAGGCGATTTCCAGCATCTGGGTGATACCACGGCCATGAGCACCTGCGATCGGGATCGCATGGCCCATGCCCAACGGTGCAAATTCTGCACGCGCCAGTTCCGGATCGATGTTGTCGACCTTGTTGGCAACCACATAAGAACGCTTGTTACGTTTGCGAAGGTGCTCGCCGATCATCTGGTCAGCGGCTGTGAAACCCGCTTTTGCATCTACCAGGAACAGAACGACGTCAGCTTCTTCGATAGCCAGCAGCGACTGCTCGGCCATCTTTTCGTCCATACCGTGCTCGTCACCGGAGATACCGCCGGTGTCGACCAGAATGTAGGAACGCCCTTGCCACTTGGCCTCACCGTATTGGCGATCACGGGTCAGACCGGACAAGTCACCAACAATGGCGTCACGAGTCCTGGTCAGGCGGTTGAACAAGGTGGACTTGCCGACGTTTGGTCGGCCCACCAGGGCGATTACGGGAACCATGCGGCTCTCCACTTCGTTATTTCAGAAAATACAAAAGCCGCTGCAAGGCAGCGGCCAGAGTTCGGAACAGCACAAATGTGCCGCAAACCTTGCCAGAGCAAGGCTGCCCGAGGCCCTGAAGCCTCAAGCATAGACGCCTTAGCGAATGGTCAGGGCTTCCAGTTTGCCGCTGTTACCAAACACGTAAATCATGTCACCGACCACCAGCGGACGCGCCCGAAGGCCATCACTGTCAATGCGGGTACGGCCCACGAAACGACCATCGACCTGGCTTAGCAGGTGCAGATAGCCTTCCATGTCACCGACAGCCACATAGCTGGAGAAGACTTCCGGAGCCGACAGTTGACGGCGAGCCAGAGCGTCATTGCTCCACAGCGAGGTGGTCGAGCGTTCGTCAACGCCTTCTACAGTGCCCGACGCCAGGCTGACGTAGACGCTGCCAAAACCTTGAGCGACACCTGAATAGCTGGAAGCATCGCGCTGCCAGAGCACGCGACCACTTTCCATTTCAAGCGCCGCCATGCGGCCCTGGTAGCTGGCGACATACAGCGTACCGCCAGACATCAGCAGGCCACCGTCGATATCGACAATACGCTCAAGCTCGGAACGGCCTTGAGGGATAGCAACTCGTTGCTCCCACACAGGTACGCCGTTACGCGTATCGAGGGCAACCACTTTACCGGTCGAAAGACCCGCAATTGCCAGGTGATTGGTCACCAGCGGTGCACCTGTACCACGCAGGGTCAATACACCCGGCGTGCTGTCATATGCCCAACGCTGATTGCCGGTATCAGCATCCAGACCGATCAGACGATCGTCCTGGGTCTGAACCACGACGATATCGCCATTGGTCGCAGGGGGTGCCAGCACTTCGCTGTTAACGCGAGAACGCCATTTTTCTTCACCGGTGCTGGAATCCAGGGCCACCACGTCACCTTGCAGCGTGCCGAGCAGGACCAGGCCATAGCCCAGGCCTACCGCGCCGGAAACAGGCAACTCGAGGTCTTTTTTCCACTGAACGTCGCCGTCCATGCGGTCCAGAGACATTACTACACCCGTTACGTCAGCGGCGTAGATATGGCTACCTTCAACAGCCGGAACCAGCATGTTGTAGGTTTTACCCTGGCCGTCACCAATCGAGCGACTCCACTGCTTTTGCAGAACGACTTCTTCTTTGAAGTCTGTCAGCTCGGCCGGTGGCAGTTCTTTTTTGCTGTTGCTGCTGCAACCCGCGGCCAAAACGACCAGAGCCAGCAATGCTGCATGTTTCCAACGCATCACGTCACGCATCCCCTTTGGCCAGGTCATCGAGCTTGATTTGCAACCCACCTACCGCTGCCTCATCCGACAATGCCGCCTTGGCTTTTTCGTAGGCTGCACGTGCGTCCTCGGTACGACCCTTCTGTACCAGCAAGTCGCCTTTGAGCTCTTCACGGCTGGCCAGGAATGCCTTGTCCGAATCGCCTTCAAGCAGCTTCAGTGCATCATCCAGCTTGCCCTGTGCTGCAAGCACCTGAGCCAGACGCTGACGTGCCACTTCACCCAGAGTGAGGTTGGCAGGCTTTGCAACTATGACTTGCAGCTCGGTGGCTGCGTCATCCAGCTTGCCGTTGTCCACAGCCACCTTGGCCACAAACAGACCGCCAAATTGCGCGTAGGCAGAACCTGCGTACTCGCTTTTCAGCTTGTTGGCCAGATCGGCCACACGGGCAGTATCAGGCTGACCGTCAGGGGTAAGCGTGGTTTCAAGCAATTGTTGGTAGAGCATCGACGCACCTTGCGACTGATTGCTCTGATATTTGTGCCAAGCCTGCCAACCGAACACCACCACCAGCGCCAACAAGCCGCCAGTGAGCAGGGGTTTGCCGTTGCGCTGCCACCAGTCTTTCAACTCGCCCAGCTGATCATCTTCGTTACTCGACACCCCAACACTCCTTATTCGCTAAATCGGCTGTTTTACAGCTTCAACCCTGCACAACGCAGGTGGCCAAGTGCTCGGCTAGAGCATCCCAGGCAATCGTTTCTTGTTCGCCCTGGCCACGCAGGGGTTTGACACCTACCACTTGCTGGGCCAATTCGTCCTCACCCAGGATCAGCGCATACAGTGCGCCGCTCTTGTCAGCCTTTTTGAACTGGCTTTTGAAACTGCCTGCGCCCGCATTGATCTGCAAGCGCAAGTTCGGTAGCTGATCGCGAACACGTTCACTCAAAGCCAGAGCAGCCAGTTCAGCGGCCTCACCGAAAGCACACAGGTAAACATCGACCTGACGCGCGATTTCTTCAGGGATCTGCTCAAGGGTTTCGAGCATCAGGATCAGACGCTCGATACCCATGGCGAAACCAACGCCCGAGGTGGGCTTGCCGCCCATTTGTTCGACCAGACCGTCATAACGACCGCCGGCACATACGGTGCCCTGGGAGCCCAGTTTGTCGGTGACCCATTCAAATACGGTCTTGCTGTAGTAATCGAGCCCGCGAACCAGCTTGGGATTGATCGTGTACGGAATACCGGCAGCATCCAGGCGAGCCTTGAGGCCCTCGAAGTGCACACGGGATTCTTCGTCCAGGTAATCCACCAGCTTCGGCGCATCGACCAGAACAGCCTGGGTATCGGCATTTTTGGTGTCGAGTACCCGCAGCGGGTTGGATTTGAGGCGACGCTGGCTGTCTTCGTCAAGTTCACTCAGACGCGAGGACAAGTACTCGACCAGAGCAGCACGGTAGCGCGCACGAGCTTCGCTGGTGCCGAGGCTGTTGAGTTCGAGCTTGACCGCATCACGGATGCCCAGCTCGCCCCACAGGCGCCAGGTCAGCACGATCAGTTCTGCATCGATGTCCGGACCATCGAGGTTGAACACCTCGACACCGATCTGATTGAACTGACGATAACGGCCTTTTTGCGGGCGCTCGTGGCGGAACATCGGGCCGATGTACCACAGTTTTTGAACCTGGCCACCGCCAGTGATGCCGTGTTCGAGTACGGCACGCACACACGCCGCAGTGCCTTCAGGACGCAGCGTCAGCGAATCGCCGTTGCGGTCTTCGAAGGTGTACATCTCTTTTTCGACGATATCGGTCACTTCGCCGATCGAGCGTTTGAACAGCTCGGTGAACTCGACGATAGGCATGCGGATCTGCTTGTAACCGTAGTTATCCAGCAACCGCGAAACCTTGCTTTCAAAGTAGCGCCACAGGGGCGTCTGCTCAGGCAGGATGTCGTTCATGCCACGAATGGCTTGCAAAGACTTGCTCACAAAAAATCCTTTATTCGTCTGGTTAGCCGCGCGCGATAACTGCTGCGTCAGCTTCGACCTTTTCGGCCGCCTTCTGCCGAATCAACTTTTCGAGATGATCCACCAGGTTTTCATTCGTCAATTTGTGCGACGGTTTGCCGTCGATGTAAATCAGGTTGGGCGTACCACCGGTGAGCCCCACATGGGCTTCCTTGGCTTCGCCAGGACCATTGACCACACAACCGATCACCGCTACATCCAGCGGTACCAGCAGGTCTTCAAGCCGAACTTCAAGTTCGTTCATGGTTTTCACCACATCGAAATTCTGCCGGGAGCAGCTTGGGCACGCGATAAAGTTGATGCCTCGCGAACGCAGATGCAGGGACTTGAGGATGTCGTAACCGACTTTTACTTCCTCTACCGGGTCTGCGGCCAAAGAGATGCGAATAGTATCGCCAATCCCGTCGGCAAGCAGCATACCTAGGCCAACGGCAGATTTCACTGTGCCTGAACGCAAACCACCCGCTTCTGTAATGCCCAGGTGCAGCGGCTGGACGATTTCCTTGGCCAGCAGACGGTAGGCCTCAACGGCCATAAACACGTCGGATGCTTTCACGCTGACCTTGAAATCCTTGAAGTTCAGACGTTCAAGGTGCTCAACATGGCGCAGGGCCGACTCGACCAGAGCAGCAGGCGTCGGTTCGCCATACTTCTTTTGCAGGTCTTTTTCGAGCGAGCCGGCGTTAACGCCGATACGGATCGGAATACCTCGATCACGCGCTGCATCGACCACCGCGCGCACACGGTCTTCACGACCGATGTTACCCGGGTTGATGCGCAGGCAGTCCACACCCAGCTCTGCAACGCGCAGGGCGATCTTGTAGTCGAAGTGAATATCAGCAACCAATGGCACCTTGACCAGCTGCTTGATACGACCAAACGCTTCTGCCGCGTCCATATCCGGGACGGAAATCCGCACGATATCGACGCCCGCAGCTTCCAGCCGATTGATTTGGGCAACGGTTGCAGCGACATCATTGGTGTCACTGTTGGTCATGCTCTGCACAGCGATAGGGGCATCGCCACCTACCGGCACATTACCGACCCAGATTTTGCGCGATTCGCGACGTTTGATTGGTGATTCGCCGTGCATGACTTATTGACCCAACTTCAGGCGAGCAGTTTCGCCACTGGTGAAAGGAGCCACATCCACTACCTGACCGTTGTAGGCCACCTGCGCACCGCGGGCATAGCCCAGGCGCAGGGTCAGTGGAGGCTTGCCGCTCACTTCTAGATTTTCGCCTTTGCGCTTGAGCCCACCAAACAGCACTTTACCCGTGCCGTCGGTGACCTGAGTCCAGCAATCAGCGGTGTACTGCACGCTCACTTTACCCGCACCGGCGACCGGTGCCGCAGTGGCGGCGGCAGGTGTGGCAGCCGGCGCAACAATCGCAGCGGCTGGTGCAACAACAGCCGGAGCCGGTTGAGCCACAGGGGCTGCAGCTGGCACCACAGTAGCGCCGGGTGCAGTTGCAGGCAGTTCCAGCGTAGTCGTCCCGGCCGGTTCGGCAGCAGGCTCAACTGCCGCTGCGTCACCTTCAGCCCTGGCTTCGGCCACGGCCTGGTCTTCCGGTTCGTCGATCGGGTGGATCCGGGTTGTGCCGTCAGCGCCTTCAACTTCGACGTGCTCAGGCGTCAGACCGACCAGGTCCTTGGCCCGCATGGACGTCTGGTCCTGCCACCAGATAAAACCGCCACCGACCACGGCGATCAGCAGCAACAGGCTGACAATACGCAAAATGGTATGGGACACCCGAACCGGCTCTTCTATGCGGCCCAGGCTGTGCACATTGCTGCCGTTGGCATCAGTGCCGGTGTACAAGTCGAACTCACGGACCAGGCTGGCCTGGTCCATGCCAAGCAATTTGGCATAGGCCCGGATATAGCCACGGGCGAAGGTATGCCCTGGCAGCTTATCGAACGCCCCCGTCTCAAGGTTGCTCAGGGAGCTGACCGTAAGATTGAGTTTCAGGGCGACTTCAGCCAACGTCCATCCATTGTTCTCACGGGCCTGACGCAAGGTCTCACCGGGATTGACACGAGTCGCTGCTAGAACTTCGGGTTGCGCCGCTTTCATCATTGCTCCGACAGGTATTGCTGATATTCCGGCGTGCCGGGATAGAGTCGTTTTAGTTGCTGGCCATGGTTGGCAGTTGCGGTGCGCTCCTCGAAAACATTCGCCAGTCGCGCACCGAGCAATAGACTACGTGCATTTTGCCCGCTAAGCAGGCTAAAACGATCGTAATAGTCACGTGCAGGCACATAATGCCTGTCTTCGTAAGACAACTCAGCCATTTCGAGCAACGCTCGGGGCTGCTGACGGTTCAGGCGCAGGGCTTTTTCGAGCTGCGCACGGCCGGCATCACGCTGGCCGAGCTTGAGCGAGGTTATCCCCAGATTCTCGTAAACCCGGGAACGTTCCGGGTAAAGGGTGTCTGCCGCCGCTTTTTGAAACTGGGCACTGGCTTCCTGATAGCGCTGCTGCTCAAACAGGAAACTGCCGTAATTGTTGAGGATACGGGCATCATCAGGCCGCCCGTCAAGCGCGGTGCGAAACGCCTGCTCCGCCAACCCGGACTCCATTTCGGACTGAAACACCAAGGCCAGTGCGGCGTTGGTGTCCGGGTCAGACTTGTCGAGTTCGAGGGCTTTGCGCAATGGAACCTTGGCTTGCTCGGTCATCCCCTGCTGGAGATAACCCAGACCCAGCTGAACATATGCCTGACGCGCCTCGTTACGCCCTTTGTCGGTAGTCATCGAGCTTGAATCGCCCGATGACACACAGCCAGCCAGAAGGCTGACCAACACGACAGAAAGCGCGGCGCGCAGGATCATGGATGTCCTCTCTCAGGGCGCAGAGGCAGCGTTTTGCGCTGATTCGGCGTCGGCACTGAGTTCACGTGCCGCTATAAGACGCGAACTGCGGCGCGTCCGATCATCTACCTGGCCAACCAGCTGACCGCAAGCGGCGTCAATGTCCTCACCGCGGGTGGTACGCACGGTCACGTTGTAGCCAGCTTGCTGCAACAGCTCCTGGAAACGGCGGATGGCGTTATTGCTTGGACGCTCATAGCCCGAATGCGGGAACGGGTTGAACGGGATCAGGTTGATCTTGCACGGTGTGTCTTTTAACAGCTCGATCATTTCGCGGGCGTGATCAACATGGTCGTTCACGTCCTTGAGCATGGTGTACTCAACGGTCAGCACACGCTTTTCGCCCAGGGTCGACATATAGCGACGGCAGGACTCAAGCAGCATTTTGAGCGGGTACTTCTTGTTGATCGGCACCAATTGACTGCGCAATTCGTCATTGGGTGCATGCAGCGACAACGCCAGAGAGACGTCGATGTGCTTTGCCAGCTCATCGATCATCGGCACCACGCCCGAGGTAGACAGGGTCACCCGGCGTTTGGAGATGCCATAGCCCAAATCATCCATCATCAGATGCATGGCGGCGATAACGTTGTCGAAGTTGAGCAGCGGCTCGCCCATGCCCATCATCACCACGTTGGTGATGGCACGGTCGATGGTTGCCGGGACGCTACCAAAGGATTTGTTGGCAATCCACACCTGGCCAATCACTTCGGCGGCGGTGAGGTTGCTATTGAAGCCTTGCTTGCCGGTGGAGCAGAAACTGCAGTCCAGGGCACAGCCTGCCTGGGACGAAACGCACAAGGTGCCACGCTTGCCCGAGGGGATATAAACGGTCTCGACGCAGCTGCCGGACTCGACACGAACCACCCACTTACGGGTGCCATCGGTTGAGATGTCCTCGCTGACGACTTCAGGCCCACGAACTTCAGCAATGGCCTTGAGCTTGTCGCGCAAGGCCTTGCTGACGTTTGTCATGGCGTCGAAATCATCGACGCCAAAGTGGTGAATCCACTTCATGACCTGACCGGCACGGAAACGCTTCTCCCCGATTGAGTCGAAGAATTTCTCCATCTCCGGTTGAGTCAGACCCAACAGGTTTGTTTTGCCAGTCGTTGCAATCATGTCTTCACCCTCACTCACGAGCCAATACTTAGCGAGTGGTTACTTCAGTAGCTGCGAAAAAGTACGAGATTTCACGAGCAGCTGCTGCTTCAGAGTCGGAACCGTGAACAGCGTTAGCGTCGATGGATTCAGCGAAATCAGCACGGATAGTGCCAGCAGCTGCTTCTTTAGGGTTAGTAGCGCCCATCAGTTCGCGGTTCAGAGCGATAGCGTTTTCGCCTTCCAGAACCTGAACAACAACTGGACCGGAGATCATGAAAGCAACCAGGTCGCCGAAGAAGCCACGAGCGCTGTGCTCAGCGTAGAAGCCTTCAGCTTCAGCTTTGGACAGTTGCTTCAGTTTGGAAGCTACAACCTTCAGGCCGGCTTTTTCAAAACGAGTGGTGATCTCGCCGATAACGTTTTTTGCAACAGCGTCAGGCTTGATGATGGAGAAAGTGCGTTGAACAGCCATGGTGTAACTCCAGAAACAGTGATTTAAGCGAAAAATTAAACCCGCGAATTATACGCGGGTTCTTGGGTATTTCATAATTACGTCGATTACAAGCTTAGTCGGCTTCTTCGATCCACAACCCCTGGATGGCCTCGAGAACCTTCTCTCCGCCGCGATCAGGGATGTCATCGAACTCAGGCAGCGCCATGACCAGATTGCGTAGCGTGACGAAATTCACCGACAGCGGATCGATATCCGGGTGAGCTTCAGCCAGTTGTATGGCGATTTCCTGCACATCAACCCATTTAAGGCTCATGACAACTCCTTATCAGTGCGGCGCTTCGGCAGCATGGTTGAGTGAGTATTTCGGAATCTCGACGGTGATGTCTTCGGTGCCGACGCGGGCCTGACAGCTCAGGCGCGAAGTGGCTTCCAGACCCCATGCTCTATCAAGATAGTCCTCTTCCAGCTCGTCAGCTTCGTTCAGCGAGTCAAATCCCTCGCGAATCACGCAGTGACACGTGGTGCAGGCGCAAACACCGCCGCAGGCACTTTCGATTTCGATGTGATTATCGTGGGCCACTTCGAGAATGGTCTTGCCGGTCTCAGCCTCTACAACCATACCGTCCGGGCAATGCTCGGCGTGTGGCAGAAAAATGATCTGCGGCATCAGTTATTCCTCGATTTCATTCAGGTTGCGACCCGCCAGGGCGGCCTTGACGGTCAAGTCCATGCGACGGGCAGCAAAGGCATCAGTCACTTGCGACAGACGCTTGGTCTGCTGCTCGATGGCATAACCATCGGTGCCTTTTAACAATTCGGACAATTCCTGCATTTGCAGCTCAATAACCATGCGTTCTTCAGCGTCCAGCAGACGCTCACCATCGACCTCAAGGGCCGCTTGCACGGCCTCGATCAGGCGCTGGGCATCCACCTGCTGCTCACGCAATACGCGGGCGACCTTGTCGTCACTGGCGTACTGGAACGAATCCTTGAGCATTTTGGCAATTTCGCCGTCGGTCAGACCGTAGGACGGCTTGACCTGGATATTGGCTTCAACGCCTGATCCCAGTTCGCGAGCCGACACACTCAGCAAACCATCGGCATCGACCTGGAAGGTCACGCGAATCTTCGCAGCACCGGCCACCATCGGCGGGATACCGCGCAATTCAAAGCGTGCAAGGGAACGGCAATCGCTGATCAGCTCGCGCTCGCCTTGCAGCACATGAATCATCATGGCCGTCTGACCGTCTTTATAAGTGGTGAAGTCCTGAGCACGCGCCACCGGAATCGTGGTGTTGCGCGGGATGACCTTTTCCATCAGCCCGCCCATGGTCTCAAGACCCAGCGACAACGGAATAACGTCAAGCAGGAGCAGTTCGCCACCGTCACGCTTGTTGCCCGCCAGGGTATCAGCCTGGATCGCCGCGCCAATGGCGACCACTTGATCCGGGTCAATATCGGTCAGTGGCTGACGGCCGAACATCTGGGCTACAGCTTCGCGCACGCGAGGTACTCGGGTAGACCCACCAACCATCACCACTGCCTGGACTTCTTCCAGCTCAACGTTGGAGTCGCGCACCGCACGACGGCAAGCCTTGAGGCTGCGCGCAACCATTGGCTCGATAAGGGCATCAAAGGCGTCACGGGTCAGCTCTGCATGCCAGTCGCCAAAGGCAACCGATACAGAAGACGAGCTCGTCAGAGCTTCTTTGGCCGTACAGGCAATTTGCAGCAGTTCGCGCTGAGTGCCCGGATCAAGATCAGCGGACAAGCCCGCCTGCTCGACAATCCAGCTCGCAATCGCATGGTCAAAGTCATCACCACCCAGCGCGGTATCGCCGCCGGTCGCCAGGACTTCAAACACACCACCGGTCAAACGCAGGATCGAGATATCGAACGTACCGCCACCCAGGTCATAGATAGCAACCACGCCTTCGGCGTGCTGATCCAGGCCATAGGCCACGGCAGCTGCCGTTGGCTCATTAAGCAGACGCAACACATTGAGCCCGGCAAGGCGCGCAGCATCCTTGGTGGCCTGACGCTGAGCATCATCGAAATAGGCCGGAACGGTAATCACCGCCCCCACCAATTCGCCGCCCAGGGCCTTCTCGGCACGTTCGCGCAATACCTTCAAAATATCAGCCGACACCTCTACCGGGCTTTTAGGGCCCTGCACGGTGTCGATAAACGGCATATGCGACTCACCGCCAACAAAGCGGTAAGGCAGCTGCTCGCCCAATTGCTTGACGTCGGACAGACCACGACCCATCAAGCGCTTGACCGACAACACGGTATTGAAAGGATCACTGGAAGCCGCCAGACGAGCAGACTCACCCACCTCGATGCGATCGGCGTGATAACGCACCGCAGACGGTAAAATGACCTTGCCTTCAGCATCAGCCAGAGGCTCGGAAAGACCGCTGCGCAATGCAGCAACCAGCGAATTGGTAGTGCCCAAGTCGATCCCCACAGCCAGACGTCGCTGGTGCGGTTGAGGACTTTGGCCGGGTTCGGCGATCTGCAGTAGGGCCATCGTAATCAGGGCTTATCTGTAATCAGGCGTGCAACCAGGGCAGCACGGGGTTAATCGTCGAGGCGCTCTTCTAACTGGCGCACTTCGTAAGTGAGCTTGTCGAGGAACTGCATGCGCCGCATCAGGCGTTCGGCCTGTTCACGTTGCGCAGCATCATCCCAGCAAGCAGCGAAGCTGTCGTTCAATTGATCCTGAGCGACTTTAAGCCGACGCTTGAAGGCTGCAATACCTGCCATATCGGCGCTGTCCTGCAAATCTTCAAGTTCTTCGCGCCATTGCATCTGCTGCATCAGAAACTCGGGATCATGCACCGTCACTTCCAGCGGCATCTCACGCCCATTCATCGCAAGCAAGTAACGCGCGCGCTTGGGTGGGCTCTTGAGCGTCTGGTAGGCCTCATTGAGGTTGGCGGATTGCTCTAGCGCCAGCCGCTGCTCACGCTCGGAAGCATCAGCAAACCGGTCTGGATGAACACCACGCGCCAACTCTCGGTAGCGCGTAGCCAACTGCTCGAGGTCGAGCGAAAAGCCCGGCTGCAGTTCAAATAGTGCGAAATGACAAGGAGTACCCACGAATAGCCTCAGATGTTGAAGCTTTCGCCGCAGCCACATTCACCGCGCACGTTGGGGTTGTTGAACTTGAAACCTTCGTTCAACCCTTCCTTGGCGAAATCGAGCTCGGTCCCGTCCAGATAAGTCAGGCTTTTAGGATCGATGATCACTTTTTCGCCATGACTCTCAAAGACTTGATCGTCGCTGCCAACCTCGTCAACAAACTCAAGCACATAGGCAAGACCGGAACAGCCCGTGGTGCGAACACCCAGACGAATCCCCTCACCTTTGCCGCGCCCATCAAGGGAACGACGAATATGCCGAGCCGCCGCTTCTGTCATGCTGATAGCCATCAGGACTCCTTACATATCGCCAGTATCTTCACCACGCTCATGCCGTTGCTGGCACGGGGTCGAAGATCAGATCAAACCTTTCTTCTGCTTGTAATCGCGAACAGCAGCCTTGATGGCGTCTTCAGCGAGTACCGAGCAGTGAATTTTTACCGGCGGCAAGGCCAGTTCTTCTGCCAGCTGAGTGTTCTTGATGGTCTCTGCTTCATCCAGAGTCTTGCCTTTCATCCACTCGGTTGCCAGGGAGCTGGAAGCAATTGCCGAACCACAACCGTAGGTCTTGAACTTGGCATCTTCGATGATGCCCTGCTCGTTAACCTTGATCTGCAAACGCATCACGTCGCCGCACGCCGGAGCACCGACCATGCCGGTGCCTACGTCTGGGTCTTCCGCGTCCATCTTGCCGACGTTGCGCGGGTTCTCGTAGTGGTCAATGACCTTTTCGCTGTAAGCCATGGTACTAATCCTCACTCATCAGAGAGTCGCTCTTGAGACGCTGTAAAAGCTGCTGTTCGCTACGCTTACAGCGTCTACTTACGGCGACTTAAATTGTTAGTGCGCCGCCCATTCGATTTTCGAAATGTCGATGCCGTCTTTGTACATGTCCCACAGCGGCGACAAGGCGCGCAGCTTGGTAACAGCCTCGCAAACCTTCTGCGCGGCGTAATCGATTTCTTCTTCGGTGGTGAAACGGCCGAAGGTGAAGCGGATCGAGCTGTGTGCCAATTCGTCATTGCGGCCCAGGGCGCGCAAAACGTAGGACGGCTCAAGGGAAGCGGAGGTACAGGCCGAACCGGACGACACTGCCAGATCCTTGAGCGCCATGATCAGCGACTCGCCTTCAACGTAGTTGAAGCTCAGGTTCAGGTTGTGCGGAACGCGTGCAGTCATGCTGCCGTTTACGTACAGCTCTTCAAGGTGTTCAACCTGCTTGAAGAAGCGATCGCTCAACGCTTTGATACGGATATTTTCCGCCGCCATCTCTTCTTTGGCAATCTGGAACGCTTCGCCCATGCCCACGATCTGGTGGGTAGCCAAGGTGCCCGAACGCATGCCGCGCTCGTGACCGCCGCCGTGCATGGCTGCTTCGATACGTACGCGAGGCTTGCGGCTCACGTAGAGCGCGCCAATGCCTTTAGGGCCGTAGGTTTTGTGAGCCGAGAACGACATCATGTCGACTTTCAGCTTGGCCAGGTCAATCTCGACCTTGCCGGTGGACTGTGCCGCATCAACATGGAACAACACGCCGCGCGAGCGAGTCAGCTCACCAATGGCAGCGATATCGTTGATGGTGCCGATTTCGTTGTTCACGTGCATGATCGAAACCAGAATGGTGTCGTCGCGCATGGCTGCTTCAACCATCGCTGGCGTCACCAGGCCGTCTGTGCCCGGCTCGATGTAGGTCACTTCAAAGCCTTCGCGCTCCAGCTGACGCATGGTGTCGAGGACGGCCTTGTGTTCAATCTTGTCGGTGATCAGGTGCTTGCCCTTGGTGGCATAGAAATGCGCAGCACCTTTGATTGCCAGGTTGTTGGCCTCGGTCGCACCGGAGGTCCAGACAATTTCACGCGGGTCGGCATTAACCAGGTCTGCAACCTGACGACGACCATTCTCGACCGCTTCTTCAGCCTTCCAGCCAAACACGTGAGAACGCGAAGCCGGGTTACCGAAGTTCCCGTCAACCAACAGGCAGTCGCTCATTTTTTGAGCAACACGCGGATCAACCGGGGTAGTGGCTGAGTAATCGAGGTAAATTGGCAATTTCATGGACTATCTCCTAAATCAGGCTGGCTGGCGCACCGTCGTTTTTATGCAATCAATCGACGGCGGACGCTTCGATCTTATCCAGGTGCGGCGCCTTGCCATTACAGCGGCGCTGATCCTGACGCTGGGCTACTTCTTGTACCTCACGGCGAGTGACAAGGTCAGCCAAGCTGATACCGCTGAGAAAATCGTGGATTTGCAAGCTGAGATCGCACCACAAGTGGTGGGTCAGGCACGTGTCGCCGGCATGGCAATCGCCAAGGCCCTGGCAACGCGTTGCGTCAACTGACTCGTTCACGGCATCAATGACTTGAGCTACCTGAATGCCATGCATGTCGCGCGACAGCTGATAGCCGCCACCCGGGCCACGCACGCTGGAAACCAGACTGCTGCGGCGCAATTTGGCGAACAGTTGCTCAAGGTAGGAAAGAGAGATGCCTTGGCGCTCGGAAATATCGGCCAGGGACACCGGCCCGTGCTGTGCATGCAACGCCAAATCAAGCATTGCAGTTACGGCGTAACGGCCTTTTGTAGTCAGTCTCATGGACAGGTACCACGGAATTCGGAATGGAGGCGAGTATGCTATTCCCGACTATTTAAGTCAACTATTAGACCTAGTACTTTAGTCGGGATTACCCGCAAAACAGCGCGCGCATTGTAGCAGGGTCTGCGGCGCAGTGACACACGGGCTGCCCAGCCTCAATGCGAAACCGCACCACAAAATTACGCCCCGATCAGACCACCCCGCTTTCGTCCTTGCCCTTGACGCAGGCAAAGTCTTCTTCGCGCAACTCGGGCAAGTCCTTGGCACAGTAGGTGCTCCCCAGATCTTTGAGCGCCCCGCACATACCATCGAGCTTGCCGTCGACGGCCTGCAGGTGGTCCAGCAACTGAGCGATGGCGCGCGCCACAGGGTCGGGCATATCCTCACTGACGCCATAGGCATCAAAACCGATCTTCTCGGCCATCGCCTTGCGCTTGGCCTCGGTTTCATCATCACTTTTGATGATGATGCGCCCCGGAATACCGACAACTGTCGCGCCAGCCGGCACTGCCTTGGTCACCACCGCATTGGAACCGACCTTGGCCCCAGCGCCGACCGTGAACGGGCCGAGCACCTTGGCGCCCGCCCCCACGACAACGCCATCTTCCAGCGTCGGATGGCGCTTGCCTTTGTTCCAGCTAGTGCCGCCCAGGGTAACGCCCTGGTACAGGGTAACGTCATCGCCGATTTCAGCGGTTTCACCAATCACAATGCCCATGCCGTGATCGATAAAGAAACGACGCCCCACCTTGGCCCCCGGATGAATTTCAATCCCTGTCAGCCAGCGCCCGAAATTCGACACCAGCCGCGCCAGCCACTTCCAGCCGGCATGCCACAGTAGCGCCGACAAACGGTGAATCCAGATCGCATGCATCCCCGGATAGCATGTCAGCACCTCAAAAGCATTGCGCGCCGCAGGATCACGATGAAACACACTCTGGATATCTTCACGCAGACGCTCGAACATCATTAATCCTTGCGCTTGAGCAGCTCGCCACGGGCTGCTTTTTGGGTTTCGGTGAGAATGCCACGCAAGATGTTCATCTCTGCGCGACTGACAGAGCTGCGCCCGTACAGTCGACGCAGGCGCGCCATCAGGTGACGCGGCTTTTCCGGATCAAGAAACTCGATAGCCACCAGCGTCTGCTCCAGATGCTCATAAAAGCGCTCCAGCTCATCCGTGGTCGCCAGCTCGCCACTTTTAGTGGACGCCACTTCTTCCTTCTCGATCTTGCTCGGCTGACCCTGAGCTGCAAGCCAGGCCATGCGAATTTCATAACTCAGCACCTGCACGGCCGCACCCAGGTTCAGCGAGCTGAATTCCGGATCCGAAGGGATATGCACGTGAAAATGACAGCGCTGCAGCTCGTCATTGGTCAGGCCGGAGTCTTCACGACCAAACACCAATGCGATTTCAGCGCCCTGCACTGCCTCCTCAACCACTTTTTGCCCACATTCGCGCGGGTCCAGCAGTGGCCAGGGGATACGACGGTCACGGGCGCTGGTGCCCAACACCAGATTGCAGCCGACCAGGGCTTCTTCCAGCGTGGCGACGACTCGCGCATTTTCAAGAATGTCGCCCGCCCCGGACGCCCTCGCGTCGGCCTCATGGTGCGGAAACACCCTCGGTTCCACCAGAACCAGCTGCGACAACCCCATGTTTTTCATGGCACGTGCAGCACCACCGATGTTCCCGGGATGACTGGTATTGACCAGAACGACACGAATATTAGGCAGCAAAGGAAGCGCTCACAGACCAGCAAAAGGGAGCAAATCTTACCTAAGGGAAACGCCATAAGCTACGAAAGCTAACGCAAACCTTCATCTCACAAAGTTTTCTGATAGAATATTCGGCTTTCTTTAACAACCTTAGGTGAAACGTCCATGCAGCCCATGCTGAATATCGCGCTGCGCGCCGCCCGCAGCGCCAGTGAATTGATTTTCCGCTCCATCGAGCGCCTGGATACCATCAAGGTTGACGAAAAAGACGCCAAGGATTACGTCTCTGAAGTCGATCGTGCTGCTGAACAGAAAATCATCGACGCCTTGCGCAAGGCTTACCCTACACACGGCATCCTTGGTGAAGAAACCGGCATGCACCCTGGCAGCGGTGAAGGTGAAGACTACCTGTGGATCATCGATCCGCTGGATGGCACCACCAACTTCCTGCGCGGCGTTCCACACTTCGCCGTCAGCATCGCCTGCAAATACCGCGGCCGTCTTGAGCACGCCGTGGTTCTCGACCCGGTTCGCCAGGAAGAATTCACCGCCAGCCGTGGCCGTGGTGCCCAACTCAACGGTCGCCGCCTGCGCGTAAGCGGTCGCACCAGCCTTGAAGGCGCCCTGCTGGGTACCGGCTTCCCGTTCCGCGACAACCAGATGGACAACCTGGACAACTACCTGGGCATGTTCCGCAGCCTGGTTGGCCAGACTGCGGGCATCCGCCGCGCCGGCGCTGCCAGCCTGGATCTGGCTTACGTTGCCGCTGGCCGTTTTGACGCATTCTGGGAGTCGGGCCTGTCCGAGTGGGACATGGCTGCAGGCGCACTGCTGATTCAAGAAGCAGGCGGCCTGGTCAGCGACTTCACCGGCAGCCACGACTTCCTTGAAAAAGGCCATATCGTTGCCGGTAACACCAAGTGCTTCAAAGCTGTACTGACCGCAATCCAGCCACACCTGCCGCCTTCGCTGAAACGCTAAGCGAAAGCCGCAGACAAAAAAAAGCACCCTTCGGGGTGCTTTTTTTTGGGCAGTATTTAATTAGTGTGGGAGCGGGCTTGCTCGCGATAGCATCACCGCGATCTGCCTGACATACCGCATTGCCTGCATCGCGAGCAAGCCCGCCCCCACACTTACATCAATTCAGAATCAGCTTGCCCTGCTTGTCCACGGCAATTTCATTGCCCGGCTCGTGATCCATACGCACCTTACCCTCCTTGCCATCGAGCGAATAACGCACGTCGTACCCGACAACCTTGTTGCTGATGTCATTGACCGTGTTACAGCGCGTCTGGGTCGTGGTGTAGGTATCACGCTCCTGCATGCCTTCCTGAACCTTGTTACCCGCGTAACCACCACCGACCGCACCAGCTACCGTGGCAACTTTCTTGCCGGTACCGCCGCCGATCTGATTACCCAACAAACCGCCCGCCACCGCACCAATCACGCTGCCGACGATCTGATGCTGATCCTTGACCGGCGCCTGTCGCGTCACGGTCACATCCTTGCACACCTCACGCGGCGTCTTGACCTGCTGGTTAACCGGCACAACGGCCAGCACCTGCGCAGCATCAGGGGATTTAACCAAGCTGTAGGTAGCAAAAGCACCTCCGGCAGTAACACCGACAGCACCCAGGACAGCACCAACCAGCAAAGACTTGTTCACGTGAACCTCCAGACCATCACAAGTGGGAACAGTCCCACGCTACTCCCAGCCTTGGAGCACAAAAAAAGGCGCGAGTTCAATACTCGCGCCTTTTTAGGCAACACTCGAAGATGACTAGCCGTTATGGACGGTCGTCAACTTCCTTCTCGCTCGCCACAGGAGGAATCAAATCCTCTGCACTGAGGTTCAGCCAGATCAGCACAACGTTCGCGATGTAGATCGACGAGTAAGTACCTGCCAGAACACCCACGAACAGCGCAATCGAGAAGCCCCACAGATTGTCGCCACCAAAGATCAGCAGCGCCGCAATCGCCAGCAACGTGGAAATCGACGTCGCCATGGTGCGCAACAGGGTTTGCGTGGTCGAAATGTTGATGTTATCGATCAGGCTGGCCTTGCGCAGCACCCGGAAGTTCTCGCGAACCCGGTCAAATACCACAATGGTGTCGTTGAGCGAGTAACCGATGATCGCCAGCACCGCCGCCAACACTGTCAGGTCGAAGGTGATCTGGAACCAGGACAGAATGCCCATGGTCACGATCACGTCGTGAACCAGGGACACGATCGCACCGACCGCGAACTTCCACTGAAAGCGGAAAGCCAGGTACAGCATGATGCCGCCCAGCGCCATCAGCATGCCGAGGCCGCCCTGGTCGCGCAGCTCTTCACCCACTTGCGGGCCCACGAACTCGACGCGCTTGATGACGGCCGGGTTGGCGGTGTCTGCCTGACCCAGCGCAGCCGCTACCTTGTTACCCAGCAACGGATCATCGCCCGGCATACGCACCAGCAGGTCGGTGGTTGCACCGAAGCTCTGCACCACAGCATCGTGGAAACCGGCCGTAGCCAGCTCGGTACGCACCTTGGTCAGGTCTGCAGGCTTCTCGTAGGTCAGCTCGATAAGCGTACCCCCGGTAAAGTCCAGACCGTAGTTCATGCCCTTGTGGAACATGCTGAACAAAGCCAGCACGGTAAGCACTACAGTGACGCCGAACGCAACGTTGCGAACGCCCATGAAGTTGATTGTACGTAACATGGCAGCCCCTTAAATCCACAACTTCTTGAAGTCCCGACCGCCATACACCAGGTTGACCATTGCGCGGGTCACCATAATGGCCGTGAACATCGAGGTAAAGATCCCGAGGGACATGGTCACCGCAAAGCCTTTAACCGGCCCGGTACCCATGGCAAAGAGAATCCCGCCGACCAGCAGGGTTGTCAGGTTGGAGTCGACAATCGCCGTAAAGGCACGACTGAAACCTTCATTGATAGCGCGCTGTACCGTCATGCCATTGGCGATCTCTTCACGAATCCGCGAGAAGATCAGTACGTTGGCATCGACCGCCATACCCATAGTCAAAACGATACCGGCAATACCCGGCAGGGTCAGGGTTGCGCCCAGCACCGACATCAGCGCCAGCAGCAAGACCATGTTGCCCGCCAGCGCCACCGTCGCGATCACACCGAAGAAACGGTAGATGGCGATGATGAAGATCGACACGAACAGCATGCCCCACAGCGACGCATCGATACCCTTGGTGATGTTGTCAGCACCCAGGCTCGGGCCAATGGTGCGCTCTTCAGCGAAGTACATTGGCGCAGCCAGACCACCGGCACGCAACAGCAGCGCAAGCTCGGAAGCCTCACCCTGACCGTTCAGACCGGTAATCCGGAACTGACTGCCCAGCGGCGACTGGATGGTCGCCAGGCTGATGATTTTTTTCTCTTCCTTGAACGTCTGAACCGGCACGTCCTTCTCGACACCATCAACCACTTTCTTGGTGTAAGTCGTCACCGGCTTCTGCTCGATGAAGATTACCGCCATGCTGCGGCCAACGTTGCTGCGAGTGGAACGGCTCATCAGCTCGCCACCATGACCATCAAGCTTGATGTTCACTTGTGGACGGCCGTGCTCGTCAAAGCCCGCCTGCGCGTCGGTAACCTGGTCGCCAGTGATGATCAGGCCACGCTCGATCTGGGCGGTTGGACGGTTGCCTTCACGGAACTCGAAGGTTTCGGAAGTGGCTTTGGAAGCGCCCGGCTCAGCGGCCAGACGAAACTCAAGGTTGGCCGTCTTGCCCAGGATACGCTTGGCTTCGGCGGTGTCTTGTACGCCTGGCAGCTCAACCACGATGCGGTTTGCACCCTGGCGCTGAACCAGCGGCTCGGCAACACCCAACTCGTTGACCCGGTTACGGACCGTTGTCAGGTTTTGCTTGATGGAATATTCACGGATTTCCGCCAGCTTGGCCGGGGTCATCGCCAGACGCAGAACCGGCTGACCGTTCAGGTCTGCAGCGGTAATGTCAAAATCGTTGAAGCTCTTGCGAATCAGGCTACGCGCTTGCTCCCGTGCGGCTTCATCAGTGAAACCCAACTGAATGGCACCGTTAAGCTGCGGCAGGCTGCGGTAACGCACCTTCTCTTTACGCAACAGGCTTTTGACGTCGCTTTCGTAGACTTTCATCCGCGCGTCAACCGCTTTGTCCATGTCCACTTCCAGCAGGAAGTGCACACCGCCCGACAAGTCCAGACCCAGTTTCATCGGGTGAGCACCCAGACTACGCAACCATTGAGGCGTGGTCTGTGCCAGGTTGAGCGCTACGACATAGTCGTCGCCCAGGGCCTTGCGCACGACATCCTTGGCCGGCAACTGGTCGTCTTTCTTGACCAGACGCAGCAAACCACCTTTGCCATTCTGGGCCAGGGAAGCGCCCTTGACAGCAATACCTGCATCCGCCAGCGCCTTGGTTGCACGATCCAGATCAGCCTGAGTGACCTGCAGGGCCGTGCTCGCGCCCGACACCTGGATAGCCGGATCATCGGGGTACAAATTGGGAGCGGAATAAATAAAACCGATCGCCAGCACTGCCAGGATCAGTAGGTATTTCCACAGAGGGTATTTGTTCAGCATCAATCACGCCGCCCGCTTAAAACGCGGGGCGCCTTGCGCGCCCCGTCGATTGTTAAAAGTTGAAACTTCAGATCGCTTTCAGCGTGCCTTTAGGCAACGTGGCTGCAATAGAGCCTTTCTGAATTTTCAGCTCAACAGTGTCAGACACTTCGATTACAACGAAAGCATCGGATACTTTGGTGATCTTGCCGGCGATACCACCAGTAGTTACAACTTCGTCGCCTTTTTGCAGATTACCCAACAGGGCTTTCTGCTCTTTGGCGCGCTTGGCCTGTGGACGCCAGATCATCAGGTAGAAGATGACCAGAAAGCCGACCAGGAAAATCCATTCAAAACCACCACCCATAGGGCCAGCAGCGGCAGGTGCAGCAGCGTCCGCGAAAGCGGAAGAGATGAAAAAGCTCATTAAGCACTCCAGTTGCAATATTGTTTCTTAAAGGTCCGAAACTCAGTCCAAAGGCGGCACAGGAAGCCCGCGCTTGGCGTAGAAGGCGTCGACAAAGGTGGCCAATGTACCCTGTTGAATAGCCTCGCGCAAACCAGCCATCAGCACCTGATAGTGCCGCAAATTATGGATGGTATTGAGCATGCTCCCCAGCATTTCGCCGCACTTGTCCAGATGATGCAGGTAAGCGCGGGAGAAGTTCTGGCAGGTGTAGCAGTCGCAGGTCGGATCCAGCGACGAATCATCATGGCGATGGAACGCATTGCGGATCTTGATTACACCGGTATCAATAAACAGATGCCCATTGCGGGCATTGCGGGTTGGCATCACGCAATCGAACATGTCCACACCGCGGCGCACACCCTCAACCAGATCTTCTGGCTTGCCAACCCCCATAAGGTAACGAGGTTTGTCAGCCGGCATCATCGCCGGCAGGTAATCCAGCACCTTGATCATTTCATGCTTGGGCTCGCCCACCGACAAACCGCCGATAGCCAAGCCGTCGAAGCCGATCTTGTCCAGACCGTCCAGCGAACGCTTGCGCAGTTCCTGGTGCATGCCGCCCTGAACGATACCGAACAACGCCGCGGTGTTGTCACCATGGGCATTTTTCGAACGCTGGGCCCAGCGCAACGACAGCTCCATAGAGATACGCGCAACGTCTTCATCGGCCGGGTACGGGGTGCATTCGTCAAAAATCATCACAACGTCGGAACCCAGGTCACGCTGAACCTGCATCGACTCTTCCGGGCCCATAAACACCTTGGCGCCATCAACCGGGGAAGCAAAGGTCACGCCCTCTTCCTTGATCTTGCGCATGGCCCCCAGGCTGAACACCTGAAAACCACCCGAATCCGTCAGGATCGGACCCTGCCACTTCATGAAGTCATGCAGGTCGCCGTGCTTCTTGATCACTTCAGTGCCAGGACGAAGCCACAGGTGAAAGGTATTGCCCAAAATCATCTGCGCGCCGGTATCGACGATATCGCGCGGCAACATACCCTTGACCGTACCGTAGGTACCGACCGGCATGAACGCCGGGGTTTCAACCACGCCACGGGGGAAGGTCAGGCGACCGCGACGAGCCTTGCCATCAGTGGCCAGCAGCTCGAAGGACATACGACAGTTGCTCATGCTTGATCCTCTGGGGCCGGGGCAGGAGCCGTCGGCGCAGGATTGCGGGTGATGAACATTGCATCACCGTAACTAAAGAAGCGGTACCCATGCTCAACCGCAGCCTTATAGGCCGCCATGGTTTCGGGATAACCGGCGAACGCCGAAACCAGCATCAACAGCGTGGATTCCGGCAAATGGAAATTGGTCACCAGTGCATCGACCACATGAAACGGTCGGCCCGGGAAGATAAAAATATCGGTGTCGCCACTGAATGGCTTGAGCACGCCATCACGGGCCGCACTCTCCAGCGAACGCACACTGGTGGTGCCCACGGCGATCACCCGACCGCCGCGCGCGCGGCACGCGGCCACGGCATCGACCACATCCTGGCCGACTTCCAGCCATTCAGTGTGCATATGGTGATCTTCGAGGCGCTCGACCCGCACCGGCTGGAACGTACCAGCGCCCACGTGCAACGTCACAAACGCCGTTTCGACGCCCTTGGCTGCGATGGCCTGCATCAGCGGCTCATCAAAATGCAGCCCCGCCGTCGGTGCGGCTACCGCACCCAGGCGCTCCGCGTAGACCGTCTGATAACGCTCGCGGTCCGAACCTTCGTCCGGGCGATCGATATAAGGCGGCAATGGCATATGCCCGACGCGGTCCAGCAGCGGCAGAACTTCTTCAGCAAAGGCCAGTTCAAACAGCGCATCGTGGCGTGCCAGCATCTCGGCTTCACCACCGCCATCAATCAGGATTTTCGACCCTGGTTTTGGCGACTTGCTGGAACGCACATGCGCCAGCACCCGATGACTGTCGAGCACTCGCTCAACCAGAATTTCCAGCTTGCCGCCCGAGGCTTTTTGACCAAAAAGGCGAGCCGGAATCACCCGGGTATTGTTAAACACCATCAAGTCGCCCGGGCGTAAATGCTCAAGCAAATCAGTGAATTGACGATGTGCCAGTACGCCGCTCTCCCCGTCCAGGGTCAGCAGGCGACTGTTACGGCGCTCCGCCAAAGGATGGCGTGCGATGAGCGAATCAGGGAGTTCGAAAGTAAAGTCAGCAACGCGCATGATAGGTTTCGTCTAGCAGGGCCGGGGAGTTTAACGGACTTAGTAAAAATAGACCAATAAGTTGTTGACCGACCTAAACCTCATCTCTATACTTCGCCGCCATTGAGCCCTGATGGCGGAATTGGTAGACGCGGCGGATTCAAAATCCGTTTTCGAAAGAAGTGGGAGTTCGAGTCTCCCTCGGGGCACCATAATTTTCCTTGTAAATCAAGGACTTAGAGAAGGGGTAGAAAGAAATTTCTACCCCTTTTTCTATCCAAAAAATCTATCCATTCTCTACCCTTTTCCCCGGAAAATGCGGCTTTCATCAGCACCCCCAACCAAGAAAAATCATCAAGAAACCAGAAAAGTCAAGATCTTTTCAGCGATTCCAAAACCCTTCGCACCTCAGGCAAGGTCGATTTTTGTGGTTGAACTTGTTCAAGCATAAAAATTGAGCACATAGAAATTCTATAAGTGAAATTTGTGCTAAATCAAAAACAACTCTTTTTCGACCAAAAATCTCATCTTCGCTCTGCAAGCATTAAAATGCTTTTTCAAAAAAAAACTCCAAAATTTTTTATAACTTTATGCCAAATTATTGATATTTCAATTCTTCCGACTATCAAATAATGGCTTAAATACGGCAAGAAACATTGTCAATAGCAAAACAAAAATAAATTTATAGTCCGACCTTATTCACATTTACCGGTCAACTCTATTCACATTTTACTTAATTAGATTTTGCAACTAACCACCCGAATAAAAATCATCGACACACTTAAAAATCGCTCCCAGTTTAATTTCACCAAAGAGCGTGGGGGTGGGCCACCTCCGAGAATGAAAATTTTCAAACCCTACCACTCGATTTCAAAATAAAGCACAACTTACGAAAACGACCATAAAACTCATTATTTCAATCAATTTATATTATGGTGGCGTAAACCGCTCAACCACTCTAAAAACATCATTTGCGTGAGCTGTATTTTTTAAGAGCATTTCGTTGCTTTTCTAAAAGCGAAGCTACCAGATGCTTTTGATTTAATTCCCAGTTCAACCCGATAGGGCAAAGGGTTTATAATTTTCAAAGTGTCACACACACGGTAGTAAAGCACTGGAAAAACTTCGTTTTATGATTTGCTTCGCTTCGCTGCTCAAATCTACGAACTTCGTTCGCCTTTCCCAGATGCTTTTGACTTTCCGCCCCGAACGGGGCTTGGCTTTTGATTTTGATTGTAAAAGTATTTAAAAGTAATTAAGAGTATTTAAGGGGGCTGTTTTAGGTTGAGAATAAGCAAATTTTCAAGTGCCTGAGGGGGTCGTTATATGCAGATAGGGGGGGCGTTATATGGTGATAAGGGGGTCGTTCTATGAAGTATAAGGTGGTCGTTATATGTAGCATTAAAATACTAGGTGTCCGTTATTCTATTGACTTACTCAAAATCTATGATTAGATAGTATTAACAGAATAACAAAAGGAGCCTAAATGGAGTTAATATTTAACCATCTTGAAACCAAAAAAAAGATTTACGCACAAGACGCATACATGACGTTTGCCAAGTCAATCCTTCACTTACCAATATTTCAATCAGTTAAAAATGGCGAACGCAAAAGAACCGAGTTAAAAATTGACAGCCTTTATGGTTATAAAAATGTTGAGATGCGTTTTTACCCTTTGTCAGTGGGCTTTGATTTTGACGTATTTTATTACATTCTTCAAAAAAAGATAAAATCCGAAAAACTTTCATTCACAATCGACCTCAATCTATTTATGAAGTTCCACAAGGTTCACCCGAGCAACAAAAAGGTTTACATAGAGAAATTAAAGCTGTCGCTTGATAACATGCTTGATTTCTACTTAAAATTTTCATACGGCCCTAAAACATACAAATGCCATTTATTAACCCACGTTGAAGAAAACGAAGAAAATAGAGAGGAGATAAAGATAACTTTCAGTAAGTTTTTTGAAAATTTCTACAAGCATGACCCGGACTTGATTTTTAATCTTCAACTTGACCAATTCAAAGAAATAAGTGGCGACTATGCAAAAATGCTTTACATGTTCTACTTCACAAACAAATACGAAGCTGCAGTAGAGTTTAAAATTGAAAGCATAATGAAACGACTGAACTCCGAGGAGTACGATAGAAAGGAGGTCTTAAAAAACATCAAGAAAGCCCATGAGCAACTTATAAGCATTGGTTTTTTGAAAAGTGTAAAGCCAATTAAAAATGGACGTGAGCTAGCAGGGTATGAAATTGAATTTGAAAAAAGAAGAGGAAAACCATTGACTGAGCCAAAAGAGAAAGAGAAAGAGAAAGAGAAAGAGAAAGAGAAAGAGAAAGAGAAAGAGAAAAATATCACTGCTGACTTATCGTTATGCGATGAAGAACTGCCATTTTAACGTAGATAAAAAAAGCCCTGATGGGCTTTATTTTTACATTTTCAATTTGAATTTTCTTTTGGTTGTCTGCTTCAACTCTCCATCAATTGGAGCACCTGAACCATCATCATCAATTAATCTTTTAACATAAGCTGAACATATCTCACGCTCAACGTCATCCAACTGGTCAATCTTTTCAGCAATATCAAAGTAAAGAACCGCGTCAGCTATAACATTTCCATTTTGCTCTAAAATATCTTGAACATATTTCAATATTTCAATTTCTTTGTAATTGTCATGCTTATTAATCATTTCATCAATAAATATATGGAAATCACTTTCTACATTTTTAACATGTGCGGCGATAAGTTCCTCTTGATGCTCATGTGTAGATGAGTCCTGTGTGATAGGCTCGAACTCTTTCATCAAATCGTCAATCAAGTCGTCACTGGCAGGTCCAACCAGTTCTTGTTCAACCTGCTTTGCAGGCTCTGCAGGCTTCTCTGGTGCGGTTTGAACCGGTGTAGGCATGGCTGGTGCTACGATGGCAGGTTCGACTGGCTTAGGCTCTTCTACGGCTTTCTTGGCCTTCCATTTTTGAGCTTGTAATTCATAGTCAGCTTTTCTTTGTTCTAGCTCTTTCAAGTCTTGTTGAGTAGGTTTATATCCGGCGGTTGCAGGAGCTGAGTGCAACACGGTTATTGAATTGAAGCCGGAGCATCATGCCGCATAGCCAAGGCTTCCTGCATCACCTCTCCCATGACTTC
>NZ_JBUZTL010000020.1:0-113005 GCF_055408345.1 Pseudomonas sp. B424 | reverse complement strand
AGCCTTTTTGGGTACTTTTTCGGCGTTTGGAAAAAGTGCCTCGCCGTAAGGGCGAAACCCGTAGAAAGCCGTGGCGCATCGAATGGATATGTACGCTGTAAAGGCAGCTATTTACCTGCTGCAAAAACAACAGCCCCCCCAAGTACATATCCGGCACACGCGTCCAAGTAACAGCACCTGCGTTGATCTTTCCCGGCAGGCAAACCCCTTTTAAAGGGGCAACTGCTCAGGACTGCTCTAGAGTCCATACACACCTCTAATAAAAACAATCGAGTGTCGTGAGCCGCCATGAACATTCTTTACGATGAACGCGTCGATGGCGTTCTGCCTGACGTCGATAAAGCCGTCTTGCTGCACACCTTGCAGGCGCGCTTGCCGGATCTTGAAGTCCTGCATCTGCGCGAGGAACTCAAACCGTACGAATGCGACGGTCTGTCTGCCTACCGCACCACACCGCTGCTGGTGGTGTTGCCGCGCCACCTTGCCGAAGTCCAAGGCGTGTTGCGAATCTGCCATGAACTGCATGTTCCTGTCGTCGCCCGCGGCGCCGGCACCGGTTTGTCCGGTGGTGCACTGCCGCTGGAAAAAGGCGTGCTGCTGGTGATGGCACGCTTCAACACCATCCTGCACATCGATCCGGATGCCCGCACCGCACGGGTCCAGCCAGGAGTGCGCAACCTGGCGATTTCCCAGGCCGCGGCGCCGTTCGGCCTGTACTACGCGCCGGACCCCTCCTCACAAATTGCCTGCTCGATCGGCGGCAACGTCGCGGAAAACGCCGGTGGCGTGCATTGCCTGAAGTACGGCCTGACCGTGCACAACCTGCTCAAGGTCGAAATACTGACCGTAGAGGGTGAACCCCTGACCCTGGGGTCGGACGCCCTCGACTCCCCCGGTCTGGACCTGCTGGCGCTGTTTACCGGCTCCGAAGGCATGCTGGGGGTCATCACCGAGGTGACGGTCAAACTGCTGCCCAAGCCCCAGACCGCCAAAGTGCTGCTGGCCGCGTTCGATTCTGTCGAAAAAGCGGGGCGGGCCGTGGCAGACATCATTGCCGCCGGCATCATCCCCGGCGGCCTGGAGATGATGGACAACCTGGCCATCCGCGCCGCCGAAGACTTTATCCACGCAGGCTACCCCGTCGACGCCCAGGCCATTTTGCTGTGCGAGCTCGATGGCGTGGAAGCCGATGTCTTTGATGACTGCAACCGCGTGCGCCAGGTGCTGCAACAGGCCGGCGCCACCGAAGTGCGCCAGGCCAGGGACGAGGCAGAACGGGTGCGCTTCTGGGCCGGGCGCAAGAATGCCTTCCCGGCGGTGGGCCGCCTCTCGCCGGATTACTACTGCATGGACGGCACCATACCGCGCCGTGAACTGCCGGGCGTGCTGCAAGCCATTGCCGCGCTGTCGGCCGAATACAACCTGCGGGTCGCCAACGTGTTCCACGCCGGTGACGGCAATATGCACCCGCTGATTCTGTTCGATGCCAATCAACCCGGCGAACTCGATCGCGCCGAGGCCCTGGGCGGCAAGATCCTCGAATTGTGCGTGAGGGTCGGCGGCAGCATTACCGGCGAACACGGTGTGGGCCGTGAAAAAATCAATCAGATGTGCGCGCAGTTCAGCAGCGATGAGCTGACCCTGTTCCACGCGGTCAAGGCCGCCTTCGACCCCGGTGGTTTGCTCAACCCCGGCAAGAACATTCCGACCCTGCATCGCTGCGCCGAGTTTGGCGCCATGCATGTCCATATGGGTCAGTTGCCCTTCCCTGATCTGGAGCGTTTCTGATGCGCAGCCCTCAGGATATCGATGACAACAGCAGGCTGCTGGAGCAGGTAAACCAGGCGTTGCAGTACGCCACCCCGCTGCGCATCCAGGGCTCAAACAGCAAGCTGTTCCTTGGCCACAACGTGGCGGGTGAAGTGCTTGATACCCGCTCCCACCGGGGCATCGTCAGCTATGACCCGACCGAACTGGTGATCACCGCCCGCTGTGGCACGCCGCTGTCCGAGTTGGTGCGGGTGCTGGACGAGGCACAACAAATGCTGCCCTGCGAACCGCCCTCCTTCGGCGACGCCACAGTGGGCGGCATGATTGCCTGCGGGCTCTCGGGGCCGCGTCGGCCATGGTCGGGCTCGGTCAGGGACTTCGTGCTCGGCACACGGGTGATCACCGGGCACGGCAAGCATTTACGGTTTGGCGGCGAGGTCATGAAAAACGTCGCCGGCTATGATTTGTCACGCCTGATGGCTGGCAGTTACGGCATGCTCGGAGTGCTGACCGAAGTGTCCCTCAAGGTTCTGCCCAAGCCGCGCCAATGCCTGAGTATCAGCCTGGAACTGGACGCCGGTCATGCCCTGCTGCGCCTTGCGCAATGGGGCCAGCAACCGCTGCCGATCAGCGCCGCATGTCACGATGGCCAGCGCCTGCATCTGCGGCTCGAAGGCGCAGAAGGGTCCGTGGCGGCGGCCCATGAACGGCTGGGCGGTGAGCTTCTGGCCCCGTCCTTCTGGGCCGGCCTCAACGAGCACCGGCTGCCGTTTTTCAATGAAGACCAGCCCCTCTGGCGGCTGTCATTGCCTAACAACATCCCCGAACTGGCACTGCCCGGACGGCAACTGATCGACTGGGGCGGCGCCCAGCGCTGGCTCAAATCGGACGCCGACGGGGCGTTTCTTCGCCATGTGGTAGCCGAGGTCGGCGGGCATATGACCTGCTACAGCCACGGCCTTGCTGACAGCCCGTTCCAGCCGCTGCCCGAGACCCTGATGCGCTACCACCGCAACCTCAAACAACAACTCGATCCACAGGGCATCTTCAACCCCGGGCGCCTGTACGCGGAGCTTTGAGCCATGCAGACCACCTTGAGCGAACACGCACGCCAGCTTCCCCGCGCCCTGGAGGCCGAAAGCATCCTGCGCAGTTGCGTGCACTGCGGCTTCTGTAACGCCACTTGCCCGACCTATCAACTGCTCGGTGACGAACTGGATGGACCCAGGGGCCGTATCTACCTGATCAAGCAGGTACTCGAAGGCAACGAGGCGACCCAAAAAACCCAGCAGCATCTGGACCGCTGCCTGTCGTGCCGCAATTGCGAAACCACCTGTCCCTCCGGCGTCGACTATCACAATTTGCTGGATATCGGCCGCGCGGTGGTCGACGCACAAGTACCAAGGCCACTCGGCCAGCGCTTGCTGCGCGAAGGTTTGCGCAGCGTTGTACCCAATGCGGGGCTGTTCAAAAAGCTCCTCGGCAGCGGCCAGGTTCTGCGTGCGTGGCTGCCCGCCCCTCTGCAAATCAAGGTGCCTCGCCAGGTGCCGGCGGCTAAACCACGCCCCGCTACCCGCCATGCACGCCAGGTGCTGATGCTCGAAGGCTGCGTGCAGCCCGGGCTGTCCCCCAACACCAACGCGGCCGCCGCCAGAGTCCTGGACCGACTGGGGATCAGCGTCACTGACGCCCGCGAAGCCGGTTGCTGCGGTGCCGTGGATTATCATCTGGACGCTCAGGCTGACGGCCTGGACCGCGCCCGCCGCAATATCGACGCCTGGTGGCCGGCCATTGAACAAGGCGCCGAGGCCATCGTGCAAACCGCCAGCGGTTGTGGTGCCTTTATCAAGGACTACGGCCACTTGCTGTGCAGCGACCCGATGTATGCGCACAAGGCAGCCAGGGTCAGTGCGCTGGCCAGGGACCTGGTTGAAGTGCTGCGCGACGAGCCGCTGGAAACACTCCGTATCCGCAGCGATCAGCGCCTGGCGTTCCACTGCCCCTGTACCTTGCAACACGCGCAAAAGCTCACCGGGGCGGTTGAAGCCATGCTGACCAGCCTGGGTTTCAACCTGACCCACGTGCCCGACAGCCATCTGTGCTGCGGCTCGGCAGGCACTTATTCACTGACCCAGCCCGAACTGTCCCGGCAACTTCGCGACAACAAACTCCAGGCCCTGGAAAGCGGGCACCCCGATGTGATTGTCACGGCCAATATCGGCTGCCAGTCCCACCTCGACAGTGCAGGCAGAACCCCGGTGCGGCACTGGATCGAACTGGTTGAGGCCGCCCTGCCCTGACCCGAATCAGCGAAGGCCGGCTACTGGCACGAAACACGCCAGAGCTGGTCAACCCTGGTCGTATAGCTCTGGCTCATCATCTCCCGCCGCATTCCCCAGTCCGGGTTTCGCGGCACGCTGGCCGTTCGCAGCGTGCCCCTGCCCCAGCGCCCGTTGATCGCATCCAGTACCGCCATCACCTTTGAAGCGTCCGCCGGTTGATTGACCGCAAACAGGTCGTCCGAGAACTCACCCGGCTGGCGCAGATCCAGCAGCAACACCTCGGCCTTGCTGTATTTGAACCCCGGCTGGAAAACATGTCCCAGCGCATCGACCGCAGCCTTGGTCAGTAACCGCACGTCATCGGTGGGGTACGGCAAGGTCACCACCACCCCTCTGGCGTATTTCGCTTCGTCCGGGTTGAACATGCCTGTGCGAATGCTGACCCGGATTTTCTTGCAGAAGGATTTTTGCCCCCGCAGTTTTTCCGAGGCACGCATCATATAGGTGGCCACGGCCTCCTGGATGGGCGCCAGCTCGGTCAGGCGCTTGCCGAACATGCGGCTGCAACAGATTTCCTGCTTGGGCGGGTCGGGTTCGTCCAGGGCCAGGCACGAGGTGCCGGCCAATTCACGGGCGGTCTTTTCGATGACCACACTGAATTTTTTGCGCAGCGTCCAGGGGTCGGCCCTGGCCAGGTCCATGGCGGTGCGGATGCCCATGCTTTCAAGGTGAACGGTCATGCGCCGCCCGACGCCCCAGACCTCTGACACCGCAGTATTGCGCAGCACCCAGTCACGCTCATGGTCGCCACAGAGGTTCACAACCCCGCCCGTATGGGTCTGAAGCCTTTTGGCAGTATGGTTGGCCAACTTGGCCAGGGTCTTGGTATGAGCAATCCCGACCCCGACCGGAATACCCGAGCACCGCAGGATCCGGCTGCGCAACTGCCGCCCCGTCGCGGTGGCATCCACAATGCCGGTCAGGTCGGCAAAGGCCTCGTCGATGCTGTACACCTCGACTGCCGGCACCATCGACTCAATCAGGCTCATGACGCGCTCGCTCATGTCGCCATACAGCGCATAGTTGGACGAGAACGCCACAATTCCCAACTGCTTGAGCCGGTGCCTGATCTGAAAATACGGTTCTCCCATCTTCACATGGGGCTTGGCGTCATAACTGCGGGCGATCACGCAGCCGTCGTTATTGCTCAGCACCACGATGGGAACCTTGGCCAGATCCGGTCGAAATACCCGTTCGCAGCTGGCGTAGAAGCTGTTGCAGTCAATCAGCCCATAAACCGGACCAGGCTTAGTGGTCATGGCTGCGCACGGTATAGGTGATCACGCCCCAGATCGAAAGCTCATCACCTTCCAGCACATAGCGGTCCGGGTATTTCAGGTTTTCGGACTGCAGGATCACGCTCTTGGCGCGCAAACAAAGGCGCTTGCAGACGGGGTCATTGTTGAGCAGCGCCACCACCACATCGCCGTGCCCGGGTTCGATTGCGCGATCCACCACCGCCAGGTCCCCGGAAAAAATCCCGGCGCCCTGCATGCTGTCGCCATCGATCCGTACCAGATACACGTGGGGCGCGCGGATACCGAGCAGTTCGTCGAGGGAAATTTCCTTGTCGATATGATCCGCCGCCGGTGACGGAAACCCGGCAGGAACCTTGAAGGAACACAGGGGCAGGCGAATGCCATCTTCAGCAATAGGTCCCAGGGGTGTGAAGCTCATGACGCGCGCCTTCTTCTAACTGTATGAATATACAGTTAACAGCGTAGGATCATTCCGGTCAATTTATCTATCAGGGATTGCGACGAGAGGACGGTCATCCGCGAGCAGCCCTGCCTGTCTGGGCCTGCTCGCTGATGGCATGTCTTATATCTGAAGATCGGCCAGACGCCACGCCGACATGCTCCCGAAACACCCCGTGCCATTGACGGCGAAGGCGCTGGCCAACAGGCTGTCGGGCCGAGGATAGATCCGGCTGCTCAGGGTGTAAGCGCCATCGTCAACAAATACTTCGATGGACGAGCGATCAAGGAACACCCGCAGCGCGATCCGCGTTTGCCCCGGTGCAATCGGTACGCTGCGCACACCGCTCACCCCGGCTCCCGAGTACTGGCGGTCGAGCACCAGACGGCGGGCCATCGCATCGAAATACAGCAAAGTGCGCTCCCGACCGTCTTCGCTACAGCGCAGCGCCAACCCGAAACGCTCGGCGCTGCTGCCCGCCAGGTCCAGTTCAAGCTCAAACTCCAGCAGCGCCCCCTGAACATCGAGCACGTGACTGGCGGATGCGACCTCATCGATCTGCAACAGGGTCTGTGACTGCCTGAGTGCCGTCAGCTCGCGGGCGGGACGCATGCGCAGCCGGTCGCCGTCACGGCTCAATTCACGCGGCAGTGACAGCGCGCCACACCAGTGCTGCGCCTGGCTGGGCATAGGGCTTTCCCACATGTCCATCCAGGCCCAGAGCAGGCGGCGGCCGTCGGGTGCCAGCAGTGTCTGCGCGGCATAGAAATCGTGGCCATGATCAAGCTCGTGCAGTTCACCGCAGGGGGTGAACTGCCCGCTGTCATCCAGCCGGCCTGTTCTATAGCTGTTCTGGTACAGGTTCCAGTTATCGTAGCCACAGGGCTTGAGGCCTTGGGGCGAGTAAAGAAACACGTCGCAGCCGTCCAGCTCGAAAATATCCGGGCATTCCCACATGTAACCATCGGGCTCGCGCCGCCCTTGCAGCGCACAGCTCAGGTACTCCCAATGGTGCAGGTCAGCGGAGCGGTAGAGCAGCAACTGCGGGTCATCACCTTGGCGTGCGCCCAGTGCCATCCACCATTGCCCGTCGCGCCTCCAGACCTTCGGGTCACGCCAGTGCATGATCGAGGGGTCAGGAGGTGTCTGGAGCACGACGCCCTGCTTGGTAAAGGTGATGCCGTCCGCGCTGCTGGCCAGGCATTGCACCTGACGAATCTGCTCGTCATTGCGCGTTTCACCCAGCCACTGGTGCCCGGTGTAGATCAAGTACAGGGTGTCGTCCGCGACCACGGCCGATCCGGAAAAGCAGCCGTCCCGGTCGTAAGGTTCACTCGGCGCCAGGGCAATGGGCAGATGCTCCCAATGCACCAGGTCCCGGCTTTTGGCATGCCCCCAGTGCATCGGCCCCCACTGCGCCGAATACGGGTGATGCTGGTAAAACATGTGGTACTCACCGCGAAAAAAAACCAGCCCGTTCGGGTCATTCATCCACCCTGCCGGCGGTGACAAGTGATAGCCGAGGCGATAGTCATTACCTCGTTCAGGCAGTTTCTTTTCGATGGCGCGATGCGCTTCATCCAACAGTGCAGCGTGCATGGTTTGATCCTTATCAGGGTTCATAGCGGGTAACGGATTGAGCAATGGCAGGCAGTGCCAGTGCATCCGGGAGAGAGGGTTTTTCTGTGGCTCGCACCGGGTCCGGGCGCAGCAGGTTCCAGGACAGCAACAGGCAAGCCCCCACAAGTCCGGCCATCAGGATGTATACGTTGGCAAAGCCAAACTGGTCATAGCCGTAACCCACCACCGGCGACAGCACCATGGCTGTCAGTTGCTGCGCAAAATGGAAGCCTACAAGATAGATCGAAGCAGACAGGCGCACGTCAAAGTTCAGCGAAATGTATTTGAACACCGACACCAGCAGGATCGGCACCTCGATGGCATGCAGCATCTTGCAGGCCGCGACTGTCCAGACGTCCGTCGCCAGCCCGGAGCCCAGGATGCGCACAAACATGATGGCGCCGGCCAGGATCAATCCGTACTTGGCCCCGGTACGGCTGACCAGCCAGGGCGCCAACAACAGCAAGGCGGCTTCAATCAGCACCTGGGATGAGTTCAAGTACCCGTAGGCGCTGGTGCCCTCCTGCGGTGTGGCGAAAAAGGACGCAAAATAGACCGGGAATTGTTGCTCGTAGATCATGTAGATCCCGCAAACCCCGGTCAGATACACACTGAATGCCCAGAAATGCGGCATTTTAAGCAACTGCCAGAGGTCGGCCATGCGGACCGGAGCGGCCCCACCCTTTTGCAGGCCCGGCTGGTTGAGCCGGCTCAGGTCCAGCCGGGACAGAATCAGCAGGAACATGACCCCGGCCGCGCTGCTCATGTAGAAAGCAATATCAGGGTCAATGTTGAAAACCACCCCCACCACACAGGTTGCCGCAGCCCAGCCTAAAGACCCCCACATCCTGGTAGTGCCGAACTCGAAGCCCACGTGACGCGATACACGTTCGGTATAGCTCTCGATCACACCCACACCCGCAAGCATCGCGAGCGCCAGGAAAACTGCGCCGACCACGGCCCCCAGCACCACGTTCTGGGCCAGTAGATTGCCATAGACGTAGATCGAAAACGGGGCGGCGGCGCACAGCAGCAGACCGATCCACACCAGCAGTTTCTTGGACAGCCCGAGCCGGTCCTGAAGCGCGCCATAGAACGGTTGGATCAACAGCGCCGCCACTGCGTTGGCGGCGAACACATACCCGGTTTCGGTGCCGGAGAGGCCTATGACCCGGTGGAGCCAGATAGAGAAAAGCGAATAGCTGGATGACCATGCAAAAAAGAAAAAAAACAGCAAACCACTGATAAGCCAATACTCGCGCTTGACCGTCTGTTGCATGTGATGCCCCTCTTATTTTTATTTAAGTTAACGTTAACATAGCAACATCATTACGCGGGGCAAACTCGTTGCTGTCAAGGATTTCTAGTGCAAGTGGCTGCGGGTTGCTGTGGGAACCTGCCTGCCGGCGATGGCGTCACCGGGGTGTGCCTGAAACACCTCACCGCCGGCATCGCAGGCAGGCCAGATGCCGAAAAAATTGCGCCGTCGCCGTTGTATCAGGCAGCAGCTTTCGGTTTGCGGCTGAACCCGTCGATCACGATATACAACAGCGGGCCTATGGAGACGAAAACCGCCGTGAGCAGAAAATAAGGCACCAGGGAGACAAGCGAGCGGCCCTTGGCACGGCCATCCCGATACATCCACACGCAGGCCATGGCTGCGAGCAAATAAAGATCAATGACCACCTGAGCCGTGTCCGGGCTCGACATCAGCCCAAGACCGAACGCAACAAGGGACTGGTCGGCCCGCAACATCGTGCCTGCCGTATACAAGGAGAAACCCAGCAATGCAGCGAGGGCGATATAAGGTCGGTTCATGTCGTCTTCCAATAAGGCTGAAGCAGGTGATAAGTACGGGCACGTTAGTGATACTTTTGCCCCTGCAGCAATGACCTCACAGGTCATGGACTCAGCCCCCCGGTACTGCCAGAGTTAACCCATGAACAGCCGACCTTTCCCCCACACGACGCCCCCGACCACAGGCGGCACGCAACTGCGCCTGCTACGCCGTCAGGCCAGGTTGAGCCAGCTGGATCTGGCCTTGATCACGGGTATTTCCCAACGCCATCTGAGCTGTATCGAGACGGGCCGTGCCAGGCCAAGCCCCGGCACGCTGCACAACCTGTTGATGGCGCTTGAAGTGCCACTTGAGCAGTGCAACAGCGTGTTCCTCGCGTCCGGCTATGCTCCGCGCTACGAGGCCACCCCGCTCTCTTCACCGGCAATGGATGCCGTGCGTGACGCCATCACTCATGTACTTCACGCCAACAATCCCGCCCCGGCGATTGTGCTGGGCAGCCACTGGGAAGTCCTGGCGGCCAACGCCAGCACCCGGGCGCTGTTCGATCTGGTCGGGTTGCCGGCAGACTCGGCACAAGGGCTGAACCTGCTGGTTACGCTGCTGCAGCCCGGGGGGCTGGGCGACCATTTGATCAACCCCGGGGAGATACGCAGCCTTGCCTGGCAGAGGGCAACGCGAGAAGCCCTGGACAACCCCGTGCTGGCCGACCTGGTGCAAACCCTCACCGCGCCGGACTCCCCGCCTGCAGTGGCCGGTGAACTGCCCCCGCTGGTGTTGACCCGAATCCGAACCCCCCATGGCGAGCTGAATTTCATGTCGACCTTCACCACGTTCGGCATGCCCCTCGACATCACGATGGCCTCGTTACGTATTGAGCATTTGATCCCTGCCGACGCGAACACCTGGCAGATCATGACGACGGCCTATGAGCAATCGTCCCGCCCCCTCACAGATGCCTGAACACCGCGGCCGCAACCACGCCTGCGGCAATCGCGGGCAGGGGCTTCCTGAGCAACAGCATTACGACAGCCGTGGTCAGCAAGGCGAGCCGCGCGCCGTTGTCGCCGTTGAGCGCCAGGGGCGCCAGAAGGGCCACCAGCACCGAACCCGACATCGCACTGATAAATTGCTGCACCCTGTAGTTGATGGGCACAAAAGACATCACGAACACACCCCCCAGGCGCGTGATCAGAGTCACCACGGCCATGATCAGGATGATGATAAAAGTGCCGTAACCTGCGCTATCAATGCTCATGCTTCTTCTCCATCCATACCGCACCCAGCAGGCCGCCGGCCAACGCCCCGACAACCACATGGCTGTTGTCAGGCAAGTAGCGGTGCGCCAGCAGTGACGACACGGCTGCCACGCTCCAGATGATCAGCATGCGCAGGTTCTTTTGCCCGCCGACCACCATGGCCAGCAGAAAACAGCCCATCACCATGTCCAGTCCCAGGCTCACCGGGTCCTGGATCTCGCTGCCAAAATACACACCCAGCCAGCTGCCCAGCACCCATGCAGCCCACAAGGCAATGCCACCGCCCAATATCAGCCCCACACCCGACTTGCCGCTGTTGAATGCCTGCATCGACATCGCCCAGTTGGCGTCCGAGATGACCATCATCACTCCGTAGCGCTTGGCCGCGGGAAGCTCACGCAGCCAGGGATACAGGGTCGCACCCATCAAAAGATGCCGGGCATTGATCGCGAACACCGTCACAATCAACGGCACAACAGGGACCTGTGCCCCCCACAGGTCCAGCGCCGCAAACTGTGACGCACCGGCAAAAACCAGGGTGCTCATCAGCAGGCTCGCCCCGTTATCCAGCCCGGTCTGGGCGGCAGCCAGACCGAAGGCCACCCCGAACACCACCACAAACAGGGAAATGGGCAACAGTTGCTTGAAGCCCCCCCACACTTCACTCCAATCCAGTTCGACCGGACTCTTATCACGACTCAACAAAGCATCCCCTCCTCTGTGCCACGACCTGCTGTTTTATTGTCAGTATTTTTGGAGGTTGAATTTAATCCAGAAAAGCAGGTAAGTGTTACAAGTTGCCGCCACTGTTGTGGTTTTCCCTGAATGTTGATTGTGGAGCCTGCCATCAAAGCCTTATCCATCGTGCACCCGGGAGGGAGCCGTATAGCCTGCGGCGAGAAAACCCTTGAAGTACGGCGCTGGCATCCGGAACTGGAGCCTTTTGAGGACCTGCTGATTGTTGAAAACGGGCGATTTCTTCATCTGGACGGTGAGGAAGATGCCGAGGGGATGGCCGTGGCCATCGTGCGTGTCAAAGCGGTGCGCCCGTTTGTGCTCGCCGACATGCCCGCAGCCTGTGGCAACTATTTCGAAGAAGGCTGGCTGGCATGGGAGCTTCAGGACGTCAGGCCTCTCACGCCACCGGTGCGCATGCGCGCGGCTCGGGGCATTTACGAAGCTGACCCGGGTCAGCTCAATAGCACCCGCCCACACATGGGCTGAGCACTCAGCCCATCAACCCCGCGACCCGGTGCCGGGTAACGCCGGACTGGCTTTGCACCAGTTGCGCCACCCGCACATAGTCATTGCCCTGCCCTTTGTCCTGCTCGAACACGCGCCCGGCAAAGTCATGGGCCCAGCGCTTTTCATCCTTGCTCTCGTGGCGGTTGATCTGTTCCTTGACGTGGCCCTGGCGCTGGTTGAGCTGTTCAATGACGCCATTGACCCGCACCAGCCCCTTGTCCACCGTGTCCAGCAGCTTGCGCAGCTCGATGCGGCCCGTGTTCTGCGGGGCAATCAGCGGTGCGCCCAGCAGGTTCTCTTCCCTGCTTTGCACCGGGGTGAAACCGGCCTTGTCGAAGAGCTTGCCTTCACCCTGAATCGACATCTGGCCCTTGAGCTTGCCCCACTGCGACTCGGCAGCCGAGAAGCGCAATTGCGCCTCGTCGGTGACCTCTGCATGCAATCCGGCCTGGGCCAGACTAGTGTTGAAACGGCGCAGGATCTGGCTATTGCTCATGTCATCGTCCAGCACCACGGCGATCGGCCCCGCCATATGCCGGCCAGCGCTGAACAGCAGGGTTTCGTTGCCGGACGCCTGAACGTGGCTCATCGACTCAAGGCCCTTGATGCTGAACCGGCTGCGCAAGGGCTGATCCAGGTTGAGGCCCAGCTGGGCATCGACACTGGCCGCCGACAAGCGGCTGCGGTTTTCCAGCAGGTCGTTGAGGCGCTTGACTGAACGACCAAGGGTCTCGCTGTCCAGAGTGCCCTTGCTTGCACCATTGAGGCTGCGTCCCAGATCACGCTTGAAGCTGCTCAGTTGCTCAGTCACCTGGGTCAGATACAGGTGCGCCGACTGGATCGACGAAGACTGCTGGTTCAACTGCAAACTCAAACCGACCATTTTCCCCGGTTGCCGGGCGGGCGGCTGCACCTGCGGCAACTTGGGGTTGTGCACCCGCTGCCGGGGGGCGGTATCGCGCAATTGAGCCTGGGTGCGCATGCCCAGGTCATAGGAGGCAATGGCAGAGCGTTCGTTAACAACTTTCATCAATAGCTATCCGCAATCAGGTTTACATCAGGTCAAACAGGGAGACAGCTGCCACCCGGGTGTAGACCTTCTGGCTGGCTTGCATCGCCAGCTCATAGCCGCTGACTTGCAAGAACGCACCACCCAGGTCCAGCTGCGACAGGTCGCCCTGGATTTTCTGGTTGACCAGCGACACATCGGCGTTGCTATTACCCAGCAGGGTCAGGGTGTTTTGCCGCCCGCCCAGATCGGTAATGGCCCCCATCACCCGGCCGTGGGTCAGGTCCAGTTGCTCCAGCGTGCTTTTGAGCTGGTCTCGGGTAGCCGGGTCATTGGGTGCGGTTTTAAGGCTTTCGATCAGGCTGTGCAGGTCATTCAGCAGGTCGGCATCCGCCCCCAGGATGTCCTTGGCTGTGACGTTGTCATCCATCAATACGCCATTGCCGACCACGGCCTGGCGGTGCTGATCGTTACCGGTGACGCTATAGGTTCCGGAAGCCGGGTCGAAGGTCACTGCCGGTGTATCGTTGAGCGTGCCGGAAAACAGATAGTTGCCGGATTCATCCTTGGCGTTGAAATAGCTCATGAGGCTCTGCTCCAGGCTCGACATTTCGCTGGCGATGGCCGAGAGGTCCTCGCCACTGTTGCTGTCGTTACTGGCCCACAGCATCAGGTCACGGATGCTGAGCAGGGTGTCCGAACTGGATTTCAAATAGGTTTCCTGTGCATCCAGGCCATCCGAAACCTTGCCGATGTTGAGGTTGTACTGCCCCAGGCTGGCCTGCTCGCGCTCGATGCGCATCAGGCGGGCACTGGCAATCGGATCGTCCGATGGCACTTGGATCCGCAGGCCGCTGCCGATCTGCGCTTGCAACTTGCCAATGGCTTGCGCATTGCGGTTCATGTTGGCGTGCATCAGGGCGCTGGTTTGCGCGTTGGAAATTCGCATGGTGTCGGGCCTTTCCTTAAATCGGGACGCTGATGCTTCAGACAGCAGCAAGAATGGTGTCGAAAATTTCGTTGGCCGTCTGAATGACCTTCATGTTGGCCTGCAACGCCTTGTTGTAGTCCATCACCGCCTGCGCCTCTTCGGTGTCGTTGACTGCACTGACACTGTCACGCTGGCTCTGCGCCTGTTCGGCCACGGTGCCGGCAGACTTCAGGTCGGCCTGGTTCTGCCGGCTGGCGCTGGCCACTTCCCCCAGCATGCCGCTGTAGGCTTCGCTCAAGGTCACGGAGCTGCCGCCCACCGTGACCTTGGTGTTTTTCAATTCAATCAGGGCCAGCAGCACTTCATTGTTGCCACTTTCGCCAGCCACGCCGGACAACGCCAACTCCTCGGGCTTCAAGTCGTTCATCTGCAACAGGCCGGTGGTGCTGCCGGGGTTGAAGGTCAATAACCCCTGGCCCGGGTTGCCGGCCAGATCGAAGCCGGTAGCCAAAGTGTCATTGACCTTGGTCACCAGCGCTTCGGCCATTTCCTTGAGGTTTTCCCGGGCCGGCAACAGGTTGTTCTGTTCAACGTCGTAGAGCCCGCCGAACGCGCCGCCCAGGTTGTCCTGGCGCAACGGGAAGCTGGTGCCGGCAAAGCTGAGCGCCACTTCCTGCTGGCCTGCGGCATTGGTGGTAATCGACAGTTGGCCGGCAGTTTTACCCGACACCAGAGGCTGACCGTTGGCCAGGGACACGTTAAGGCCTCCGTCACGGCCCTCGGTGACCCGGATGTCAGCGTATTTGCTCAGCTCACCCACCAACTGTTCGCGGTGGTCACGCAAGGCCGCCGTGTTGTTGCCGGTGGATTCGGCCTGGATGATTTTCTGATTGATCAGGGCCAGGTTGTTGGTCAGGCCATTGATTTCCGTGCTCATGGCCGTACGTTGCTCGTGCAGGGCCTTGAGCTGGTTATCAATGCTGGAATTGAGCCCGTTGAAGCGCTGCGTGAGGTTTTTCATCTCGGACAGGATCTGCTGGCGCATCGGAATATCGCCGGGGCTGCTGCTGGCCGCGCTAAGCGCCGCATAAAAGTTATTGAGCCCGGTGCTCAGGTTGGAGCCCTCGCCCGACATCACGCCTTCGAGTGAACTCAGGTAATCCTGGCCTGCCTGGTAGTAGTTCATGTCGGTGGTGGCGCGCCACAATTGCTGGGTCTTGAATTCGTCGCTCATGCGCTTTACGCCAATCACGCTGACACCGCCACCCGCCTGCTGGCCTTGCCCGACGACCGACCCCAGGACCGTGCTCACACGGCTGTAGCCCGGGGTGTACATGTTCGCGACGTTCTGGGCAGCACCGTTGAGCGCGATTTGCGCGGCGGATACGCCGGAATAGCCAATCTGACTCATCATGCTCATGATTCAATCTCCTTGCGTGCAGACCGCATGTTCGGGGCAAAGGCCGGTGAACTAAGTTCGGCTGTACGGCTGACGGTGGTTGTGTGGTCTTGCCCTCTTGAGGCGACCAGATCGGGCCGGGACTTAAACCCCAGGCCATCAGGCTGCAGACCCACTTTGTGCGGCACCGCAGACTGCACCTTGAGGGGCACGCGGGACTGACCAAGGTCCGCCAGAATGGAGCGTGTGTAGTTGCGGGTTTCCTTGAAAGGGATGCGCTCGACCCACTGGCTGACGCTGATGGTTCCCTGACGCGGATCACCGTTGCTTTTAAGCCACTGGTCCACACGGCCGGGGCCGGCGTTATAGGCCGCGACCGCCAGCGCCGTGGCACCGTCATAGCGCTTCAACAGTTTGTCCAGGTAGGCCGAGCCCAGTTGTTTGTTGTACTCGCCATCACGGGTCAGGCGTTGCTCGCTGTACTGCAGGTTCAGCTCCTGGGCCATTTCCCGTGCCGTGCCGGGCATCAACTGCATCAGGCCACGGGCCCCCTTGGGGGAAACCGCAGCAACCCGCCCGCCCGATTCGTGCACGATGACCTTTTCCACCAGTGCCATTAACCCCGCCGCGCCTTTGCCCAGGCTGTCGATACCCCGCTGCCAGGTGTTGACGATCGGGGCCAGCAAACTGTCGACCGTCTGCGGCTTCGGCCCGGCGGGCGGCAAGTCATGATGCGCGGCTCGCACGCTCGCCAACTGCTTGCCCGCGGGCATGAAGGGCTGGGGGGCGGACGGGCTGCCACACAGCCCGTTCTGGCCGCTCTGGGCTGGCACAAAGGCAGGCGCTTTGGGCGCATCGCCCTGGGACAGCTGTTTGACCAGCATGTCGGCGATGCCTGTCTTGCGATGGCTGGCCAGGGTCCCGGCCAGCGCTTCATCGTGAAACTCACGCAGGGTGTCGGTCTGCCGGCTGCGCAGCGGGCTGCCTTCTGACAGCACGTCACCGGCCTTGCGCATTTGTTTGAGGATCTGCTGCAAGAACATCGCTTCGAACTGTTCTGCAGCGTTTTCCAGGCGCGCCTGACGCGCAACGGCCGGGTCAGAGGACAGTTCCTGAGCCGATTTACGAGAGTGCGAAATGTGGGTAATGCTCATGGGTATGCGGCCTTAAATCACGATCAATTCGGCGTTCAACGCGCCTGCCTGTTCCAGCGCCTGCAAAATGCTCATCACGTCATCGGGCGTCGCGCCAAGGCTGTTGACCGTTTTGATGATGCTGTCCAAATCAGCCCCGTCCGGCCAGGCGAACATCGGATTGCGCTGCTGGCTGACGCCGATGTCCGAGCGCGGCACAACGGCTGTCTGCCCGCCCGAAAAGGCACCCGGCTGGCTGACTTGCGGGGTTTCACTGATGGTCACGGTCAGGGTCCCGTGAGCCACCGCTGCCGCTTTTACCCGCACGCCCTGCCCCACCACCACCGTCCCGGTGCGGCTGTTGAACACCACCTTGGGCCGGGTTCTGCCTTCCTGCACATCCAGGGTCTCAAGGATCGCCATGTAGCTGATGCGCTGGTTGCTGGAGATCGGCGCCGTCACCGAAACCTTGGTCCCGCTCAGGGCCGTTGCGCTGCCGGAGCCAAAACGTGCATTGACTGCCTCGGCAACCCGGCTGGCGGTTTGAAAGCTGGGTTTGCGCAGGTTGAGCATCACATCACTGCGCTCATTGAAATCGCTGGGGATCATGCGTTCGACGGTCCCGCCGTTGGCAATCAGCCCGGTGTTGGCGCTGTTGATTGCAATACTGGAACCGCTGCGCCCCGAGGCCGTGACACCGCCCACCACCAGAGCCCCCTGGGCCAGGGCATACACCTCGCCATCCACGCCCATCAGGGGCGTCATCAACAATTGCCCGCCACGCAGGCTTTTGGCGTCGCCCAGGGAAGATACCGTGACGTCCACCGTCTGCCCGGCGCTGTAAGACGGCGGGATATTGGCCGTGACCATCACTGCGGCCACGTTTTTCAGTTTGGGGTCGACATTGGGCGGCAGGTTGATCCCGAATTGCTTGATCAGGTTGGCCACCGATTGGCTGGTGAACTTGACCTGGTTCTTGTCACCGCTGCCGTCGAGCCCTACCACCAGGCCATAACCGACCACCTGATTGGCACGAATCCCTTCAATGTCCACCAGATCCATCAACGGCGTGGCCTGTGCAGGCAGGGTCAGCAACAAGGCCCAGACCATCAGCCCAAGTTTAAAAACGCTTCGCATAAAAAACTGTCCACTCACATCGGAAACAGGGGGCTGGCGAAAAACCGCGTCAGCCAGCCTGCAGAGTTGCTGTCATTGAGCACACCACGCCCCGCATAGGAAATACGGGCATTGGCCACGCTCTGGGAAGACACCTGGTTGTAGCGGTTGATGTCATCCATGCGCACCAGCCCGGCCAGACGGATAAATTCATCCCCCTGATTCAGGCGCAATGCCTTTTCACCCTTCACAAACAAGGTGCCGTTGGGCAAAACCTTGTGCACGGTCACCGCAATAGAGCCGCGCAAGGTGTTCTGCTGCGAGCTGTTGGCCGTTCCGGAAAAATCGCGCCCGGCGCCTATTTTGGTTGCCAGTTGGGGAACGGCCTTGCCCAAAATGGTCGGTGCGTCGATGCCAATTCCGGACTTCTTGCCGAAGCTGGTGCCCGCACTTTTGCTCGACTGGGTCGACTCATCGAGGACGATGGTCAGAATGTCCCCCACCCGCACCGCGCGTTTGTCCTGATAGAGCGAACCGCCGTAACCGGGGCGGTACAAGCCGCCACTGCTGGTGGGCGGAATGCTGTAGTCCAGGGGCAGCGGCTCAAAGGCGCTGGAGTCCTCATCAGGCAACATTTCTGAAAAGCTCTGGCAACCCGTAAGCACCAGAACCAGAGACAGCAGGATAAAATTACGCATTGCCCTGCTCAGACCGTTTGATTGAGGAATTGCAACATACCGGACGAAGCGTCCATTACCTTGGCGTTGGCTTCATAGGCACGCTGGATCGCCATCATCGAGACCATGGCTTCCACCACTTCGACGTTGGAACCTTCCAGCTGGCCCTGCTTGATCACGCCCAGGCCATCCTCGCCTGCGATACCTTCAACCGGCAGGCCGCTGGCCACGGTTTCCTGATACAGATTGCCGCCCAGGGCCTGCAAGCCTGCCGGGTTGGCAAAGTTGACCAGGGTGATTTGCCCCAGCTGCACCGGCTCGGTACCGCCCGGCAGGACCGCAGTGACAATGCCGTCGGTGCCCACCATGAAGTTTTTATGGCCCACCGGCAGCTGGATCGCGGGGGTCAAAGGCAGGCCCTGGGTGTTGACCAGCATGCCTTCGGCATTGAGCTGCAACTGCCCGCTCTCGGTGTAATAGGTCTCACCGTTCGGGGCTTCGATCTGGAAGAAACCCGGCCCACTGATCGCCAGGTCCATCGGCTGGCCGGTGGTCTGGATATTGCCTTCGGTGAAGACCTTTTGCGTGCCCACTACCCGCACGCCGCTGCCCAGCTGAATGCCCGAAGGTACGGTGTTGACTTCATCCGCCTGGGCGCCCGGCGGTACTTCGGTGGTGTAGAACAAATCTTCAAACACCACGCGGTCACTTTTAAAGCCGACGGTGTTGACGTTGGCCAGGTTGTTGGCCACGGTGGCCATCGCCTTGTCTTGCGCAGCGAGGCCGGTCTTGCTGATCCAGAGTGCAGAGCTCATGTGTTAATTCCTGTCGGGCATCAATTGCCGCGAATCATGCTGTTACCGGCCGTGGACAACTCCTCGGCTGCTTTCATCATCTTGACCTGGGTCTCGAACAACCGGCTCAGGCTCATGGTCCCCACCAGCTCGTCGATGGCCGTGACATTGCTGGCCTCCAGGAAACCGGAGGCCAGTTGCACGTTTTCATCCGCCGCAGCCGGGGCGCCATCACGGGTGACCAGCAGCCCGCGGGTGTCCTTGCTCAATTGCCCGGCAGGCACGTCCACCAGCTTGATCTGATCGACTTCAACCATCGCCACCTCACCACGGGGCAGTACGGAGATACGCCCATCGGCGGCAATGCGGATTGAGTCGAACTCGGGCAGCACGATCGGCCCGCCCCCGCCCAGTACCGCACGCCCATTGATCGTCAACTGCATGTCGGCATCCACCTGCAGGCTGCCGTGGCGGGTATAGGCTTCGCCGTCTGCGCCTTGCACCGCGATCAGGCCGGGGCCCTTGATTGCAAAGTCCATGTCGCGACCGGTCGCCATCAACGCCCCCGGCGCAAGGTTGACGCCATTGCCTTGCGACAGCGCCAGGTGTCGGCTGTCGTAGCCGTAACCCTCGACCTTCACACTGACTGCCTGCTCAAGGTCGCTGCGAAAACCCGGGGTATTGACGTTGGCCAGGTTGTTGGAGCGCACAGCCAGGGAACTCATTGTGCGGCTGGCGGCGTTCATTGCCGTGTATGCCAAACGATCCATGGGTCAGCCTCAGATGGAGTTGAAGAGCACTTGGGTCAGCTCTTTGTTGGTCGACAGCACCTTGCTGTTGGCCTGGTAGTTACGCTGGCCTTCCATCAGGCCCACCAGTTGCTGGGTCATGTCGACGTTCGAGTTTTCCAGCGCGCCTGCTGTCAGGTCGCCGAACAAACCGCTACCCGGGGTGCCGATCAGCGGGTTGCCCGACTCGCCCGTGGCACTCCAGTGGGTGGCGTTTTCATTTTTCAGCCCGTTGAGGTTGGCAAAACCGGCCAGTACCACCTGCCCTTGCAACATGCGCTCGCCATTGCTGTAGGTGGCGAAGACCTTGCCGTCCTTCTCTACCGTGACCCCGGTATTTTCCCCGGCGGCATAGCCGTCGGGGTTGTTCTTGGTGACCACGAAGGCCGAGGCGCTCTGGCTGCTGCCGGTGTAGTCGACATTGATGCTCATCGCATCCACGCCGGGCAAAGGAAACGCGATGTTGACCGGCGCCAGCGGCGTCACAAGCTGACCGCGAGTGTCGAACGTCATGGCTACCGGGCCGGCCACCTGGGTGTTGTTGACGGCGTAATAGGTGTCCCAGGTGTTGTCCCCGGTCTTGACGAAATACTGGGTCAGGGAGTGCTGCTTGCCCTGTGAGTCGTACACCGGAGTGGTCTGGGTGTCGGTGTAAGTATTGAGGTTGCCAGGATCAAACGGCGTGACGGTGACCGCCGGCTTGTTGGCATCCAGGTTGGTGGCGAAATCAATCTTGCCTGTTGCCTTGGCCGGCAGGTTGCCGTTTTGCAGGCGCAGGTCCGTCACCGTACCCACTTGCAGATTACCCGCCGCATCAACCGGATAACCCTGCAGGTACTGCCCGCTGGCATCGACCAGATAGTTTTCGCGGTCTTTGCCAAAAGCACCGGCGCGGGTGTAGTTGATGTCGCCACTGGAGGTGCGGGTAACGAAAAAACCGCCTTCGGAAATTGCCAGGTTAAGGTTGTTGCCCGTACCGAAGTGCGAACCTCCCAGACTCATGCTCTGGGTCTGGCCCAGCACACCGACACCCATGGCCTGAGTCCCGGAATACAGGCTGCCAAATTCGGTACGTGATGACTTGAAGCCCACAGTACCGGCGTTGGCGATGTTGTTACTGATGGTGTTGAGTTGGTTGGACACGGCGTTCAGACCGGTCAGGGCAATATTGAAACTCATGGGCGCAGGCCTTGTGGAAATTGACTGAGGGAACGTTGAAACGGGTTCAGGCCAGTGGGCCCGCCCAGACCCGAGAGCAGTGAGGCTTCACTGAACTCGGTAATTTTGTAGAACGGCACATCCCCGACCCCGTCCAGTGAAAGCACCGGACCATCGCTGCCAAGACGTACGCTGTTGACCTTGCTCTTGACTTCAACCCCCAGGGTTTCACCGCTGGAAGATTTGACTTCAATGCCGTATTTGCCCGGTGGCAGGCCCAGGGCAACAGGGTCGATCTCAAAAGCAACGCGGCCCGGTTCGCCGGGTGGCAGGGGGATCTCGGTTTTAACCCCGTTGGCATCGGTCAGGATCACCGTCAGGTCCGAGGCGCTGTGCTCCAGCTCCACCTCGGCCTGCACAGGCTTGTCCTGCAGGTTCAGTTGATCGACGCTGACCTTGACGACCTGGCCCACGAGCGTGGACGCACTCAGGTACTGCAGGTTTTCCAGCAGCACCATGTTGTTTTCTGTCAGAAGCGCCATTTTCTCCATGCTCTGTACTTGAGACATGGTTGCGAACTGGCTAAGGAATTCGCTGCTGTCCACAGGTTTGGTCGGGTCCTGGTTCTTGATTTGCGCAACCATCAACTGAATGAAGGTGTTTTGCATGTCCGCCCCGTTGGATTTGGGGCCGCCCTGCCCACCGCCCTTGAGGTTGTTCCCATCGTTATTGACCGCGCTCATTACGCCTCTCCCAGTTTGAGCAAGCCTTGCTGCATGCTCTTGATGCGGTTCAGGACTTCAACACCGGTTTCAAAACTGCGAGTGGCGGACATCATGTCGGTCATCTCTTCAATCTCGTTGATATCGGGATAAAACACCGAGCCGGTGCGATCCGCGAGTGGATGGTCGGGCTCATAGCGTTTTTTGGCTTCGCGCCCGGAAGCCACTACATCCATGACCTGGACATGGGCGCCGCCCATGCCCACGCCACGGGTCAACTGGTTGTTTTCATACACGGCGGCAAATACCGGTTTGCGCGCCTGATACACATCCTTGGCACTGCCGGCAGCCGAATCCGTGTTGGCCAGATTGCTGGCCACGGTGTTCAGGCGCACGGTCTGCGCGTTCATCGCAGAGCCGGCAATCTTGTAGATAGAATCAAAAGCCATAATGATCAGCGTCCTTCGATGGCCTGCTTGAGGCCTCGAAATTTCATGTTGAGAAAGGTCAGGCTGGTTTGGAAATCGGATGTGCTTTTGGCGAAGGCCGCCTGCTCTACGCTCAACTCCACGGTGTTACCGTCCTGGGCGGCCTGGGCGGGCACGCGGTACTGCAAGCGGGCCTGGGCACTCTCGCCAAACTGTGGCGCGGGAGCGCTGCGGCTCATCTCGGCGGCGAAGTCCAGATCACGGGCCTGGTACCCCGGGGTATCTTCGTTGGCCAGGTTGGCCGCCAGAATTTCGGTACGTTTCATATGCAACCCGAGGGCCCTCATATGCACACCGAGTGCGTCATCTATCCTTATACTCATTGCCTTGCACCATTGATCGAAGTTGAGCTCACGACCCTTGATTGCAGGAAGCGTGCCCACTTCAAAAAACCACTTTAACCACATGATTTAAAAGAACTTTCATGAAATCAAAAGTGTTAGCGACGGCCGTATTCCTTCCGCTTTTTTCGCGCCTGACGCGACCATGGGGAAGTGCTGTTTCCCCATCCGGACGGTTCAGCGCACTGCTGCTGGCGCTGGCCTGCACAGGCGCCATGGCACAAGAGCCCCTTGACCGGCAAATCGACCAGACGGTGCGCGACTACTTCACCGGGCAACTGGCAGATAAAACCGCTACCGAGGGCTGGCAAGGCGCACGCTTTACACAAAAGATCTTTGCCCTGCCCGAAAACTCGCCAACCGGGCCGTGCTCGCAACCGCTGCTAGTCCAGGGAAGTGAACCCGTCTGGCCAGGCTATGGGCGCCTGCGCCTGACGCTGGCCTGCCCTGACCAGCCGCAGTGGTCCGTGCAGGTAACCGCCCAGGCCACGGTCTTTACCCGGGCCGTTGTGGCCGCACAGGTGCTGGAACGCGGGCAACTGATATCCCCCGCCATGCTCGCGTACCAGGAAGTCGCCCTGAGCAGACAGAATCGCGGGCTGTTCAGTCATATCGAAGAAGTGGCCGGTCTCAGCGCCAAGCGTCGAACCCGCAGCCAGCAGATACTGACCCGGGACATGCTGGTATCGCCCTGGCTGGTGCGCCGCGGGGAGCGCGTCACGGTGACCGCCAACCACGGCGACATTCACGCCAGCACTGAAGGCGAGGCCCTGCAGGATGGGCGCAAAGGCATGGTGATCCGGGTGAAGAACGCCGCCAGCGGCAAAGTCATCGAGGCCAAGGTCACCGCTGCCGGGGTTGTAAGCAGTACATTTCAGAACCCGGGCAAATAATTTTCATCGGTGGCTTAAGCGGATCGATTCATGGGTCGCCCTTTGAGTGTCAGCGGGCAGGACAACATCCTCCGCACCCCACACTCAATCAGAATCAGGAATACCGATCATGGCCTTGACCATCCACACCAACTACTCCTCGCTGGTCACTCAGACCAACCTGAACAAAACCAACAACTCGCTGGCTACCAACCAACAGCGTCTGGGCACCGGCCTGCGCATCAACTCGGCTGCCGATGACGCCGCCGGCCTGCAGATCGCCACCCGCCTCAACGCACAATCCAAAGGCATGGCCGTTGCATTGCGCAACGTCAACGATGCCTCTTCGTTGCTGCAAACTTCCGATGGCGCGTTCAGTGAAATGACCGACATCATGCAGCGCATGAAAGACCTCGCCACCCAGTCTGCCAACGGAACCAACAGCGACGACGACCGCAAGGCAATGCAGGCCGAATACGACCAGTTGGGCAAAGAGCTGGGCAACATCATGGAAAACACCACTTTCGCCGGTGAAAAACTGTTCGGCAAAGACGGCACTACCGGCAAGTTCGGCAGCGCAGTGAGTTTCCAGATCGGCGCCACCAGTGCCGAGACCCTGGAGCTGAACGTCAGCGGCAAGACCGCGACCCTGGGTACCGAGCTGGGCAAGCTGTCCAGCAACTACGCCACCAGCGGCGCTGCAGGCTCCGAGATCACCACCAGCGGCGGCGCCAACGGCAAAATTGACGAACTGGCCAGCGCCCTGGCTAAAGTCGGTGAATTGCGCGGTGAGTTCGGTGCCAACATCAACCGCCTGAACCACACCTCCAACAACCTGGCCAACATGAAAGACAACACCGAAATGGCCCGCGGCCGCATCATGGATGCCGACTTCGCCAGCGAAAGCGCGATGATGAGCAAGAACTCCATGCTGATGCAGTCGGGTATTTCGATGCTCAAGCAAACCGGCCAGATGCCAAGCATGGTTATGTCCCTGCTGGGCTAATCACCAGGCAACGGATACAAAAAAAACGCCCCCGAAGTGATTCGGGGGCGTTTTTTTATAACGCTGACTCTGTGCAAGCGAACAGCTTCAGCCTGGCAACCAGGCCTTGCGCCATTGCTCAATCCCGGTCTCATCGAGCATCCAGTGCTGTTGCACGCAGTCACGCAACTCATCCCCCGCCATGGCTGCTGCATCCAGATCATGGGTGTGCGCACGAATCGCCTCTACCCAATCGCGAAAACGGTTTCTGACCCGGGTCACTTGCGCAATATCACGGTAACCCGGGGTATCGCTACAGACCACCGGAATGCCGCAAACACCGTACTCCAACAGACGCAGATTGCTTTTACAGGCATTGAACAAGTTGTCTTCCAGCGGTGCCACTGCCAGATCCAGATTGAGCCTTGCCAGCGCTGCCGGGTAAAGATCGATGCGTATCCCGGGGTGGAACTCTTTCACATAGGGCCGCAGCTTCGGCGGGCACATGCCGAAAAACACCCAGTCGACCTCGCAAGACAACTCCTTGACTACATCCCCGATCAACTCCAGATCGCCCGTGTGGCTGGCCCCGCCTGCCCACCCTACCCGGGGTTTACCGGCAGTACGTCGCGCATTGGTCGGCAGCGCTCCCCACCAGGCCGGATCGAGGCGATTCTTGACCACCTGAATATCCCCGTGAAAACCGCTGAGGGCATCGGCCAGGGCGTCGGTGGAAACCACGAAACGATCGGCGCAGGCCAACCCTCGGCGCAATGAACGCATGATGTCTTTGGGGATGCCGGCGCGGTGAATGCTCTTGACCGGCAGGTTCGGCAAGTAATCGTCCAGTTCATACACCTTGAACGTCTGGCTAAAGGCCTTGATTTTCAGTGCGGCCACCTGGCTCGAGTCACTCAGGGGGCGCTGCATCACCAGCGTATCCGGCGCATAACGCTGCAACTGCATCAGATCGGGAAGCGCCAGGGTCAATGCGCCTTCGACACACCCGGCTTTTTTCATCGCATCGAGCGGCTGAATCACACGGTAATGCCCGCAACCGTGCAGGTCCGCAGCGCGTGCCAGAATCACCGGCAATGGTTTCCAGCTCAAGGGTTGCCATGACAACTGCGCATCGGCCAGTTTGAAACCTGCCGGTTCGCTCAAGGACAAGTTGGCGTTGTAAGCCGGATCGCAAGGCAATTGCGCAGCCCAGCGATCATGGAATGCCTCGCGGGAGGACTCGGGAACGGCGGTTCGCGGATGATCGTGAATAATTGCCGCGTGGGGCGTCCACACCGTCAGGTAACCCTGTTGCGCCACCCGCAGGCACAGATCGACATCTGCCGCGCCATGCTCGAAGGCCTCGGCATCCAGCCCGCCCACCGCGTCATACACCTGCTTGCGAATCAGCAGGCATACATCGGATACCGCGCTGTAATTCTGATCGACCCGCAAGCGATTCATATAACCGGCCGAGCTGATGGGCTCCCCTGCAAAGCAGTGGCCGGCGCTGTCCTGCAACCCAAGAATGATCCCGGCATGGGTAATCTTGCGTTCGGTGGAAATGGCTTTGGCCCCCACGATGGCAACTTCCGGACGCTGCCCATGATTGAGCAACTCACCCAGCCATTGCTCCTGCATCATGACGGTGTCGGCACGCAGCAACAGCAGGTATTCGCCCCGGGCCTGTTCGGCACCGGCCCGCATGGCCGACGTGCGCCCCTGGGCCGCGTCCAGGTGGATGACCTGCAGCCGTGAGCCCAATAACTGCCGGGTGGCCTGCAACCAATGACGTGCATCGGGATGAGCACAGGCATTATCGACAATCACCAGGTCGTAATACGGGTATCGCGTGCGTTCCAGCAGGCTGATCAGGCAACGCTGCATGGCCGGCAGGTCTGTGTCCAGGACCAACACGATGGACACTTGCGGCTGGCGGAGGTGGCCATAATCGATCTTGAATTGACCGGGGCCTGAACACTCCAAAGTGGCCTGCCCATAGCCCCGCTCCTGTAAATGAGTGGCCAGTACCTGAGTAAATTCGGGGCTTTCATCCAGGCAGGCCGACTGGTTGATCACCAGCGGTTCAGACAAATGCCCGAAACCGAACATCCCCTGTTGGTTGACCATACGCAGAATCAGCTCCAGCTCCAGGGCTGCGCCAAACTGCGGATTGAAACCGCCTGCTTGGGCAACCGCATCACAGCGATAGAGCCAGTTGCGCGCCATCACCCCTGGAAAGCTCAACAGGTAGTCCAGGTTGAAATCCGGTCGCAATACAGGCGACAGCACGTCGTCATATTCCTGCACCATCGCGTCGCCGAACACCGCCCGACAATCGGGATCACCAAGCAACTCCAGAGTCGAGATCAATAGCCCGCTGGCGGTTAAACGGTCACCGGCTTCAACCAGCATCAACCAGGTGCAATCACCGTTCGCCACAAGCTGGTTAAGCTGTGCGACGAACATGTCGGGGCTGCGCTTGAAATATTGCACGTCATGGTGGCTGGTCTTGAGACAAATTCCGGGGCTGAGCACAAAGCCCTGCACCTGCGCTCCGGCGTTGCGCACTTGCTGCAAGCTGTCGAGGGTGATCTGCTGCGCCTGCAAGTCGCCTTCAGGGTCGAGCACCACCACCGCGATCGTGTTGCCGCCGCCATGCTGAGCCAAACGCTGCCTGATCAGATCCGACTGCAGTGCGGTGGGCACTCTTGAGGCAAACCACTGGCGCTGTTTTTGCTGGTCATTCAGGCTGTTTTGTACGTCATGCAAGCGCTGAACAATATCGACCTGCTCCATCACCTGCACATTGCCCAACTGCGCCACGGCTACCCGGCGCCCCTCAGGAGCCTCCTGATACCAGCCCAGCGCACGGATCTGCTCGCGAAAGTCCTCATGCCCTTTCTGACCGATACCGGGCATATCACGCCCCTGCTGGCTGAACTGCTCGGTAGACACCCGCACGTGGGTCAAGGCATCGGCCAGATACGCCAGATTGCCCTGTTGCAGGAGTTTGACGTAGAGGCTCAAGTCGCCCACCCAGTGGATGGCCTGGCCATTGAGTGACATCAATTGATCGCCAAATGCCAGGACGTCAGCCCGGCGGCACAATACGCAACTGGGCTCGCCAATAAAGTTCAGCGTGTTATCGACCAGCAGCGAAACCAGGCCCTTGCCTTCAATTTGCACATCCTGGGGGAATGCCGGGGTGGTGGCCAGAATGTCCGGCAGAGGCAGCCCCGTGCTATCAATTCGGGTGCGTCTGGACGAGGCCAGCGCAATCCCCGGATCACGTTCCATAGCCGCCACCAGGCGGGCAATGCATTCAGGGTGCAAGACGTCATCATCGTGCAGAAACTTGACATAAAAGCCGTGGGCCAACCGAATGCACTCGGCCGTGTTGCCCATCTCATGCAAGGGCTGCGGATTGCGCTGATAACGAATCGGCACACCACTGTTTTTCACAAACTTGTCCACGACAGAGGCAATCACGAGGTCGCCGCTGTCATCGCAGACAATAATTTCCAGGTTCGCGTAGGTCTGCTGGCAAGCACTGGCCAGCGCCGTTTCAAACCAGGTCGACTTGTAGGCAGGAATCAGCACGCTGACCAGAGGCAGAGTACTCATGGCGCAACACCTCTGGTACAGGGTTGGGTTGGCGGCATCAAGCCCGGGCTCGCAAGCGCCACAGGCTCAACCGGGGAAAACAGGGGGGGACTTTTTGTAGCTGTCACAAAAACCTCGACACTGGATGCCTGACATACACGTCCATGCGTCAGGGATTGATAAACGTTTGATTAATCGCGCCAGTCAGCCCAAGGCGGGCTCACATTGCCGCCGAGCTGTCGCGGATGACAGCCACCACCCGCTCAACATCGGCCAGGGAAAGATCGGCATGCAGCGGCAGGCAAATGATCTGCCGGGCTATCTGCGTGGCAACGGGTAATGGATGGCGATGGGTATCGGGACGCGCACGGTAGGCCTGCATGTCGGTGATCAGCGGGTAAAAATAGCGGCGGGCAAAAATCCCCTGCTGCTTGAAGGCGTCGTACAGCTGGTCGCGGCTCAGCGGGTACGTGCTCTGCACCAGGATCGGAAAATAGCCGTGATTTTGTGCTTCCCGGCACAGGCTAATCCCCCCGATGCCGCTCAGCAGTCGCCGATAGGCCGCATCCACGGTCTGGCGCCGAGCCAGTGCCTGATCAATATGCTGCAACTGCAACAGACCAAACGCGGCATTGATTTCGCTCATCTTGCCGTTGATCCCGCACGTCACCACTGAGGTTTCATTGACGAACCCGAAGTTGCGCAACTGATCCACGTGGCGCTTGGCTTCTGCATGCGGGCTAATGATTGCTCCGCCTTCGAAGGTGTTGAACACCTTGGTTGCGTGCAGGCTCAAAATGCTCATGTCACCGTGGCGCAGCACACTGCCCTCGCCGTCCTTTACCGCAAACGCATGGGCGGCGTCGTAGATCACACGTAACCGATGGCGCCGGGCAATTTGCTCAATGGCCCGGACATCGCACGGCAGGCCATAACAATGCACCGGCAAGATGGCCTGGGTCCGTGGCGTAATGGCGGCTTCAATGGCGCGGGGGTCGAGATTGAAGGTGTGCGGGTCAATATCGACAAATACAGGTGTCAGGCGATTCCAGACCAGGGCATGTGCCGTGGCGGCGAACGTGTAGGGTGTGGTGATGACCTCGCCCTCGATCGCCATGGCCTGCAACGCAGTCACCAGCGCCGTGGTGCCGTTGTTGAATAACGACAGATGCTCTACACCCAGGTAGTCAGCCAGGGCTTGCTCCAGGCGCTGATGATAAGGACCGTTATTGGTCAGGCACTTGCTTTGCCATATTTGCTGCAAGTAAGGGATAAAGGCGTCCAGCTCCGGCAATAGAGGCTGAGTTACATAAATTTCTTTTTCCATGGGCGGTATCTTTTCAAGTGGCTACGATCCGGGCGCACAGCAAGTACCAACGGCACTGCAAGTACGCAACGTAGATGCCGACCCGTGCAACGTAGTGAATAGCAGAACCCGTGCCAAACTTAACAACCAACTTAACTTATTGTTTTTAATTGGTTTAATTTAAACCCACGATCTAAGAAGACCCTATTCCTTCCCGAACACTCAAACTTGCTTCCGCCTGGCGGAAGCGCACTTTCCTCATGGGCCGCCCGGGCACCCATGTTTAAAAAATTTGAAAATAAATTTAAACCCGGCGTAAAAGTCGTCGCCTTGTGGTGTTACCGGCACTTATTAGATGCCATAACTCAACCCGACAACGGAGCACCCCCCATGGCCCTGACTATCCACACTAACTACTCCTCGCTGGTCACTCAGACCAACCTGAACAAAACCAACAACTCGTTGGCTACCAACCAACAGCGTCTGGGCACCGGCCTGCGCATCAACTCGGCTGCCGATGACGCCGCCGGCCTGCAGATCGCCACCCGCCTCAACGCACAATCCAAAGGCATGGCCGTTGCATTGCGCAACGTCAACGATGCCTCTTCGTTGCTGCAAACTTCCGATGGCGCGTTCAGTGAAATGACCGACATCATGCAGCGCATGAAAGACCTCGCCACCCAGTCTGCCAACGGAACCAACAGCGACGACGACCGCAATGCAATGCAGGCCGAATACGACCAGTTGGGCAAAGAGCTGGGCAACATCATGGAAAACACCACTTTCGCCGGTGAAAAACTGTTCGGCAAAGACGGCAAAACCGGCAAGTTCGGCAGCGCAGTGAGTTTCCAGATCGGCGCCACCAGTGCCGAGACCCTGGAGCTGAACGTCAGCGGCAAGACCGAAACCCTGGGTACCGAGCTGGGCAAGCTGTCCAGCAACTACGCCACCAGCGGCGCTGCAGGCTCCGAGATCACCACCAGCGGCGGCGCCAACGGCAAAATTGACGAACTGGCCAGCGCCCTGGCTAAAGTCGGTGAATTGCGCGGTGAGTTCGGTGCCAACATCAACCGCCTGAACCACACCTCCAACAACCTGGCCAACATGAAAGACAACACCGAAATGGCCCGCGGCCGCATCATGGATGCCGACTTCGCCAGCGAAAGCGCGATGATGAGCAAGAACTCCATGCTGATGCAGTCGGGTATTTCGATGCTCAAGCAAACCGGCCAGATGCCAAGCATGGTTATGTCCCTGCTGGGCTAATTACCAGGCAACGGATACAAAAAAACGCCCCCGAATCACTTCGGGGCGTTTTTGCTCGTGCCCGAGATACAACTAAAAAGCAAGTTCGGAATTGCCCTACAGAACCCGGTTTATAACAGGTAGTAACATTTGCGCTCCAGACCTAGCGAAGCCTCTAAATGAACACTCTTTCTGCGAACATGAAGACTGGGCACTGCGATCAAAATGCATACTTTTGCCCAGTGCTTTATACGTTGACCTTGTTCAAGGATGAAAGTAAGCACACGGTAGAGCTGGGTTACTCCGGAGGTCGACTGCTTGAGCGCCTGATTCAGGCACCTGGCCAGGTGATCGATCGTGACACCCTCGTGGCCTATGCCTGGTCTGACCGCGTGGTCGGCCCTGGCAGCCTCAACCAGCAGGTGTATACCCTGCGCAAGATGCTGGGCGACGAGAAAAACCTGCAAATCATTCAGACCGTTCCACGCCGTGGCTATCGGTTCAACCCCGCCTTTATCATCGAAAAAGCATCTGTGCAGCCCCTGCAACAGCCTGCCACCCCGGCCCTGGAACAGGTGCCGGCGAAGGCTGCGCCTGTACGTTCGCAGCTGCGTCGCAAGTCAATGGCAGTCAGCGCCACGCTGGCAGTCATTACCGCTTATTTTTTCGCCTCCCCGTCAACCGAGCTCTACGCCAGCCTGCAAAGTGCAGGAAACAGCAGCGTAGTGTTCGTTGAGCAGCAACAGCCCAAGGTCAATGAACTGATCAGCAAGACGCGTGCCTTGAGCGAGCGGATGATCCACTTGAGTGAAGAGCCGGTTGAACTGGCGATCGTTGGCGCTGCTAACGGCTATTACCATATCCATTGCTCATACAACACGGGCACAAACAACACCCTGGTCCTGCATGCCAATGAGATCCAAAGCATCAGCGACACACGTCTGCGCAGCTGCGTGCAATAACCCGTTTCGAATATGAAGTGTGAAGAATGCGCGGCCGGACGGCCGCGCGAAGGGTGTTTCGTTTGACGCCTGTTTACTCTACCGGGGCCCCAACCGGCTTGATGTAGTCAACCTTGCCCAAGCCATACTGCGCATAACTGTCACTGAACAACTGTCGGTACAAGGTTTCGGCCTGACCGGTCAGCAGCAACAGTTCGATCCGGCGGTTTACACCACTTTGCGGATCTTCAGGGCGCAGGGGCATGACATCCGCCTGGGCAGATACCTGCAACACACCTGTCGCCGGCAAGCCTGCCGCCACCATAACGCCCCGCGCCTGCAACGCACGCTCGCCTGACAGGTTCCAGTTGTCATAGTCGCGCTTGCCACGGTACGGCGTGGCGTCGGTATGACCACTGATTATCAGCTTGTTGTCGACCTTGGCCAACTCCTTGGCCAGGGTACCCAGCAACGCGCGAAAGTGCGGGTTGATCGTGGCGCTGCCACGCTCGAACATAAAGCGTTTGTCATCATCCTTGATCAAAATCCGCAGGCCTTGAGGCACCACTTGCACCTCGACGTTGGCCAGCGCATCCGCACGTTCTGCCAGCAGGCTCATCAGCTTGGCCAGAGCTTGCAACTCGGCTTCAGTGTCAAAACGCTCGGTCTCCAGGGGCTGGCTGTTGTCCACGGGCGCCTGCCGGGCAAGGATTTCGACAGGATCCGGCTCCTGCACAGCGGCAAAGTCAAACGGGATGCTGCTTTCACCGTCGAAAACCCCGGCGCCGCCCTCAAACACTGACGGAGCGTTTTGAACACGTATAGCCTTGCGTTCAGCGTCGGCCTGGGGCTGGATAATCCACAGCACCATAAACAACGCCATCATGGCCAGGGCAAAGTCAGCGAATGCCACCTTCCATGCCCCGCTATGCACTTCTTGGTGCCCACGCTTGCTGCGGCGTTTGATAATAATCTGATCACTTATTTCGTTACGCCTCCTCATCGCGTCGGTCCTCGTAGTTGGTCACCCAGGTTTCCAGATGCTTGAAGGCCGGTTTAACGTCCTGCTCAATCAGTTTGCGGCCGGCATCCACTGCCAGCAGCGTCGGTTTGCCAGCCAGATGCGCCACCAGAGTGGTACGCACACACTCAAGTGCCGACAACTCTGTACGGACGCGCTGGGCCATCGCATTGCTGATCGGTTCGAACAGGCAATAGCAGAAAAAAATCCCGAGGAAAGTCCCCACCAGGGCAGCGGCCACGTGCACACCGATTTCGGCGACCGAACCGCCGATGCTGTCCATGGTGATGATGATCCCCAAAATCGCCGCCAGAATTCCGAACCCCGGCATGGCTTCACCGACCTTGTGCAGGGACCGGGACGGCAGCAACAGCGCTTCGTGCATCGCGTCGAGTTCCTGCTCAAGGAAACCTTCCAGTTCGTGGGCTGAGATCTTGCCCATGGCCATCAACCGGAAGTTGTCGGCAATAAACGCCATCAGGTTTTTTTCCTGAAGAATCAGCGGGTACTTGCTGAACAGATCGCTCTGTTCCGGCTCTTCGATGTGAGCATCGAGCGCCTTCAGGCCGCCGGCCTCCACGGTTTCGAGCAGTTCATAGAGCAGCATCAGCAGCTCGCGCTGGAACTCTTCGCCACGTCGGCGAAACGAGAAGATCCCCTTGGCCTGGTACCACATTTCCAGCAGCACTTCCTTGGGGTTGCCGATAATCAGGCTGCCCAGCGCGGCCCCGACCACAATCAACAGCTCGGAGGGCTGCCACAGTACCGACAAGGTGCCACCGGCGATGGCAAAACCACCCAGCACACAGCCAATGATGATTAATGCACCTAAAATTTTCTGCACGTTCAATTACTCTTGGTTAAAAAATGACGAGCCTTATCAATAGCCTGCTTGCTCAACTGGCAAACCCGGGCATCGCTGATTTCGAGCACCAGGCCGATTTCCTTGAGACTCAACTCATGTTGGTAGTAAAGCGTCAGCACCAGACGCTCACGCTCGTTGAGGCAGTCCAGGGCCTGAATTAGCAGGCGCTCACTGAGCACCCGCTCTTCAATGCTTGCCCCTGACTGTTGAAAATCGCGATGGCCATCGAGCAGCAGCACATCCAGGCTTTCGATGGCTTCTGCCGCTTCCGCCTGGAGATAAGCCTGGTACTGGGTGTCGTTCAGGCCTGTGGCCTTGAGCACCTCTTCGTCCCTGGGCTGGCGCCCCAGCTGACGGGTCAGGCTGCGCAGGGCATCGCGAACCTTGTGCGCCTGCTGACGCACCAGCCGGGGACGCCAGTCCATGCGGCGCAACTCATCAAGAATCGCCCCGCGAATACGCAATGCTGCAAAACGTCCAAAACACTCATCCGGGGTGCCATAGCGGCGCAACCCCTGTAACAGACCCATCAGGCCAATCTGCTCCATGTCTTCACGGTCCAGCGCATGACTGGCCTGCAAAGACAGCTGATTGACAATGCGCTTGACCAGCGGCAAGTACTGCAGCATCCAGTGTTGCTCCACACCCGGTGCCAGCATTTGCGGGCAGTGGTCAGCGCTGCCCGGGCCGTAATCGGCCAAACGATCGTTGTTCATAGTGCGATTACTGCGCCAGGAGCTTGCTGACAAGCACACTGGTGAACGGCACCTCCATGCCCTTGCTCGCGAAGTCCTGTTTCAACTGTGCTTCTATCCGGCTCTGGACATCGGCAACGGCCAACAGCCGCAGCTCGCTGAACTTGAGCCGGGACAGTGAAGCGATTACCGAACTGCGCACCAACGGCTCAATATTCTTGAAGGTGCTGCCTGATACCTTGGCGTCGGCCTGCAAGGCCAGGTCGAGCACAACGTAGCGCTCGCGCTTTTCTCCCGGCAGGTTCATCACAATTTTTTCAACCGGATAAAACGTAAAGTCGGATATTTGTTTAGGCCCGTCCGCAAGCGCGGAACTGGAGGCAAGCGCCGGAGACAGATGCAAATAGCCCAACACCACCGCGCCAACGGTAATGGCCGTGTTAAGCCCCACTACTAATAAAATGACACGCGACATCAACATGAAAAATTTCAATCCACTTGTAGATCAGTTTCAGGGGCGACTCACAGCAGGCTGTTTGTCGGGTTAAACAGTCACCAGTACGCCGCTGTCTTGCCGTTTGGGCGAAACAGCGCTGCCCTCGGCTTCAGCCATGGCATCGGCGATGCTCGGTTCACGCGCAGACCGGCCCTGCTCCCGTTGCGAATGCCCCTGGGAATCGCTGGAAACCTGAACCTGCACTTGCAAGGTGTTCTGCTCCACCAGTTCCTGGCGCAAGCGTTCACTGGTGGTCGCGATCAAACGCGCCACATCGGTTTGGGCCGCCGAAATGTGCACACTCAGGCGCCCGTTTTCGTGGCTGATAAAAATCTCCAGGCTCCCCAGCTCGGGTGGGTCGAGGCGGATCGTGGCCTGCTGAAAGCGTTGCTGGACCTGTACCTCGACGGTCTCGCGCAAAGCATGCAGCATCTGCTCTCCCCAACGGGCCTGCGGCGCCGCCAGCTTGAGCCCGCGCTCAAGCACCGGTTCAGCCGTCGTGCTGCTGCCCGGCAACGAGGTTGTCGGGGCAGACACTTCAGTGCTCGACAGGGGTTCGACCGAGCCTGCCACCACAGCTGTTGCTGTTGCTGTTGCCGTAGCTGTAGCCGCAACCCAAGGGTTCTCACCCGTGCTGACCGCTGGTGCAGCGGGAACCGGCAGCCTTGGGCCGACGCCCGTCCCCGGATGCTCGAACTCTGCGTCAGGGCCGGACTGGACCGGCAAAGGGGCTTCAAACACTCTGCGTGATTCAAGGACAGGAGCCGGGTCCCGGGGCTCAGGTGCCATGCGAGCCAGCAAACGTTCGCCAGGCACGCCGGAAGGCGTTTTGCCGGCGTCATCCCGGGCCTGTAACCGTATGGCTTGCTGACTCAACATCATGCTGAGCCACTGTTGCGGGTCCACGGATTCCAGCGCCGGATCAAGCACCGGTTCGGCGACCTCCAGTTCCCGGGCCTGCTGCGGCTCGGCACTGGCCAACGCATCAGCTTCTGGCACAGGCACAGGCAATTGCGGTTCAAGTTCGGGCTGTTGAACATAGAGCACCCGGGACAGCTCGTCCGCCGGCAAGCTGCTGTCCAGGGGCAGGCTGTTCTGTTCCAGGGCCGCGCCGAAGCCGCCAGGCATAGAAATGGAAATGCCCATGCCTAACCCTCCACCTGCACGCTGTCTGTCAGGGAATAGGCGAGGCGCCCTTCCTGATGTTCGGTATGACTACCCAGCAGGTCACTCAAGCGCTTGCATTCGCGCGAGCAGGCTTGCAATGCCTGCCCATGCAAGGCCTGGAGTGGTGCCAGTTCAGCCAGGGTGCGGGGGGTAAACTCACCGCTCTCGCCCAAGCGTTGCAAGCCCTCACGGATCAGCAGGTCAATCTTGTGGATCCGCGCCCAGTCCTCTTGGGCCAAGGCCTGGGCGAGCGATTGCCGCAAGTGCGCCAGGCGGCGCAAATCAGCTGCGTGTGGCATGCACACCTTCCCAGCCTTCACGCACTTGCCCAAGCAGGTGCACGACTTCGTCGATACTGGTTACCGACAGCGACACACTGACCTCCACCAGACGGTGCAGGCAATAATCGTAAAGCCGTGACAGGTCGTGCACGAGTTCGCCGCCCTGCTCGTAATCAAGGGTGCTGTTGAGTGCGTTGAGAATGTTCATGCACTTTTCCAGCGACTTTCCCTTGAGTTCGTAATGCCGGGCTTCGATGTGCCCGCGTGCTCGACTCAACTCGTCGAGCAGGCCATCAAACAGCACCAGCACCAGTTCGTAGGGCGAGGCCGAACACACTCGAACTTCAAGGTCGACTGCACGGTACCCGTCATAGCTTTCATTCATTATCTATTTCCAAACATGCCTAAGGTTTGTTCCATTGACGCCATGATCTGCGCCATCTGCGTGTACTGTTTGACGTAGCGCTGGTAATGGTTCTGGTACTTGCTTTCCAGTTCCTCATACTTGACGTCGATCTTCTGCAGCATGCTGTTGAGGTTGTCCTTGCGGGCCTTCATCGAGCCGGTGCTGCCGCTGGTGTATGTCGCGAGTTTCTTGTCCAGGGTGTCGATCAGGTTGTCCCGTCCCGAAAACAGCTTTTCAAAGGCATCGGGGTGGGCGTCGAGCATTTTCTCGAACGCTTTGTTATCCACTTTGAGCTTGCCTTTGGAGTCCGCCAGGATCCCGAACTCCATCAGCGTGATGCCGTCAAACGGGGTACGCAGCACCGAGTTGATCATCGCTTCCACAGCACGAATGCCCGAGTCTCCTGCCAGCACACCGCGCCCTTCTGTTTCACCACCCGCCGAGGTCAGGCTGTCAAAGGTGCCCAGCAATGCGTTGATCGCGCTAATGAACTCATTGAGCTTGTCATTGGTCGCTTTCTGGTCGCGATTGATGTTCACCACCAGTGGCTCATCACCGGCCTGATGCACCTTGTTGAACGTCATGCTGACGCCATCGATCATGTCCTTGAAGGTATTGGAGCTTTGCTGAAGCTTCATGCCGCTGGTAGCGTCAGCCCCCAGATAGACAATCGCGTCCTTGGCCTCGGACAGTACTTGCGGGTTGATCAGGCTGGTTTCCAGCGCGCTGCCCGTGGCATCGGTACGCAATTGGATCGCGTTCTGCTCGCCGGTTTTTTCGGCGGTCAACACCATCGTCACTTCACCGCCGCTGCGTACCAGAGTGGCTTTCACGCCCTTGTTATCGGGGTGGCCATTGATCGCAGAAGCCAGCTCCTCCTGGGATAAGCTGCCATCGCCATTGCTGTCGCCAGCACTCAGGTCAACCGCAAATTCCACACCATCCTGTTTGATGTAGAGGCTGCCCGAGTCCGCGGCATTACTGCCCAGCCCACTGAGGGCGACCTGATGCCGGCTCGCCAATTGCTCGACAAAAAACTGGTAGCTGCCTTCCTTCGCGCTGGGGCCCAGGGTTGCGCTGGCCATGCCTTCCTTGCTGAACGTGGCGGCGTTGATCAGCATGCTTTTATCAGTGCCTTTGAGCCCCTTCACTGCCGTACCCAATGCCTTGAGTGCAGTGTCCAGTTGCGTCACGGCGGCCAACTGCGCCTTGTACTTCTTTTCATTGCGCTCGGCCTGCATCAACTCCCGCTGCACTTCATACTTGGCGAGATGTTTTGCCTGGGTCTGGATGTAGTCTGTATCGATTGCCATGTGTGATCGCTCCTCTTCAGGTAGATAGCAAAACCAATGCCAACTTTTAATTCATTGTTTTATAAGGATTTTTTTATTTATTCGAGAAGTACGGCTTCCGCTTTGAGCACGGCGTATACCCGCGGGTGGAAAAACTGCTTCCGCCCCCCTGACCCGCAGCAAAGCCCCGGGGCCTGAGTGTCAAAGGCGACCGGAACGGGGGGGTTGATTAACCCCGATGGAAAACTCGGACTTGGGGGATGGATCACTGCGGTAAAGGCACCGCCCGGGACATAACGTGCGGGTTGCCACCCGGTCGGGCGGCTAAAGCGAAGGGGAATAAACCTGTGCCGTGTCTTGCCGGGCCAGTTGCTGGAAGATCTCGCTGTGCATCGCCAGCAGCTTGCCGTTGCGCTCATTCAGGTCGCGGCAGCGCTCGACACTGGCAATCAGGGTTTTCCAGGCCTGGTCCAGGTGCCCACGGCGCACGGGCTCGTACAGGCCGATCAGGCTTTCCATCGCGCGGGTATCAGCCCCCAGGCGAAATACCTCCAGCACTCGGCTGCGGCGTCGCGCACGCGCACTGGCGGCATCCATCAGCGCGGCAATATGGCCGTTGGCCTCAGCAATGGTGACGGTTTCGCGGGCCATTAGCGCCACTTGCAGACGCCCCATCCACTCGTACAACCGGGCAAAGCCTGTCAGGTCGTCGTGCACATCCTGCTCGACAACCTTCAGCAACTGGTCACGCTGACTCACCGCTCACCACGGTGATAGTTGAGCATGGCGCTGGCCAGCGAGGCGCTGTCGCTGGTGAGCGAGCCTGCAGCCAGTGCCGCCTTGAGGGTGGCGACCTTGTCCAGGTCCACTTGTGGCAATTGCCCCAGTGCCGAGTGAATTTGCTCCAGCCCTGGCTTGACCGCTGCGGGGGCGCTGACTGGCGTCACGGGACCGCTGCCGGTGCGCTCACTGCTGCCTGAAACCGGGCGCTCGGCAGAAGGGGTAAAACTGATGACAGGCTGTCGTGTGATTTCCATGATGCGCTCCAGAACTGGGTGATACTGAGCAAAGGCGACCCTTTGCCGGGGCGACTTAAGTCCAGTCGCCAACAATTTAAATAAATACTTCCTGAGCCTTGTTCCGCCACCAGGTCTGGCTGGCCAGCCCGTCCTGGATTTTCTGTTCCTGCCGCGCCAGGGTCGCTTGCCAAATGCGCATTTTCTCGTCGATCACCTGAGCCAGAACCTTCTCCTGGCGCACCACGTGCTGCAGTTCGTCCTGGATACGGCTGAGGGTCTGCTCGGCCAGTTTCAGCTCGCGAACCTGCAAGTTGGTCATCGCATGCAGCGTGGCCTTGTACTGCTGCTGGTTGTGGCGTTGCAAGGGCGTGGTGGTGGCACTGGTGAAGCCGCACAACCGTTTGAGGGCGGCAATGTTATTACGATAACGCTCACACAGATTCTGCTGGTAGCTGACCCGGCCCATGATCTGACGCATCTGGATATGGCGTAACTGCGCCAGCCGGTTGAGTACATTGATCCGGTTTTTCATCGCTCTGGTCCCTGGTTAACAACCGTCATTTGACGATGCTCTGCAGGGTGTCGATGCTCAGGCCCAGCTCGGCGCTGGCCCCCACATCCTGGCGCAGGAAGCGCTCGATATTGGGCGCCAGCTTGACCGCGCGATCCGTGCCCGGGTCCATCCCCGGCGTGTAGCCACCCAGCGGGATCAGGTCCTTGATGCCGTCATAAACGCTGCTGTATTCCTTGAAGGAACGCGCCGCATTCAGGTGCTTGCGGTCCGCCACCTGGCTCATGCAGCGGCTCACTGACGCCGCCACATCGATGGCCGGGTAATGACCGATGTCGGCCAGTTTGCGCGACAGCACGATATGCCCGTCCAGAATCGCCCGGGCACAGTCAACGATCGGGTCCTGCTGATCGTCGCCTTCGGCCAGTACTGTGTAGATCGCACTCAGGCTACCTTCGGCACTCTCACCATTACCGGCGCTTTCAACCAGCTCCGGCAGCATGCCGAAAACCGAAGGCGGATAGCCTTTGGTTGCCGGAGGCTCGCCCAGCGCCAGGGCTATTTCACGCTGCGCCATGGCATAGCGTGTCAGGGAGTCAACCAGCAGCAACACATCATTGCCCTGGTCGCGAAAGTAGGCCGCAATGCTGTGGCACAGCTCTGCGGCCTTGAGCCGCATCAGCGGCGATTCATTGGCCGGCGCCACCACCACCACGGCCTTGCGCAGACCTTCGGGGCCCAGCGAGTGCTGGATGAATTCCTGCACCTCCCTGCCCCGCTCGCCGATCAAGCCGACCACGACCACATCGGCCTTGGTCTGGCGGGTGATCATGCCCAGCAGCACGCTTTTACCCACACCGCTGCCCGCAAACAGGCCGACGCGCTGGCCCTTGCCCAGGGTCAGCAGGGCATTGATTGCCCGCACGCCTACGTCCAGGGGCTCGCTCACCGGCTGGCGCTTGAGCGGGTTGACCTTGGGCAGCTCGACATCCAGCTCGTCGCGCCCGGTCAGCTTGCCCAAATCGTCCATCGGCTCGCCCAGGCCATTAAGCACACGGCCCAGCCAGGAGTCATCAATGTGCAGCGCCGCTTCTTCCCTGGCCGCAAATACCCGCGACCCTGCACTCAAGCCCACTGGCTTCTTGAACGGCATCAAATAGGTGATATCGCGGTTAAAACCCACCACCTGCGCATCGAGCATTTCACCGTCGGACTGCTCGACGTAGCAGCGCTGCCCGGTCACCCGCTGGCAGCCCAGACTTTCAAGCAAGATGCCCGACATGCGCACCAGCCGCCCGCTGACCTTGGCCAGTTGTACGTCGTCCAGCGAGCGCAGGGCTTCATTGAGTGCAAAAGGTTTGAGCACGGATCAATCCTCGGTCAGGTGCAGGTGTTGTGACAGGGTTTCAACACAGGCATCCAGGCGCTGCTGACAGCCCACATCGACTTCGGCCCGGGGCGTCACAATCCGGCACTCACCCAGCGCCAGCGTCTCATCAGCCACCAGGCGCCAACTCGCGGCCCGATCGGGTGCCAGGTCCTTGATCCGGGCAAACTCCTGAGGATGCAAATTGATATGCACGTCCGTCGTCTCCAGCGGCATGCCGGCCAAGGCCTCTTCTGCCAGGGTCAGCAACTGCGTCGGGTTCAGGGTCAACTCGCAGCGGATCACTTGCTCGGACACTTTTTTGACCAGTGCCAGCAGTTCCTGGCGCCGCGTGCGCTCAAGCCCCGACAAAAAGCTGCGCAGTTGCCGGTTAGCCGCTTCGAGCGGGGAACTGGCCTGATCGAATGACTCGCGCCCTTCTACACGGCCCTGCATCTGGCCTTCCTGCAAACCCTGCTCGCGGCCGGCCTCATAGCCCAATTGCTGGCCATGCTCCTGCCCCTGAATCAAGCCTTCCTGGTAGCCCTTTTCATTGCCTTCCTGAAAACCGTCGGCAATCGCCCGCTGCACCGCAACGGGGTCATTTTTCCACTCCGGCGCCAGCACTTGCGGCAAGGGAGGAAAACGATAGGGCCGCCAGTCGCGGGTCTTGCCTTTCAGCACATTGATCGACACGGAACAGCCCTCACTCTACGGTTGGCTCGCGAAACAGCTGAATGGCCAAACCACCTTCGGTTGCCATCTCCCGCACCACCGCCATGATTTCCTTGCGCACCTGTTCGACCCGGCTCATGGGCACCGGCCCCTGACGGCGGTTCTGGCCTTCCATCTGCTGCATCTGACGGCGCGGCATGGCCCCTTGAATCGCCTTGACCAGGGCCGGCTCTGCCCCTTTGAGCGCAACTACCCACTCGCTCAACGGGATGACCTCAAGCAAGGTTTGCAAGACTTCCTGGCTCTGGCGGGACAGGATGAAGAAGTCATACATTTCGTCTTCGATACGCTCCACCAATGAGGTGTCGTGGGCACGCAACAGCTCGAACATCTGATCGCGGTCGCCCTTGAAGCGGTTCATGATGTCTGCCGCCTGCTTGACCCCGCGCACCTGCGAGCCCTGGGTGGACAGCACCGACAGGCTGCGCTCGATCAACTGCTCCAGCTCCTTGATCACATCACCATTGATCTCGTTGAGGTTGGCAATGCGATACAGCAACTCGTCCTGACGCCAGCTGGGCATGCTTTCAAGCACTTCGCTGGCCATGCCGGGCGGCAGGAAGGCGAGGAACACCGCCTGCATCTGCGCATGTTCCTTGGCAATCAGAGTGGCAAACTGCTTGGGATCGACCCATTCCAGCTTGACCATCTTGGCGCGGATTTCCTCGCCATAGATGCTGTCCAGCAGGCTGCGCGTAATGTCGCTGCCCAATGCCTTGCCGAGCATCCCCGACAGGTAGCTGCGCGAGGCACCCTTGATGCTGCTTTGCTCCTTGTAGTCGTCAAAGAAGCGGCTGATGACCTCTGAAACCATCGGCTGCTTGACGTTGCTCAAGCGGGCCATGGCCTGGCTGATGCAGACGATTTCCTCCCGGGAAAAGTGCTGCAGCACCCCCGCGGAAACACTGTCGCCCATGCTCAACATAAGGATCGAGGCTTGCTCAAGGGAGCTCATGGTGCGGTTCTGCGCTGTGCGGGCGCGCAACTCCTGCATGACGTCAGCTGGTCGTGTTGACATTGGTTTCATTCCGGCCTATCCACTGTTTGATCACTTCCGACACGCGTTCGGGGTCGTTTTTAGCCAACATTTGCAAATGCTCGATTTGCAGCTCCAGCCCCGAACCCGGCGCGGGAAGACAAATTTCAGACAACGGGTTCGTTTCGCCCAGCATGGTCGCGAAGTTGCCGCTTTCATTGTTTGGCGCCAGCGATCTGGGCTTGTGTTCACTGCCCGGTTTCAACTCGGCAGTGACCTCCAGTGCAGGTTGCACCGGTTGATCCTTGCGCCCCGACAGGCGGCTCAAGGCCGGGCGTACCACCATCAGCAGCAACAACAGGCTGATCAGGCCAAACAGGCCCATCTTGATCAGTTGATGAACTTTATCGTCCTGCCACCAGACGGCCTGCTCAACCGACATATCCGTGGCGGCAAACGGGAACACACTCAGGGTCAGCACATCGCCACGGCCGGCATTGAAGCCCACCGCGCTTTTGAGCATCGCTTCGAGCTCTGCTCGCGCTTGCGGCGACCAGCCGCCGTCAGCCTCGGTGCTGGTGGCATTGAGCACAACCGCAATACTCTGGTTGCGCAGGTTGAACGGCGAGTATTTGACGTGGGTAACACTCTGGTCGTAGTCCAGCTTGCGAGTGGACTCCTTGCGGATCGAAGTCGCGCCCTGGTCAGCGGTTTTTGCCTGTGTTGCGGCTGCCGGTGCCTGGCCACCGGCAGGCGTTACCGGGCGGTTGCTCAACGAACCCGGAACACCGATTGCCAGCTTGTCCAGCACGCTTTCATCCTGCAGCACTTCATTACGCAGGCGCGGGGTATCGCCAAATGCCTGAAGGGTTTCTTCCTTTTGACTGAAATCGATATCGGCCGTGACACTGATGCGGTAGTTGCCGTTGCCCAGGATAGGCGCAAGCACTTGCTCGACATTGCTTGACGTCTTGAGCTGATACTCGTCGACCACCTGCCAGCTCTGTGCCGGCGCGCCATCGGCATTGAGCCCGCGGGTCAACAGCGCACCGTATTGGTCGACAACGCTGACATCCTTGCTTTGCAGCTTGGGTACGCTGTTGGCCACCAGGTTGATGATCGCCCCCACCTGCTCGGGCTTGAGCCGTGCCCCCGGGCTCATTTGCAACATGACCGAGGCCTTGGCCGGCTCACGGTTGCTGACCACAAAGGAGCTGCTCTCGTGCAAAGCCAGATGCACGCGGGCGTTATCGATCCCCTTGAGGGCCATGATGGTGCGGGCCAGCTCCCCTTCCAGGCTGCGCTTGAGGCGTACATCCTGGACAAACTGGCTGGTGCCCAGAGGCTCGTCCTTGTCGAACAGGTCATAACCGGCCGGTACGGCCACTTGCACGCCCTTGGCGCTGAGCAGCATGCGCGCCCGGCCAAGATCGGCCTCGCGCACCAGTACCTGACCGCTTTGTGGATGCAGTTCATACACAATCTTTTCGGCATCCAGCACTTGCATCACGTCGGCGGCAGGGTAAGCCTCGCCGGCACCGTACAGCGAGCGCATGGAACCCTGGTCCCGCCACAGGTAAAACACCACGCTGACGGCCAGCAGGCCCGCAATGGCGGCCATCAGCACCAGGCCCAGGCGCGGGTCGGGTTTCACCCCGCCGAGCAGCACCCTGAATTTATCGTTAATTATTTGCAGCACGTTCAGTACTCACTATCCATCACAACGGCATTCTCATCACGTCATCAAATGCCGTGGTCAATTTGTTGCGCACTTGCAGCAAGGCACTGAACGCAACGCTGGCCTTCTGGCTCTCGATCATCGCCCCCGCCAGGTTGTCGCTTTTACCGCTGTCAACGTCGGCCATCGCCTTGCCCGCCACATGCTGCTGGGCATCGACCGAACGCATGGCCTGCTCGAACGCCGCACCGATTCCGCCACCGGCGGTTTGTTCGAACATCGCCGCGGGTTGAATGATCGGGTTCTGCATCAGGCTCTTGGCCTGTTCCATCTGGCCCAGCATTTGTTGCTGGACGCTCAAGATTGAACTCATGGGTTGCTCCACAGAGGTAGGCATAAGGGTTGAAAGGTGAATGACGAAACTCAGAAAGCCGGCATCGCAATGCCTTGCTCGCGCATCGCGCTGAGTCGGTAACGCAGGGCGCGAGGGGTCATGCCCAGGCTTTGAGCGGCTTTGCTTTTATGGCCGTCAAACTTGCGGATGGTGTCCAGCACGTGCTGGTATTCGGCCCACTTGCCGGTGGCACGCAGGGCCGCCTTGCCATCGCCGGCGTCCGGCCCCGAGATCTGCGACGGGCTGCAGGGCACGGCACTGGCGGTCAGACCAAGGTCCTGGGGCTGGATAAACAACCCCCGGCGCAGAACCAGAGCGCGCTGCAAGGTGTTTTCCAGTTCGCGTACATTGCCTGGCCAGTCATGCTGCAACAGGGCCTGGCAGGCCTCCTCGGTCAGCAGGCCATCGGCGGCTTCCTGAGGGGCGTACTGCGCGATAAAACGCTGGGCCAGGGCTAAAACGTCTTCCTGGCGTTCGCGTAACGGGGTGATGTGCAAAGGCAGCACATCCAGACGGAACATCAGATCCGAGCGAAAACGCCCTTGGGCAACTTCTTCGCTCAAATCGCGGTTGGTGGCGGCAATGATGCGTACATCCAGGGCGATCTCCTTATGCCCGCCCAGACGCTCGACGCGCTGCTCCTGAAGCACACGCAGCAATTTCGCCTGCAACCCCAGGGGCAACTCGCCGATTTCGTCCAGCAACAAAGTGCCGCCATTGGCCAGCTCGAACTTGCCGCACTGGGCCGTCACCGCGCCGGTAAAGGCGCCGCGCTCGTGGCCAAAAAGCAGGGATTCGAGCATTTGCTCAGGAATGGCCGCGCAGTTGACCGCGACAAAAGGGGCGTTATCCGCCGATGCAAAACGATGGATATAGCGCGCCATCATCTCTTTGCCGGTCCCGGTTTCACCGGTGATCAGGATGGGCGCGCGAGTGACGGCCACACGCTGCGCCATCGCCAACAGGCGACGCCCTGCCGGCGAACGCGAAACAAAGCTTTCCTGGGCACTGACCGCAGCGGCCTGACGCTGCAACAAGGCCTTGATCTGCGCAGCACTGAAGGGTGCCAGCAAGTAATCCACACATCCTCTTTCCAGCAAGGCGGCCGCTCTGTCCTGTTCGGCATACTCAACCACCGGGATCACACTGATATGGGGAGCGCGGCGAATCAGGCTTTCAGTCTCGGCATTTAACACGTGACCTGAAAAACCACTGACAAAGATAAACACCAGGGTGGCCTGATTTAATGAATACCCTTGCAACTGCGCGCAACTTTCAACGCACGCCACCGCGCAGTGCTGCTCAGACAAACTTTCGACCAGTATGGAATAACCCTTGTTGTCCGAATGCCCCACAACAATAACGGAGGCCTGTTCAGTATCCACTTCAAAGGGCACAACACCTGCATGACTAAAAGATTTAATGGCTGTATACCTGCGTGTTGGATCGCCTTGACCAAAGTGCACCACTTGGGGTGTTCGAGGGTGGACCATGTTCATGTACCGGCGATGCCTGTGCGTGTTCGTTTCGGGTGTTAATCCCTTCCGGGCAAGGGCTCAATGCCGCCTTGAAAGCTCACGTTCCTGTGTCCCGCCGAACTGTAGGCACCCACGCGCCAAAACTGAAATCAGTAACCATCAAATCGACATCAACCCCATCAAATGGCGATTTGATGGTTTTTGATTTAATGCCCGGTACGCTCATCCCTATACTCGCCGCAGCCAGACGGACCCGCCAGCATCCCTTGCCACCCACGCCGGCAGCGGAATGCACGAACCTCGATTCCAGGACCTGAATCACCTGCCCCTGTGGTCAGGCATGAGACACGCAGGATGACGTTACACCTATTCAGGAATGACTCTTTCACAATGACTGGTTATAGAAAAGTTCAACATCAGGTGCCCGTCGATGACCTGATGTTCTTGAAACCCGAAAAACTGGGTCGTTACTATCATAAAGTACCGACTTATATAAAAGAGCTGGCCGGCAAATACCCAAAAGTTATCAGTGACTACTTCCTGAGTACCTATCGCATCAACAGTGACTTGCGCAACGTGCACGTGCATGAAGCTTTATTGACGTTGCCACAATGCCGTTACATGACCGGGATCGGAAAAATCGGTTTCAGTATTGACCGTCCTTTATTGGCCGAGTTACTGGAAAGTTACTACGGCGGCTCCACGCCACCCGCTCAGGACGAACCGCCAGTCAGCGCTTCGGAAAACCGTATGCGCCTGCGATTGGGCATTGATATCTCGAAAATCTGTGCCCGCATCCTGATGGGCGGCGTTCCACTGGGGCATATCGATACCACCGTCAGTACTTATGACGAAATTCACTGGGGTTACTGCGTGGAGTTTGTATTTTCCAGCCTTGCCACCGGTATCGAGTCTTCCGTGCACCTGTACCTGGACGCACAAGTGGTCGATGAACTGACCCGTCGCCAGAGCGAGGCTCAGCCCTCGACCACAACCGAACACGCCGGGCATCGCATCGCCCAATTGCCGGTGCACCTCAACTGCGTGCTGGCCCGCGCACAACTGCCCTTGAGCAGCGTACTGGCGCTCAAGGTCGACGACATCCTGATGGTGCGGTTGCTGGACCGCTGCGAAGTACACATCAAACAGCAAAAGTTGTTTCACGGAGCCATTTCCGAAGATGACGGCTCCTTGTTCTTAACTTCTCTCGACAGTGTTAAATGCCAATGAACAACTCCATTTCCGATTCTGATTTCGACAGCCTGCTCAACGACACGCAGCCTGATTTTGACGCCGAAACCGACCCGTCCAGCGCGGCCCCCGAAGCGGTTTCACTGCCACAACAGGATTTGAAGTTTTTCGGCAAGATCCCGGTCACCGTCACCCTGGAAGTGGCCTCCACCGAAATCACCTTGCGCGAACTGATGGACGTCGACACCTCCAGCATCATTGCCCTGGACAAACTGGCCGGCGCGCCGCTGGACGTCAAAGTCAACGGAGCCCAGTTCGCCAGGGCCGAAGTGGTAGTGGTTCATGGCAACTACGGCCTGCGCATCGTCGAACTCAGCGGTTCAAGCCTGAGCGACCTGGCGTTATGAAGTCGAAATTGATCAAGCAGGCACTCGTCTGCGCCCTGTTGTTACTCGCCTGCCTGCTGCCGCAATGGGCAGTGGCGGCCAATGGCGAAATTTCACTGTTCAGCCTCAATGACGGCGAAAACGGCCAGGAATTAAGCATCAAGCTGCAAATCCTGGTGATGATGACCATGCTCGGCTTTCTGCCGGCCATGTTGATGATGATGACCAGCTTCACCCGCTTCATTATCGTGCTGGCGATCCTGCGTCAGGCCCTGGGCCTGCAGCAGAGCCCGCCCAACCAGATCCTTATCGGCATTGCGCTGTGCCTGACCATGCTGGTCATGCGCCCGGTATGGCAAGAGGTCTACAACGACGCCTACCAGCCCTTCCAGAATGACCAGATCACCATGGACCAGGGCCTGGACGTGGCGAAAAAAAGCATCAGCGGTTTCATGCTTGCGCAGACCAACAAGGCCTCCCTGGAAACCATGGTGGCGCTGGCCAATGAAAAAATGCCGGAAAACCTTGAGGAGCTGGACTTTTCCCTGCTGCTGCCGGCCTTCGTCCTGAGTGAGGTGAAGGCGGCCTTCCAGCTGGGGTTCATGATCTTCCTGCCCTTCCTGGTAATTGATCTGGTGGTCGCCAGTGTCTTGATGGCCATGGGGATGATGATGCTGTCACCGATGATGATCTCGCTGCCCTTCAAGCTGATGGTGTTCGTTCTGGTGGATGGCTGGGCCCTGCTGATGGGTACGCTGGCCAGTAGCATCCAGCCGTTTGGAGGTTCCTGATGATGACCCCCGAAGCCGCCGTCGCACTGGTGAGCAACGCCGTGCTGATCACCGCGCTGATTGTCTGCGTGCTGGTGGTGCCCAGCCTGCTGGGCGGGTTGCTGGTGAGCGTGTTCCAGGCTGCGACCCAGATCAACGAACAAATGCTCAGTTTTCTGCCTCGACTGCTGATCACCCTGGGCATGTTGCTGTTCGCCGGGCACTGGATTTTGCGCAAGCTCAGCGACCTGTTCATTGAGACGTTCAAGATCGCCGGTTCGCTGGTGGGCTGAACCAATGAACGCGACCGAACCGCTGATGCAGGCCAGCCAGTACCTGCACGCCCTGCAGGGCTACTGGTGGCCGTTTTGCCGGCTGCTGGCGGTGTTCAGCATGGCCCCGCTGTTCAACCACAAGGCCGTCTCGAAAAAGGTGCGGGTGCTGCTGGCGCTGGTTGTGACTGCGGCCATCGGCGGCGCCTTGCCCCAGGTGGCGGATATCAACCCCCTGTCCGCCCAGGGTGTGCTCGTGACCCTCGAACAAATCGCTTACGGCCTGATCCTGGGCCTGAGCCTGCAACTGGTATTCACCGTATTCAGCGTGGTGGGCGAAGTGGTTTCAGCGCAAATGGGCATGACCATGGCCCGTTACAACGACCCGGTGAACGGTGTGTCTTCATCCTCCATCGTGTATCAGGTGTATTTCGTGCTGCTGGCGTTCCTGTTTTTGTCCATCGACGGGCATTTGCTGACCCTCAGCGTGCTGTTCAAAAGCTTCAGCCACTGGCCGGTGGGCAGCGGGCTCAACTTTACAAGCTATACGATCTTTATCCAGGCCCTGTCCTGGGTGTTCAGCGCCGCTGTGCTGCTGACCCTGCCCATGGTGTTCTGCGTGGTGCTGGTGCAGTTCTGCTTTGGCCTGCTTAACCGTATTTCGCCTTCGATGAACCTGTTTTCCCTGGGGTTTCCCATCACCATTCTGGTGGGGCTGCTCTGCATTTTCATCACCTTGCCCAACCTGCCGGAAAACTACCTGCGCCTGACCCGCGACCTGCTGGACAACATCGGGGTCATGCTCGAAGGAGGCCCTGATGTCTAACGACAGTGCCCAGGAAAAAACCGAAGAAGCGTCGGCCCAGAAGCTGCGCAAGAGTCGCGAAGACGGCCAGACAGTCCGCTCCAAGGACCTGTCCACCACCGTCTCGCTGATCGCGACCCTGTTTATTCTCAAACTGGTGTTTTCCAGTTACTACCACGGGCTGGAAGAGAGCTTCCGGATCTCGTTCCTGAACTTTCATTCCAGTGAAATCACCCAGGAAGACCTGGGCCTGATCCTGAGCCACAACCTGCTCCTGTTCGTGAAAATACTCGCCCCGCTGCTGCTGACCAGCCTGCTGGTGGTGGTGTTCTCACTGATCCCTGGCGGCTGGCTGTTTGTCGCCAAGAACTTCTACCCCAAGTTCAGCAAGCTCAACCCGATCACGGGGCTGGCGCGCATCTTCTCCAAGCAGAACTGGGTAGAGCTGCTCAAGTCGATGGTCAAGATTGCCGTGCTGATTGCCGTGGCCTGGATCCTGATCAGCGATGCCATCCCCCAGCTGACCGCCCTGCAGCGCACCAGCCTGCCCACCGCCATCGGTACTGCATTTTCGATGGTGTTCAACGTGATCCTGGCCCTGATGGGGGTGTTTGTTGTGTTTTCGGCCATTGATGTACCGATCCAGAAGTACTTCCACCTCAAGAAGCTGCGCATGACCAAACAGGAGCGCAAGGAAGAACACAAAAACCAGGAAGGCCGCCCCGAGGTCAAGGCGCGGATCAAGCAGATCCAGCGCCAGATCTCCCAGCGCCAGATCAGCAAGGTGATCAAGGACGCCGATGCCGTGATCGTCAACCCGCAGCATTACGCGGTGGCGATCAAGTACGACAACAAGAAGGCCCAGGCACCTTTCGTGATCGCCAAGGGCGTCGACGACATGGCCCTGTACATCCGCAAAATGGCCGCTGCCAACCAGCTTGAGGTGCTGGAAATACCGCCGCTGGCCCGAGCCATTTATTTCACCACCCAGGTCAACCAGCAAATCCCGGCGCCGCTCTATGCCGCGGTAGCCCATGTGCTGACCTACATCCTGCAACTCAAGGCGTACAAGAGCGGAATGCGGGCCAAACCGCAGATGCCACACAACTTACCGATACCCGAAAGCATGGCGAACAAGGCTTAATCATGAACGTATTGAACACACTCCTCCCGACGTTGCGCAGCGGGCGTATCGGGATCCCGCTGGTCATCCTGTCGATCCTGGCGATGATCATCCTGCCGCTACCGCCCTTGCTGCTGGATGTCCTGTTCACTTTCAACATTGCCATGGCCGTGCTGGTGCTGATGGTCAGCGTGTCGTCCAAAAGCCCGCTGGACTTCTCGCTGTTCCCCACGGTGATCCTGATCACCACACTGCTGCGCCTGACCCTCAACGTGGCCTCGACCCGGATCGTGCTGCTTGAAGGGCACACCGGTACCGGTGCGGCGGGCAAGGTGATCGAGTCATTCGGTGAGGTGGTGATCGGCGGTAACTTCATCGTCGGCATGATCGTGTTCGTGATCCTGATGATCATCAACTTCATGGTGGTCACCAAAGGGGGTGAGCGCATCTCGGAAGTGACGGCGCGTTTTACCCTGGACGCCCTGCCCGGCAAACAGATGGCAATCGATGCCGACCTCAACGCCGGCCTGATTACCCAGGACCAGGCCAAGCAGCGGCGCCAGACCATCTCCAAGGAAGCCGATTTCTACGGTGCCATGGATGGTGCCTCCAAGTTTGTGCGCGGCGATGCGATTGCCGGGATCCTGATCCTGATCATTAACCTGTTCGGTGGCTTTGCCATCGGCATGTTTGTCTACGACTTGCCGGCCGGCCTGGCCTTCAAGCAATTTGCCCTGATGACCATCGGTGACGGCCTGGTGGCCCAGATCCCGGCGCTGCTGCTGTCCACAGCCGCCGCGCTGATCGTCACGCGGATCAACGAATCCGCCGAAATCACCACCCAGGTGCGCAAACAACTGCTGGCCTCGCCAAGCCTGCTGTACACCGTGGCCGGGATTCTGCTGGTGCTGGGCATCGTGCCCGGCATGCCCCACGTCGCCTTCCTGAGTTTTGCCGCCGTTGTCGGCGGCGTGGCGTGGAGTGTTTCGCGCTTTCAGCCACCGGCCGAAGCCACTGAGCTGGAGAGCGTCAGCGCGTTGAGCGCGGCCATGCACAACGAACGCAGCCAGACCCTGGCCTGGGAAGACATCCCCCACGTCGAGCGGCTGTCGGTGTCTTTGGGCTACAAACTGGTGGGGCTGGTGAACGAAGCGGCAGGTGCGCCCCTGACCCAGCGGGTGCGCGGCTTGCGCCAGACACTGTCGGAGAACATGGGCTTTTTGCTGCCCGAGATCCAGATCCGCGACAGCCTGCGGCTCAAGGCGGCGCACTACTCCATCCATATCAACGGTGAGCAGATCGACGGCGCGGAGATTCACGCCGAGCACCTGATGGCCATTCCCTCGGCCGATCTGTATGGCGAAGTCGATGGCATCCTGGGCATTGATCCGGCCTACAAAATGCCTGTGGTCTGGATCAATCCGGCCGACAAGAGCCGGGCGCTGAACCTGGGCTATCAGGTCATTGATTGCGCGGGGGTGATTGCCACTCACTTGAACAAGGTGATTCGCGACAACCTGGCGGAAATCTTCAAGCACGACGACGTCGACAACCTGATGCAACGCCTGACCGAACTGGCGCCCAAGCTCACGGAAAATCTCAAGGGCCAGCTGTCCTATACCCAGCAGCACCGGGTGTACCGCCAATTGCTGATCGAAAACATCTCACTGCGCGATATCGTCACCGTGGCCACTGCGCTGGTAGAAAGCAGCGAAAGCACCAAGGACCCGGTGCTGCTGGCCTCCGACGTGCGCTACGCCTTGCGCCGCAACATTGTGGCGAGCATTACCGGGCGCCGCGATGAGGTCAGCGTGTTCGTGCTCGACAATGCCCTGGAAAACACCCTGCTGGGTGCCTTGAGCATCGCCCAGCAAGCGGGCCCGGTAAGCCTGGACAACATTCCCGTGGAGCCTAACCTGCTCAACCAGTTGCAAAACGCGATGCCGGTGGTCAAGGAAAAACTGCGCAAGGACGGCCACCCGCCGGTGCTCACCGTGATGCCGCAACTGCGTCCGTTGCTGGCCCGTTATGCGCGGGTATTCAGCCCGGGGCTACACGTGCTGTCGCAGAACGAAATCCCGGAGAACGTCAGCGTCAATATCGTCGGCACCCTGGGCTGACGCAAAGAGCCCCTCTCCCTACCGGAGAGGGGCAGTGACACCCCCCCCGCAACGCATTCCTCATCGCCATCGCCATCGCCATCGCACGCGATCACATCCAGTAACGATTTTTTTGACATTTTTTTCTCATCCCCGCCCCTACATTTTCTGAATACATATGCAAATGATTTCGACTTAGTTCGCAGCCATTGTGCAGTGCCTTTATTGCCTCCCCGCATAACTCAAAAAACCGGAGCTTGCACACCATGACCCGCCGTATCCCCTGTTTGTTTAAAGCCGCCCTGCTGACCACGGCGCTGATCAGCGCCGGGCACGTTTATGCCGCAAACCCGGCTGACGGCATTGTGGTCTACAACGCCCAGCACGAAAGCCTGACCAAATCCTGGGTCGAAGGCTTCACCAAAGAAACCGGGATCAAGGTGACCGTACGCAATGGCGACGACACGGAGATGGGCAACCAGATCGTCCAGGAAGGCAGCGCCTCCCCGGCCGATGTGTTCCTGACAGAAAACTCCCCGGCCATGGTGCTGGTGGACAACGCCGGCTTGTTGGCGCCCGTTGCGCCCGCCACGCTGGAGCAGGTCGGTTCTGCCTATCGCCCGGCGCAGGGTAAATGGCTGGGCATCGCCGCACGCTCCACGGTGTTCGTCTACAATCCGAGCAAGCTGCCTGCTGCCCAACTGCCTGCCTCCCTGCTCGATCTGGCCTCGCCGGACTGGAAAGGCCGTTGGGCCGTGTCCCCTGCCGGGGCCGACTTCCAGGCCATCGTCGCCGCCGTGCTCGAACTCAAAGGCGAAGCCGCCACCCTCGACTGGCTCAAGGCGATGAAGGCCAACGCGGCGATTTACCGTGGTAACAGCGCAGTGCTCAAGGCCGTCAATGCCGGTCAGGTCGACAGCGGCGTGATTTACCACTACTACAGCTTCGTCGATCAGGCCAAGACCGGCGAAAACAGCAAAAACACCGCACTGCACTACTTCAAGCACCAGGACCCGGGGGCCTTTGTCAGCATCTCCGGCGGCGGCGTGCTGGCCTCCAGCAAACACCCGGAGCAGGCTCAGGCGTTCCTCAAGTGGATCACCGGCAAAGACGGCCAGGCCATTCTCGAAACGGGCAACTCGTTCGAATACGCGGTGGGCCAGAACGCCCGGTCGAACTCCAAACTGGTGCCGCTAAAGCAACTCGACGCCCCGACGGTCGATGCCTCCCGACTCGACAGCAAAAAAGCCGTGGCCCTGATGACCCAGGCCGGACTTCTCTAATTGCTGCCTGAAACCCTGCCGGCGGGCATCGCTCCCGCCCTCCTGACAAAACGCTCCCGCGGCCGGTTCATGGGCCGCGGTGGCGCGTGGATCACTGGGCTGGCCGTGCTGGTTTCGCTGCTGGCCTTGCTGCCGATTGCCTTTGTGGCCGGTGTGTCGTGGCAAGTCGGCTGGGAGCAGATCGAGGCCCTGGTGTTCCGCCCCCGGGTTGGCGAACTGCTGATCAATACCGTCTTGCTGGTACTGCTCACCCTGCCCCTGTGCGTGGTGCTGGGCACCGCACTGGCCTGGCTGACCGAGCGCAGCAACCTGCCAGGGCGGCGCGCATGGTCATTGCTGGCCGTTGCGCCGCTGGCGGTGCCGGCCTTTGTGCACAGTTACGCCTGGGTCAGCCTGGTGCCGTCGATTCACGGGTTACCGGCCGGGGTACTGGTCTCGGTCATTGCCTACTTCCCCTTTCTTTACTTGCCGGTGGCCGCGACATTGCGCCGGCTCGACCCGGCCATCGAAGACGTGGCCCAGTCCCTGGGGCTCAAGCCCCGGGCCGTGTTCTGGCGGGTGGTGGTGCCGCAGTTGCGTCTGGCAATCTGCGGCGGTGCACTCCTGGTGGGCTTGCATCTGCTGGCCGAGTACGGCCTGTACGCGATGATCCGCTTCGACACCTTCACCACGGCAATTTTCGATCAATTCAAGTCCACCTTTAATGGTCCGGGGGCCAACATGCTGGCCACCGTTCTGGCGTTGTGCTGCCTGGCGATGCTCACCGTCGAATCCGCCGCCAGGGGCCATGCCCGCTATGCCCGTGTCGGCTCGGGCAGCGCCCGGGAGCAGCCGATCGTGCGCCTGGGCACGCGCACCACGCTGCTCGCCCTGGCCTTGCAAGGCGCAACCTGTCTGCTGGCACTGGGCGTGCCGCTGCTCACCCTGGGCAAATGGCTGATTGCCGGTGGTGCCGAGGTCTGGCACTGGGGCGAGCTGCTCCCGGCACTGGAGCAAACCCTGTTGCTCGGGCTTGCCGGCGCCGTGCTGACCACCTGCGCGGCGGTGCCGGTTGCGTGGCTGTCGATTCGCGCCCCCGGCCGCCTGCAGCGGGTGCTGGAAAGCTGCAACTACATTACCAGTTCACTGCCCGGCATCGTGGTCGCCCTGGCACTGGTGACCGTGACCATCCACTTCGCCCGGCCGATCTACCAGACGACAATCACCCTGCTGCTGGCCTACCTGCTGATGTTTGTGCCCCGGGCTCTGGTGAGTTTGCGCGCCGGCATTGCCCAAGCCCCGGTGGAGCTGGAGAACATGGCCCGCAGCCTCGGCCGCTCCCCCGGCCGGGCCCTGTGGCTGATTACCTTGCGCCTCGCGGCACCGGGCGCTGCGGCCGGGGCGGCGCTGGTGTTCCTGGCGATCACCAATGAACTGACCGCCACCCTGCTCCTGGCACCCAACGGCACCCGCACCCTGGCCACCGGCTTTTGGGCCATGACCAGCGAAATCGACTACGCCGCAGCAGCACCCTATGCACTGCTCATGATCCTGCTGTCGCTGCCGTTGACCGGGCTTCTTTACCAACAATCCAAACGCACGGCTGGCCGATGAACGCCCTCGAACTTAACGCGATCTGTAAATCCTTCGGCCCCCAGTGCGCCCTGGACAACGTCAACCTGTCGGTGCCCACCGGCAGCCGCACGGTGATTGTCGGACCTTCGGGCTCGGGCAAGACCACCCTGCTGCGCATGATTGCCGGCTTCGAGTTCCCCGACTCCGGCAGCCTCTCGTTCAATGGCCAGATCCTGGTCGACAGTAACCGCGAAGTCCCGGCCCACCAGCGCCAGATCGGGTACGTCCCCCAGGACGGCGCCCTGTTCCCCCATATGAGCGTGGCGGACAACATTGGCTTCGGTATCGCCACCAAAGGCAATGCCCGACATGAACGCATCGCCGAACTGATGGACAGCGTGGCCCTGGATGCACACATGGCCACGCGCTGGCCCCACGAGTTGTCCGGCGGGCAACAACAGCGCGTGGCACTGGCCCGTGCACTGGCGCAACAGCCACGCTTGATGTTGCTGGACGAGCCCTTCTCGGCGCTGGATACCGGGTTGCGGGCCGCCATGCGCAAAATGGTCGCCCGCCTGCTGTCAGATGCTGGCGTCACGGCGATTCTGGTGACCCATGACCAGGGCGAGGCCTTGTCTTTTGCCGATCAGCTGGCAGTGATGCGCCAGGGCCGTCTGGTGCAGTCCGGCCAGCCCCTGGAGCTGTACCAGCACCCTCGGGACGAGCAAACCGCATTGTTCCTCGGCGAGGCGGTGCTGCTGCCCGCCAAAATAGAAAGCGGCTGGGCCGATTGCGATCTGGGCCGCATTGCCGTCAGCCATCAGGGCAGCAGCCATGCCGCCAGAATCATGCTCAGGCCCGAACAACTGCAACTGAACGTCACACCGGGCGACCCGGGCGGCTGTCCCGCAGTGGTGACCGAGCGGGACTTTGGCGGCAATACCTGCACCCTGACCGTGGCGTTGCTCGCCGGCAGGTTCGAACCGGGCCGGTCATTGCCGGTGCACTGCCCCGGCCTGCAGGCACCGCCCATCGGCACTGAGGTGCAGCTGACAATCCGGGGCCGGGCCCATGTGCTGGCCCACTGAACTCAGTCGCGCGCCCTCAGTGTCAGCTAAGTTTCGTGCCGTACCTTCTGTCATGCGCCAATGACGATGCGCAAAACAGGGGTAACGCACATGAATGCCACAGCAGCCCGTTGGCTGAACAAAGTGCCCGAGGTGACGCTGTCATTCTGGGTGATCAAGATCATGTCCACGACCGTGGGCGAAACCGGCGCCGACTACCTGGCCGTCGATGCCGGCTTCGGCGCGGGCTGGACCAGCCTCGGCATGGCCGCCCTGCTGGCGATTGCGCTGTTCTGCCAGATGCGGACCAAGGCCTGCACCCCCTGGATCTACTGGCTGACCGTGGTGCTGGTCAGCATCGTGGGTACACAGATCACCGATATTCTGACCGACAAGCTGGACGTCAGCCTGTACACCAGCACGGCGATTTTTTCCGTGTTGCTCGGGATCAACTTTCTGGTCTGGTACCGAACCGAACGCAGCCTGTCGATCCGCGAAATCGTTACCCCGCGGCGCGAGTTGTTCTATTGGGCCACGGTGCTCTGCACCTTTGCCCTGGGCACTGCGGCCGGTGACCTGGCGACCGAAGCCCTGGGCCTGGGTTTCACCCTCGGCGCGGTGATCTTCGCAGCCTTGATTGCCCTCACCCTGGTGGCCTGGCGCACGGGCGCCAACCCCGTACTGAGCTTCTGGATCGCCTACATCCTTACCCGCCCGTTCGGTGCATCCCTGGGCGACCTGCTGACCCAGGCCAAGACCTACGGCGGCCTGGGCATGGGCGCTACCTGGACCAGCGCCCTGTTTCTCAGCGTGATTGTCCTGCTGGTAGCCGCCGCACAAATCAGTGTCAGCAACCGCAAAGCCGTCACCGCCTGAACCCTTTAACTTCGATCAAGGACATCTCCATGAGCCACACTCACACCCTTATTCGCCGCATTGCCATCGTCTCCTCAATCCTGCTGCTGAGCATCACCGCCGGGTGCTCGAAACCGGCCGACTCACCGGTCGATGTCAACGCCGGTGCCCGTGCGCAAAGCCCGGCCGGGTCGAGGCTGGGTGACCTGAGCGAGTTCCGCAGCATCGCTTCTGACGTAAGTGAACGGGTCGCCCGCAATGACCTGCCGGGGGCCAAAACCCGGATCAAGGACCTGGAGACCACCTGGGATTCGGCTGAAGCGGGCATCAAACCCCGGGCCGCCAGCGACTGGCATGTGCTGGACAAGGCCATCGACCACGCCCTCGACGCCCTGCGCGCCGGCAGCCCCAGCGCAGCCGACTGCAAGGCGGCCATGGACAACCTGCTCAAGGCCTTCGACGCGATGAAAGCCAGCGCGTAAACCTGCGGCGGACAATCCGCCCTGCAGATGCTTCACTACAGGCGCGGCAGTGAATACTGGCGCGCCCAGTTTTTTTGCCGGAGAGGGACATGCGCATACTGCTGGTGGAAGACGACCCCATGATTGGCGACGCGATCCAGGGCGCACTCACGGATGCGAGCTATGCCGCGGACTGGGTGAAATCCGGGCCCGGCGCCCTGAGCGCGCTGGATACCCAGCACTACGACATGGTGCTGCTGGACCTCGGCCTGCCCGGCAAGGACGGCCTGCAGGTACTGGCCAGTATTCGCGGGGGCAACAACCCCGTCCCCCTGCTGATCCTCACTGCCCGTGACAGCCTCGATGACCGCTTGCGCGGGCTGGACGGCGGGGCTGACGACTACCTGCTCAAACCCTTCGACATGGCCGAACTGCTGGCCCGCATGCGGGCGGTGCTGCGGCGCAAGGGCGGCAACGCCCTGCCCGTGCTCGGCAACGGTGTGGTGTCGCTGGACCTGGTCTCCAAGCAGGCCAGTACCGAGACGCTAAGCGGCGTCACGCTGTCCAGTCGCGAATTCGCCCTGCTGCAAGCACTCTTGCTGCGTCCCGGGGCCATCCTTTCCCGCAGCGAGCTTGAAGACCGCCTGTATGGCTGGGGCAACGAGGTTGAAAGCAACGCCATCGAGTTCCTGATTCACGCCGTGCGGCGCAAGTTGGGCAGCCACATCATCAAGAATGTCAGGGGGATGGGATGGATGGTTTCAAAAAACGTTTGAGCGAGTCGGTTCAACTCAGGCTGTCGGTAGCCCTGTCGCTGACCATTGTGCTGGTCGCAGCACTGGCCAGCGTGTTCGCGTTTTTCTCGGCCCTGGACGAAGCCCACGAGCTGCAGGACGACACCTTGCACCAGGTGGCCGTGCTGTTTGATCGCCAGCAGATGACCCTGCATTACCCCCAGGGCCAGGGCCCGGAGGGTGATGACGAAGAGTCCCGGGTGATCATCCAGTACCTGGCCGACGGTAAAAATGCCCCGGCCAACACCGATGCCGCACTCCCGTTGCCCCTGCCCACGACCCTGGCCGACGGCCTGTCCACGGTACAGGTCGCAGGCGAAGCCTTTCGCGTGCTGGTCAGGAGCACCGCCCGGGGCGAGCGGATTGCCGTCGCCCAGGAAGTCGACGCCCGCAACAAGGACGCCCGCGAAAGTGCCTGGCGCAGTTTGCTGCCCTTCCTGATCCTGTTTCCTGTGTTGCTGCTGGTGGTCGGCGATCTGGTGCGCAAGCTGTTCCGGCCCATCGCCACCCTCGCGGCGCAAATCGACCAGCGTGCCGAACAGGAACTGCACCCGATTGACGAACAGCATCTGCCCACGGAGGTCCGGCCCTTTGTGGTGGCCATCAACCGGTTGCTCGCCCGCGTAGCGCAGTCCATGGACAGCCAGCGCCGCTTCGTTGCCGATGCGGCCCATGAACTGCGCTCCCCCATGACTGCACTGTCCCTGCAAGCCGAGCGGCTGGCGGCCACAGACCTGCCGGCACCGGCCCGCGAGCGCCTGCAACCCCTGGCCCGGGGCATTGAGCGCAGCAGGCAACTGATCGACCAGCTGTTGAGCCTGGCCGCTGTGCAGTTTGCCGGTGAACGCCCGCAAACCTCCGTGTCGGTGCATGCCGTGTACCGCCGTGTACTGGAAGACCTGTTGCCGTTGGCCGAGCGCAAGCAACTGGATATCGGGGTTGAAGGCGTTGAGGACGTACAGGTCATGATCAACGAGATGGACCTGTTTACCCTGATCAAAAACCTGGTGGACAACGCCATCCGCTATACCCCCGCAGGCGGCAAAATCGATCTGAGCGTCGAGCAGCTAGAGGGCAGCGCGTGCCTGCAGGTCAGGGACTCGGGGCCCGGCATCGCCCGGGACGAACAGGCGCGGATCTTTGACCCGTTTTACCGCAGCCTGGGCTCCGGCGAGACGGGCTCCGGGCTGGGGCTTTCCATCGTCAAGGCCATCGCCGAACGTATCGGGGCCAGGATCGAGCTGGGGTTCACGGACAGCCTCAACCACAGCGGGTTATGCGTGTCGCTGTGGTTGAAAACCGCCGGGCACTGAAACCTGACATATGCTCTTAAGCACCTTCACTCAACATTCAGGCTGACCCATGGGCTCGTCTTTCTTTTCAACCTGGACATTCTGGGCACTGCTGTCGGCGGTGTTCGCCGCCATGACGGCAATCTTCGGCAAAATCGGCATCACCGGCATCAACTCCGACTTCGCCACCTTGCTGCGCACCGTGGTCGTGCTGGTCAGCCTGGCGCTGATCTTGTATGCCACCGGCCAGTATCAGTCCCTGGGTTCGATCTCGGCGCGCAGCTATGTGTTTTTGGTGTTGTCCGGGCTGGCTACCGGCGCCTCATGGATCTGCTATTACCGCGCCCTGCAACTGGGTCAGGCGTCGCTGGTCGCCCCCGTGGACAAGCTCAGCGTGGTGATTGTGGCCGTGCTCGGGGTGACGCTGCTGGGAGAGAAACTCGACCTGCGCCAATGGGCAGGCATCAGCCTGATTACCGTCGGCGTCGTGCTGCTGGCGTGGCGCAAGTAATACGAACGCAATGCGGCGCCCACAGCCGGGGCCAGGTACGCCTCGTTACATCTTCTTGTTCCTGGGATCGTCAGCCGGATTGAGGTAGGTGATTCCCCAAGGGCCGACGCCATGAAGCTGAAACACGGTTTCCTGATCTCGACTGGCACCGTACATAGACATGCCGACCGGAATGATCAGCACATCACCCGGATGGTAGGCCTTGGCCAGAGCCGGGTCGAACTTGTCGCCGGTGGCAAAGTAGAAGGTGCCCGAGATAATGGTCACGCGCTCGGTCACGGGATGGGTATGCACGGCGATTTTGGTATTGGGCGCCAGTTTCAGCCGCAGGATAAAAGGCTCGGGGGCTTTCAGATCACCCTCAATCACGGCAACCATAGCACCAGGCCCAATCGACGGCGCAGGCATCCAGTTGAGTTCGGACGGGGTGCTGGTAATCAGGCCAGCTCCCTCGGCCTGGACGGTAGGTGCCAGCAAGGCAGTGCCGAGCAACACCAGAGAAACAGCAACAGCTTTGTAAGCTCTCATCATGATTTCCTCGTGTCTGGGGACTGAGGGTGTATCACTGCAGAGGCAAACAAGGTGTCAAAACACACTCTCTATATTGACGGTAGCCGAATGCCTGTTCGCGGATATAACCGTTGAGAACAGCGCTGATAGCCGAATACGGCACAACGACACTTTCAGACAGATCCGCGGCCGGGGGAGTGACATTTCCCGCAACCCGATCCTAGTATTGCCGCGCTTGTCCCCCTCCCAAAAAAAATAACGTATGGAAACTCAGCTGATGCCCTTCACCCGTACCCTTCTGGCCCTGTCCCTGGGCATGGCTCTACTGCAAAACCCGGCCTTCGCCGCCCCACCTCTGTCGATGGTCGACGGCGTTGCCCAGGTCAACACACAGGACAGCAATGCCTGGGTCGAGATCAACAAAGCCGCGTTCGAACACAACATCCGTGTGCTGCAAGCCACCGTCGGCGACACGTCGAAAATCTGCGCCGTGCTCAAGGCGGATGCCTACGGTCACGGTATCGGCTTGCTGATGCCCTCCATCATCGCCACGGGCGTGCCTTGTGTCGGCGTTGCCAGCAACGAGGAAGCCCGGGTAGTGCGTGAAAGCGGCTTCAAGGGCCAGCTGATCCGCGTGCGCACCGCCGCCCTGAGCGAGCTGGAAGCCGCACTGCCGTACAACATGGAAGAGTTGGTGGGTAACCTGGATTTCGCCGTCAAAGCCAGCCTGATTGCCGAAAAACACGGCCGCCCCCTGGTGGTTCATCTGGGTCTGAACTCCAGCGGCATGAGCCGCAACGGTGTGGAAATGACCACCGCACAAGGCCGTCGTGACGCCGTCGCGATCACCAAAGTGCCGAACCTGGAAGTGCGGGCGATCATGACCCACTTCGCCGTGGAAGATGCTGACGACGTGCGCGCCGGTCTCAAGGCTTTCAACCAGCAGGCGCAGTGGCTGATGGACGTGGCCCAGCTTGACCGCAGCAAAATCACCCTGCACGCGGCCAACTCGTTCGCCACCCTGGAAGTGCCCGAATCGCACCTGGACATGGTCCGCCCCGGTGGCGCGCTGTTCGGTGACACCGTGCCCTCCCACACCGACTACAAGCGCGTGATGCAGTTCAAGTCCCACGTGGCTTCCGTCAACAGCTACCCCAAGGGCAACACGGTCGGTTACGACCGTACCTGGACCCTGAGCCGCGACTCGAAACTGGCCAACATCACCGTGGGCTACTCCGACGGTTACCGTCGTGCCTTCACCAACAAGGGCATCGTGCTGATCAATGGCCATCGCGTGCCGGTGGTGGGCAAAGTGTCGATGAACACCCTGATGGTCGATGTGACCGACGCGCCCGATGTGAAAAGCGGCGATGAAGTGGTGCTGTTCGGGCAGCAAGGCAAGGCCGAAATCACCCAGGCCGAAGTTGAAGACATCAACGGTGCGCTGCTGGCCGACCTGTACACGGTGTGGGGCAACTCAAACCCTAAGGTCCTGGTCGAAAAGTAACTGAACCCGACACGCCACATCTGCGGGAGTGAGCCAGCTCGCTCCCGCACGCCGCCGGATGTCAGGTCGGCACATATTCCTCCCGCACACCCGGCACTTTCAGGATGTCCCTGATCATTTCATCGGCCATAACCTTGGTGGTTCCCCTGAACTCGATCGTGACGCTTTCGGTGTCTTTTGTTGGCCCCTGCTCAACCACCAGCTGTTTGATCCTGTCCGAGCGCGGCCCCAATAGCTCGGTGAGCGTTTGCCACGACAGCGCACCGGAGGGCGCCACCAGCTTGACCACGTGGATCTGGACATAGTCGCGGTAGATCCTTTCCAGTGGCTTGATCACCACCAGGATCATCAGGATCAGGAATGTCGCTGCCAGCCCCAACAGATACAGGCCGCCACCCACCGACAGGCCGATGGCCGCCACCGCCCACAGGCTGGCCGCAGTGTTGAGCCCCCTGATCACTTCGCCGCGGACCAGAATTGATCCGGCCCCCAGAAAGCCGATACCCGTGACCACCTGAGCCGCAATCCGCGAGGGGTCCAGCTGGGTTCCGGGCATGGTCAGGGCCTGCTGGAAACCGAAAGCCGACACGATCATGAACAGGCAGGCACCGGTCGAGACCAGCATGTGGGTACGCAGCCCGGCGGTCCAGAAATGATGCTCGCGCTGAAAGCCGATAAGGCTGCCGTAAAAGGCCGCCAACAACAGCCTGACCACCATTTCGCCCTCTGAAATCATACTCGCTCCCCTTGCGCCACCACGGCGCCAAACACCGAGCATAGACGGCTCGCGGCAAACCGTGACGCGATCCCCGGTTATCCCTTCGTCAGCACGCTGGCGCCCACGTGGTCACGTTCAAAAACAACCACTCAAATGCGAATATGAAAGGCCCGCAAACGCTATTGATTATCATTGTTACAAATGTAACCATTTGTAATCAATTCTCGTTTACGCTTTTCCAGTCCGGAGTATTCGCAGATCATGCGCACCCTGTTCGCCCTGCCCGCGTCATCCCTCACGCTGGTCGCCCTGACGTTGCTCAACACGGCTTGCGCCGATGACAACACCCTGAACCTGCCATCCACGAGCATTACCTCCACGGCCGACAGTGAAGAGTCGCCGCCGGGTTATCAGGCCAGGCCCAATGCATCCACCACACGGCTGAACCTCACGGCCCGGCAGACACCCCAGGGCGTGACCAGCATCAAGCGTGAGCAACTGGATGACTTCAAGCTCAACAGTATTCGCGATGTACTGGACAGTACGCCGGGGGTGAATGTGCAAAAGGTCGAGACCGACCGCACCTACTTCACCGCACGGGGGTTCGATATCACCAACTTCCAGTACGACGGTATGGGTATGCCCCTCAATGGCGGGGTGCTGGTGGGCGATATCGACACGGCGCCTTACGAGCAGGTCGACATCCTGCACGGCGCCAACGGCTTGATGACCGGCAGCGGCAACCCGTCAGCCGCGGTCAACTTCATCCGCAAGCGCCCCACTTATGACCCCCAGGCCAAGGTCAGCCTCAGCACCGGTTCCAGGGACAAGCGCCGGGTCGACCTGGATGTTTCCGGGCCGTTGACCGACTCGGGCAATGTGCGCGGGCGCGTGATCTACGCCAACGAAACCGGCAACTCCTACCTGGACCGCTACTCCCGGGAAAAGAACATTTTCAGTGGCATGCTGGCCTTCGACCTGACCGACAACGACACCCTGACCCTGGGTTACGAAGACCAGAAAAGCGATGCCAACGGTGCCAGTTGGGGTGCCTTGCCCCTGACTGACAGCAGCGGCAATGCCCTGCACTACAGCAGCACCAGCGCCAATATTGCCCAACCCTGGGTCTACTGGGACGTGCGCACCACCCGCGCCTTCGCCGAGTGGCAGCACAACTTCGCCAATGACTGGCAGTCGACACTGACCGTGACCGCCATGGAGCACCGCGAAGACACCGACATGTTCTACATCTACGGCGACAGCACGTCGGCCACCGGTTACACCGGCGTTGCGTCCAAGTACAAGGGCAAGACCCGTGAGCTGGATGGCGATATTTCCTTCAGCGGCCCGTTCAGCCTGGGCGGGCGCGAGCACCAACTGACCTTCGGCGCCAACGTGGCCCGTTCGCGCACCCAGGAAACATCACGGTTCGGCAGTTCGTCTTACTACACCCCGGTGTCATTGGAAGATGCCCTCAACGGTGCCATCCCCAAACCCACCTACAACATCGCCAACGCCGACTCGACATCGAGCTACACCGACCGCCAGAAAAGCCTCTACGCCGGCGCCCGTTTCAGCCTCACCGACGACCTGCACCTGATCACCGGCGCGCGCATGCTCAGCGCCGACAGCGACGGCGAAAACTACGGTTCGGGCCGCGACGTAAGCATCCAGGGCAAGGTCACGCCCTATGCCGGGATCGTCTACGACCTCACGCCGCAATACTCGCTGTACGCCAGCTACACCAAGATCTTCAACCCGCAGTACTACCTCGACACCCAGGGCAAAGTACTCGACCCGCTGGAAGGCAAAAGTTATGAGGCCGGGATCAAGGGCCATCTGCTGAACGACAAACTGGACGTGTCGGCTGCGGTGTTCCACACCCGGCAGGACAACGTCGCCACCTACTCAGGTTTCAACCCATCCCTGGGCGGCTACCTGTATGACGGCATGTCCTATAAGAGCAGCGGCGTGGAGCTCGAAGCCTCGGGCGAACTGGCGCCGGGCTTGCAAGTCAGCGGCGGCTACACCTACGTCTACATCACCGATGCCGACAACAACCGCGGGCGCAAATTTATCCCGCGCAACGCCCTGACCTCCTCCATGGTCTACACCTTGCCGATGGCGCCGAAGGTCAAGGTAGGTGGCACCCTGAAATGGCAGAGCAAAGTAGAGAATGACGATGCACCGGCCGCGAACCAGGCCGCCTATGCGCTGGTGGGCCTGATGACCAGCTACGACATCGACCCGCACTGGAGCACCCAGCTCAACCTCGACAACCTGACCAACCAGAAGTACCTGCAAAGCCTGCGCTACGGCCAAAGCAACTACGGTTCCCCGCGCAACGTGACGGCATCGGTCAGCTGGAAGTTCTAAAGAGTGCAAACAAGCCTGCTATGATCGGCGCTTTTCATCGACAGGATCGACCCGCGCCCAATGGATTACCGTCAGCCCTCCGAGCGCAAAAGCATGCACGCGCGCATCGTTCAGGAACTCGGCATGCAGATCGTCTCCGGGCGCGTCAAACCTGATGAAAAGCTGCCGGCCGAAGCCTTGCTATGCGAAGAGTACGCCGTCAGCCGCCCCGTGCTGCGCGAAGCCACACGGGTGCTGGTCGCCAAAGGTCTGGTGTATTCCAGGCCCCGGGTTGGCACGGTGGTCAAGCCCCGTCGTGAATGGCACATGCTTGATCCGGATGTGCTGCACTGGCTGATGCAAAGCTCGCCGCAAAACGAATTTTTTGCCTTGCTGACCAGCGTGCGCAGCATCATCGAGCCGGCTGTGGCCGCCCTCGCCGCCCAGCACGCCACGGACGAGGAAGTGGCCTCGATCCGCGAAGCCTATGAGCGCATGGCAAACGCGCCGACCCCCGAAGCGCTGTTGCAACCGGATTTGGACTTCCACAGCCGCATTGCCGACGCGACCCACAACGATTTGCTGGCCAATCTGTGCAACATGCTGTCGCTGGCCTTGCGTGAAGCACTCAAGCACTCCAATCGCCGCCCCAACCTGCATGAGCTGGCGTTACCCCGGCACAAGGCGATTTTGACCGCGATCGAAAACCACGACGCCCTTGGCGCCCGGCATGCCACGCTGGTGCAACTGGACGATGCGCGAACCGCGCTGGATGTAGTGTTGGGGCAAGAACCCGGCACCGTCTAAACTGCTGACAACCGTCAATCAGCGCAATGCAGGGAAACCCCCATGAGCCACGCTACTGTCGCACTGTGCCTTGCCGCCGGCCTGAGCCTGACATCCGCTGCCCAGGTCTCCCACGCCGCGCCCCCGCCCGATGCCCCTCAAGTCCGCACCCATAAAGCCTTGCTGATCGGTGTGGACGGTCTGCAATACGAAAAACTCCAGCAAGCCATCGAACACCACAAGGCACCCAACCTCGCACGGCTGAATCTCGCCAAAAGCTACGTGGGCGGAGTTGACGGCACAAGCACCGAGCAAACCACGGGCAGCGGGCCGGGCTGGACGACGATTTTGACCGGGAGCTGGGTCGACCGGCATCACGTCCCTTCCAACAGCGATGACTGGCGCAATCAGGCGCCCAGTGTGTTCAAGCAGCTCAAACTCGCAGACCCCCACCGTAAAACGGCCAGCATCGTCAGTTGGAATACCATTAATCACAACTTCGCCGACGACATTGCCAACGGCTATATCGACCTCGCCATCGACTGCTCGGATGTCGACACCTGCGTCGCCGACAAGACCGTCGATGAGCTTGAGCATGGGCAGTCGGATCTGGTGTTCGCCCACTTCGACGAAACCGACGCGGTGGGCCACAGAGACGGTTTTTCACCCAGTTACCAGCAGGCGATCCAGAGCGTCGACGAACATGTGGGCCAGTTACTGTCAGCATTGAGCCGTCGTCAAAAAGCCCATCCGCAGGAAGACTGGTTAGTGATAGTCGCGCCCGATCACGGCCGCCGCCTGCCCGACGGCCACGACCATGGCAAACAGACCCTGAGCGAGAAAACCACCTTTATCGCGCTGAACAAGCCCGGTAACGCGCAACTGACAGCCCCCATTCCCCACCCGGGCAACCCCGGCCATGACGGCTTGTACGGTTATGCCAGCCAGGCCGACATTACCCCCACGCTGCTTGCCCACCTTGGCGCCCTGCCCGCTGCTGCCGGGTATTCGATGGATGGACTGCCCTTGATCGGGCCGGTGGGGGTCAGGCAGCTGACTGCCCGCAAAGTACCTGGCCAGGCCAGCGTGAAGTTGACCTGGCGTACGGGCCACCCCGAAGGCACACCCGTGCAGATTTATCGCAACGGCACGCGCATCGCCACACTCCAGGACTATCAGCACACCTATGTCGACACCGCGGCCCAGGCGCTCAAAGGCCCCATCAATTACACCGTGGTCATGCATAAAGTGCCGGTGTCGCGCCTGATCACCCCGGGCGACTGAACGTCGATGCCATAAAAAAGGCGCTGACCGATCACTCGGGCAGCGCCTTTTTCAGACCCGGCTTTTACGCCAGGCTTTTGCTGACCACTTCAAACACGTCGCTGGACAAGTCCCCCGAGCTGCGGATGCGCTCAAGCTCGGCCTTCATCAGCGCCTGACGGGCGCTGTCGTATTTGCGCCAGCGGGTCAACGGCGCCAACTGCCGTGAGGCAATCTGCGGGTTGAAGCCGTTGAGCTGGATCACCAGATCGGCCAGGAAGCGATAGCCCGAACCATCTGCCGCATGGAAGTTAATCAGGTTCTGCCCGGCAAATGCACCGACCAGAGCCCGCACCTTGTTCGGGTTCTTGAGGGTGAACGCCGGGTGCTCCATCAGCTCGCGCACACGCTGCAAACCACCGGGCATGGGGCTGCCTGCCTGCACGCTGAACCACTGATCCATAACCAGCGGGTTGTCCTTGAACTGTTCGGCAAAGCTGGCCAGTGCGGCGGCCCGTTCAGCCTCGTACGGCGAGTTGACCAGCACGGCCAGCGCGGTCAGGCGCTCGGTCATGTTGTCGCTGTGCTCGAACTGCTCCAGCGCCGCTGCCAGGACTTGCGGTTTACCGCTGAGCATCAGGTAAGACAACGCGATGTTTTGCAGCGCACGACGGGCAAAGTGCTCGGCTTCGGCCACATACGGCGTGACCCTGGATACTTCACGGTTGGCCTGGTAACGCGCCCACAAACCGTCGAACAGGCTGTCGGCCAGTTGCTTGCGAGCGAACTCACGGGCCACGTGGATGGCTTCAACGTCCGCCACTTCGCTGATTTCAGTGAGGTAGGCCTCACCCGGCAACGACAGCATTTCTGCAACCATGGCCTGATCCAGTTGCTCATTGCCCAGCACACTGCGCAAGGCTGCAACCAGGCGCTGGTCCATGACCAGTGTTTCGCCACGCTGATGCTGGGCAATCAATTCCTGGAGCACCTGCACCGACAGTTGCTGACCGGCATCCCAGCGATTGAAACCATCGCTGTCGTGTTGCATCAGGAACATCAACTGGTCACGGCTGTACCCGAAGTGCAACTTCACCGGCGCAGAGAAACCACGCAGCAGCGACGGCAGCGGTTGCTCATTGACGCCAACAAAGGTGAACGTCTGCTCGGCTTGCGTCACCGACAGTACGCGGCTGGTGCCCGCGGCAGCCGGTTCGCCCGCCAGTTGCAGGGGCATTTCTGCGCCCTGGGCGCTCAGCAGTCCCAGCTCGACCGGAATCACGAACGGCAGTTTTTCGACCTTGTCCGGGGTTGCCGGGCAGCTTTGGGCGAAGGTCAGGCTGTAGGTTTTTTGCCCGGCGTCATAGTGCTCGCTGACCGCCAGACGCGGTGTGCCCGCCTGGCTGTACCAGCGCTTGAACTGGCTCAGGTCGGCACCGTTGGCGTCTTCCATGGCCTTGATAAAGTCGTCGCAGGTGACCGCCTGGCCGTCATGGCGCTCGAAATACAGGTCGCTGCCTTTGCGGAAGCCTTCAGCCCCGAGCAGGGTGTGGATCATGCGCACCACTTCCGAACCCTTTTCGTAAACGGTCAGGGTGTAGAAGTTGGAGATTTCGATAAAGCTTTCAGGACGCACAGCGTGGGCCATGGGCCCTGCGTCTTCCGCGAACTGGTGGGTGCGCAGGTAGGCCACGTCCTGGATGCGTTTGACGGTGCGCGAGTTCATGTCGGCCGAGAACTCGGAATCACGGAACACCGTGAAACCTTCCTTGAGCGACAGCTGGAACCAGTCACGACAGGTCACACGGTTGCCCGACCAGTTGTGGAAGTATTCATGGGCCACGATCGCCTCGACCCGCTGGTGGGCGGCATCGGTGGCGGTCTCGGCGCGGGCCAGCACGGCGCTGGAGTTGAAGATATTGAGACCCTTGTTCTCCATTGCCCCCATGTTGAAGTCGTTCACGGCCACGATCATGAAGATATCCAGGTCGTATTCGCGACCGTAGGTGTCTTCGTCCCAGCGCATGGATTTTTTCAGGCTGGTCATGGCGTGCTGGCACTTGTCGATGTTTTCCGGCTCGACATAAATACGCAGCGCCACGCTGCGATCGCTCATGGTGGTAAAGGTGTCTTCCACACACCACAGATCACCGGCCACCAGCGCAAACAGGTAGGCCGGCTTCATGAACGGGTCTTCCCAGGTCGCCCAGTGCCGCCCGTCTTCGTCGGGGCCGCTGGCGATCGGGTTGCCGTTGGACAGCAGGATCGGGTAGCTGTGCTGCTCGGCCACCACGGTGGTGGTGAACTTGCTCATCACGTCCGGGCGGTCGAGGTAATAGGTGATCTTGCGAAAGCCTTCGGCCTCGCACTGGGTGCAGAACATCCCGCCGGACTTGTACAGGCCTTCCAGCGCGGTATTGGATTCGGGGTGGATCCTGACGCTGGTGTCGACCACAAACTGTTCGCTGGTCGGGTGCAGGATCAGGTGGCTCTCGGTGAGCTGGTAATCCTCGGGAGCCAGTTCGGTGTCATCCAGGGAGACCGACAACAGCTCCAGCTGCTGACCGTCCAGCGCCAGTGCCGGCAAGCCCGCGCCACGTGCCGGGTTGCGGCGCATCACCAGTTGCGCATGGACCAGCGTGTGGTCCTCGAACAACTCGAAGGTCAGGTGCGTTTCGTCGATCAGGTACTCGGGCGCCTGGTAGTCCTTCAGGTAAATCATTTGCGGTTGTTCGGTGCGCATGCTGGAGTCCTTTTACTGATGCACGGCCAGCTGATAGGCCGTGTATTTGCGGATATTGATAACGCCGGTGTCGAAGATCAGGTACTGGCCCTTGATCCCCATCAGCGTGCCTTCTACGATCGGATCCTTGTCCAGATTGAAGCTGACGATCTTGGCCGGGTACTGCTCGACCGGGTAACGAATCTCTATGGGTGCCACGTCATGCAAAGGCTGGACTGCTTGCAGGCCAAAACGCTCCTGCAGGGTGCGCAGGCCTTCGGCGCAGCTCTCGAACAGTTGCTCACGCACTGCCGCGAGGTCCACAGGCTCTGCATCGCCCTTGAGCAGTGCACGCCAGTTGGTACGGTCGCCCACTTGCGAGCGGAACAGGTCTTCGACAAACCCCGATTGCTGGCGGGTGGCCACGCGCACAATGGGCAGCGCCTGGCTCGCGCCCTGATCCAGCCAGCGGGTCGGCAGCTGGGTAGCCCGGGTTATGCCGACCTTGATCCCGGAGGAATTGGCCAGATACACCACATGGTCGGTCATGCAGAACTGCTCGCCCCACGACGGATCACGGCAAGTGCCTGCGTCGTAATGGCAGCGCTCCGGGCTCATGATGCACACGTCGCATTGCGCCAGCTTGGTCATGCACGGATAGCAGTAGCCCTGGCTGAAGCTTTTTTTGGTTTTGCGCCCGCAGTGGGTGCAGTTGATCTCACCCAGGAATTCCAGACGCAGTTTGGTGCCGATCAACGGGTTGACCGGCACCTCGGTATCGCCCAGACGAAACGCATACTGAACGGTCGGCGTTTGAAGGCTTGCCGACATTTTGCTGATTGCACCGCGACCAATCTCAATCAATGGATAGCATCCGACTTGAACAGGATGTTAGGCACTGGCGCCGACTTGGAGCTGCACTCTTGCGGGCCCATGTAACCGGTGCGCTGGTCTTCAGGCAGGTTGTTCACCTCCCAGGCAATCATGGCCTGCAACGACAGCTCGCGCTGTTCGGCGGTGAGTTTGTTGCCATCTGCCCATTTACCGATTTCGACCGCCAGTTTCAGGCTCTGGTAGATCTCGGGGGTGATGTTTTGGATCATTTCGTTGAAAGAGGACATGGTTCTGTTTCCACTCTTTAAAAATCAGATGACATTTTTATCTGTGGGAGCGGGTTTGCTCGCGATTCAGGCAACCCGTTGATTCAGGCACACCGGGTTGCCTGAATCGCGAGCAAGCCCGCTCCCACACGACAATTCGAATTCTATACAGCCTGTTTGCGCCGCGCCCACAGCCCGCCCAGCAGACCGGTCAGGCAACCGATCAACAAGCCGCCCACATGGGCCGCGTTGGCGATCTGGCCAAAACCGATCATCGACACCAGCCCCGACATGCACAGCGCCAGCCACACCAGCATCATCACCAGCACCCCGCGAGGCAGGTTGTACATGGGGTTGGGCGCCATTTTCTGGTAAATCCATACATGCCCCAACAGGCCGTACAGCACGCCCGACAACCCGCCAAACAGGCTCGGGCCACCAAACAGGTACTGGGCAAAGTTGGACACCAGGCTGAACAACAAGCTCAGCCCGATCAGGTTGATGCTGCCCTGACGCATTTCAATGCGCCGCCCCAGCTCCCAGTACCACATGCCGTTCATGGCGATGTGCAGGAAGCCGAAGTGAATCAGCATCGGGGTAAACAGCCGCCACCACTGCCCCGACGCCAGGGTCTCGGACAGCGGGCTGAACTGGATGTACTGGCCGCGAATGCTGAAATCGACAAACGTCAGCCCGCTCAGGGTGGACAGGTTGTCGCCCAATTGCGTCACCGCCGCCACGATAACGCACAGCAGCAACACGATGCCCGTGGCCGGGCTGGCACGCAATTGCTGGGCAAAACCGGGCCGGGGCACGGGGGCCGGGCGCTCAACGATGGGCAGTTCATGCTCGGGGTCGCCCATGGGGAAACGCTGATACAGACTGCGTACATCGTCGACGATGGTCTCGGGTGCCCACAGCACCAGCTCGCCCGCTTCTTCGCTGACCCGATGCGGCACTTGCATGCGCTTGAGCAAGCCCACAAAACCGCTGAGATCAGTCGACAGCGGCAAACGTAAAACAGCAACAGCACTCATTGAATAGCCTCTGGGCGATCTACATCGACCCACACAAACTTGTTCGGGTCCAGGCGGGTTTCCTGGTCCAGGCGGTAAGCCACCAGCTTGCCGTACAAAACGGCACTGTAGTCCAGGCATGCCAGGTTGGGCCGGATCGGTGCGGGCCGGCCACTGCGCCAGTAATGCCCGACAAACAACAGGGGTTCATCGTTGCCGTAGCGCAACAACGCACCCTTCTGCGTGGATGACAGCGCTTTTTGCGCCACCTGTTCGGGCAATGCATCGGGCTGGAACACGATATCGCCGTAGGTCTTGGGATCGTCTTCCCAGAACTTGGTACGGAAAAACGCCCGGGTCAGACCATCCCCGCCGGTCAGGGTCATGCCATCGGGCAGCCGCATGTCGGTACCGCGCAACAGTCGATTGAAACTCAGGTTGGCAAAGCTTTCCGGTACGGCTGCGGCCTGCAGAAAATGCTCGTCGATGCAGCCGTCCGCAAACTGTGCGCGCAAGGTGGCGATCACGTCGGCATCCCAGCAGGCATGCACCACCCGGAAACGCCCGGCGTCTACAAACAGCGGCATGTCGTAGAACCACTTCACGAACTCGTTCCATTCACCCGGGTAGTGCTCGAACTGCTCAAGGGTTTCATGGATAAGGCGGGCATGGCGCGGGGTGTGCTCGCGCACAAACTGCTTGCCGCTGCCGGCAGGCGCAGGTGTGCACCAGCCCAGCGCGTTGAATTCATGGTTGCCCATCAGGCACAACGCCTGACCGGCCTTGACCATGTCGTAAACGATATGCAGCGACTCGCGGATACGCGGGCCGCGGTCAATGATGTCACCGAGAAACACCGCCATCCGTTGCGGGTGTCGCCAGATACCGGCGAGTTTGCGATAGCCAAGACGCTCCAGCAGGTGCTCAAGGGTATGAGCACAGCCATGCACGTCACCGATCAAATCGTAACTGCGCGCTGGATCGAGCATCAGTCAGTCCTACCGCCCAGTCGGCTGCCCCAGCCGAGCTTGGTCCGACACACTTCATAGTAGTTGTGGTCCAGGGGGTGGATCAGGCGCAGCTTTTGCGCCTTTTTGCTGACGGTGATGGTGTCGCCCGGGGCACAGGTGAAATGGTTCTGGCCATCGCACGAGACTTGCGGGTAGATCTGCATGTCCTTGGCCACCACGATTTTCAGCTCGCTGTTGCCATCGACCACGATCGGGCGGCTGCTGAGGGTGTGGGGGTACATCGGCACGATCACAATGGCGTCGAGCTTGGGGTGCATGATCGGGCCACCGGCCGACATCGCGTACGCCGTGGAGCCGGTGGGGGTTGCGACAATCAGGCCGTCGGCTTTCTGGCTGCACACGAACTGACCGTCGATATGCAGTTCGAATTCGATCATTCGCGTGGATTTGCCGGGGTGCAGCACCACATCATTAAGGGCATCGCCCTGGCCGATGGCTTCGCCGTGACGGCGGACTTCGGCTTGCAGCAGAAAGCGGTTTTCAACCAGGTAGTGGCCGTCGAGCACTTCGGCCACCTTGACCTCCAGCTCGTCCGGGCGGATATCGGTCAAAAAGCCCAGGCTGCCACGGTTGATGCCCAGCACCGGAACATTGTGCCGGGCCAGCGCACGGGCCGCGCCCAGCAAGCTGCCGTCGCCGCCGACCACAATCACCATGTCGCAGACTTCGCCGAGCATCTTGCGTGAGGAGGTTTGCAGGCCATGACCAGGCAAAACTTCGGCAATGGTGTCTTCGAGGATCACGTGCATGTGCCGCTCAAGCAGGAATTTTTTCAGTCGGCGAACCGTGTCGAGCACTTGCGAGCTGCCCAGACGACCAATGATGCCGATATTTCGAAATTGCTCCATGGGGCTCCTGCGGGGTTCAATACGTGCGAAAACAGAGATTATGGGCGAAAGCGCGCGATAGACAAAACCCTTTCAGCCCTTGAGCAAACAGCTATGCTCGCACAATGACCCTCTTCCCTGACTTGCTCAACTTGCCCCGCCAATTGCGTCACCCTGAGGTGCGCGATCTGGCGTGGGTCATTCTCGCCCCGCCGATGCTGACTCAAACGCCCTGGCCACAGCGTCATCCCCTGGCAGGCAGCGACTGGGTGCAGGCACCCGACCAGCTGGAGCATTGGCTGCGGGCGCTGGACAGGCACAGCGAGCCGTTGCAGCACTGGCTGGCACTGGCGACCACCCGGCGACTGGGGCGCTATTACGAACGGCTGTGGCAATTTGCGGTGCAGCATGCCCCGGGCGTCGAACTGATCGCCGCCAACCTGCCGATCCGCCGGGGCGGCCACACCCTGGGCGAACTGGATTTGCTGCTGCGTGACCGTGACGGCGTTCATCACCTTGAACTGGCGATCAAACTCTACCTCGGCCCCCAGGACGGTGACGGCATGGACCCTGCGCAATGGCTGGGCCCCGGCAGCAACGACCGCCTGGACCGCAAGCTCAGGCACTTCAGCCAGCACCAGTTGCCCATGTCCAGCCGCCCGGAAAGCTGCGAAATCCTCGCCGACCTTGATATCCAGGCTTTCAGCGCACATCTGTGGCTGGGCGGCTATCTGCTGTATCCGTGGCCAGGGCATTCAGCGTCGCCGGCCGGCGCCAACCCGCAACATCTGCGCGGGCGCTGGTTGCACCAGAGCGACTGGCCGGCCTTCGTCCGCCAAAGCCCGGCCGGCTGCTGGCAGCCCCTGCCCCGGCACGCCTGGCTGGCCCCCGCGCACTATGAGCCTGAAGGTTTATGGACCCGGCAACAGCTCGACATCTGGCGGGCAGAACTGCACCCCCAGGCGCCGGCACAGCTCCTGGTCCGGCTGACAGAAAACGAAGAGGGAAACTGGGAAGAGGCCGAACGCTTGTTTCTGGTGTCCGATCTTTGGCCAAATGTGCCGGGAAACCCCGATAACTGACACATCTCAAGGGCAAAATTGCACAACCCGTTTAAAGTAACCCTACTCCGTCATGCAAGAACGGAGGTTTTAGACCTGAACTGTGAGGAAACACCATGTCCTGGAAAAGCACCGCCGATCGCTACAGCCGAATGTCCATCGCCCTGCACTGGTTCATGGTGCTGCTGTTTGTCCTGATCTACTCCACGATCGAACTGCGCGGGATCTTCCCCAAGGACAGTGCCGGTCGAAACCTGATGAAAGACGCACACTTCATGCTTGGCCTGACGGTGTTCGCACTGGTCTGGCTGCGACTGCTGGCCCGCACCCTGGGCGCGGCCCCCAAGATCACCCCGACGCCACCCGCCTGGCAAACGGCCCTCGCCACCTTGATGCACTGGGCGCTGTACCTGTTCATGATCGCCATGCCGGTACTGGGTTACCTGATCCTCAGCTACAACGAAAAGACCGTGTTCTTCTACGGTTTTGATCTGCCTGCCCTGACCCTCAAGGACGTGGACTTCGCCAAGCAAATCAAGAGCTGGCACGAACTGGGCGGCACCATCGGCTACTGGCTGATCGGCTTGCACGCCGTGGCAGGCCTGGCGCACCACTACCTGATCAAGGACAACACCCTGCTGCGCATGCTGCCTGGGCGCGGCTAAACCTGCAGGAGCGGGCTTGCGCGGCAAAACGCAGCGCTAGCAAGCCCGCTCCCACATTTATCCTGCCGTCATGGACATCACCCAACCTGTGGGAGCTGGCTTGCCTGCGATGGTATCCCTGCGGTTTTCCTGACAGACCGCAGCGCCTGCATCGCGAGCAAGCCCGCTCCCACATCTATCCTGCCGTCATGCACATCACCCAACCTGTGGGAGCTGGCTTGCCTGCGATGGTATCCCTGCGGTTTTCCTGACAGACCGCAGCGCCTGCATCGGGAGCAAGCCCGCTCCCACATCTATCCTGCCGTCATGCACATCACCCAACCTGTGGGAGCTGGCTTGCCTACGATGGTATCCCTGCGGTTTTTCTGACAGACCGCAGCGCCTGCATCGCGAGCAAGCCCGCTCCCACATTTGTCCTGCCGTCATGGACATCACCCAACCTGTGGGAGCTGGCTTGCCTGCGATGGTATCCCTGCGGTTTTTCTGACAGACCGCAGCGCCTGCATCGCGAGCAAGCCCGCTCCCACATCTATCCTGCCGTCATGGACATCACCCAACCTGTGGGAGCTGGCTTGCCTGCGATGGTATCCCTGCGGTTTTCCTGACAGACCGCAGCGCCCGCATCGCGAGCAAGCCCGCTCCCACATCTATCCTGCCGTCATGCACATCACCCAACCTGTGGGAGCTGGCTTGCCTGCGATGGTATCCCTGCGGTTTTCCTGACAGACCGCAGCGCCTGCATCGCGAGCAAGCCCGCTCCCACATTGATCCTGCATTCCGGGTGATTACGCAAATCCCCGGCGGCCTTGCAAGCCCCCGGTGTGGACAAACACCAGATGCGCGCCCCGTGCAACAACCCCTTCCTTGACGGCCCTCTCCAGCGCCATCAAGGCCTTGGCCGTATACAACGGCTCCAGCGGCAAGCCACTGGCCGCTTCGCTGCTCTGAATAAACCCCAGCAATTCGTCATCCACCCTGGCAAACCCGCCGCGGCTGGCATCGATCAGCTGAAAATTGCGCTCCCCCACCCCGGCCGCCTGCAAAATGGCCTCCACCTGTGGCGCAACACCGTGATCCTGCGGCACCGCCAGCGCGCCATACACACATCGCGCACCCTCCTCGCCCAGCACCAGCCCGGCGAGGGTCGTGCCCGTACCTGCCGCCAACCACCAGCCGTCGTAATCATCCCAGCCCACATCCGCCAACTGACTGCGCACCATATTCACCAGCGGCCGGCATCCTGAGGCACCTGCCAGCCCGCCTCCGCCTTCCGGCACCTGATGCAGCGTCGGGTACATGGCCTGCCAGGGCGCCCAGAAACCAGGCTCATGCCGGGCCCGATAACCGGCAAAACCCAGCCAGTGCAACTGCATGCCATAACGCTCAAGGTCCAGGGTGGTGGGGGTTTGTTGCGCATGGCCACGCAGCAGCCCCACCGTGGCAAACCCGAAGCGCTTGCCGGCCGCTGCCAGTGCATGCAAGTGATTGGAGTGAGCGCCCCCCAGGCTGATCAGCCCATGGGCCCCTGCGGCGTGGGCCGCCAGCAGATGCTCGGTGAGCTTGAACCACTTGTTGCCGCTGATCAGCGGATCAATCAGGTCCAGACGCAGCACCGCCACCTCCACCCCGGCCTGTTGCAGCCAGTCAGTGTACAAACGCTGCAAAGGGGCATGGGGGCGCCAATCGATCAGGGGCAGCATGGCAAGGGCTCAATGGAAAAGGAGGCAGTTTACAGCAGCCTGTCGAATTTCATGTTCAGGTCACCCAATAAACTGACTCACGCTCTGGCTTCTTGTTAAGGTGTGCGCCGAATTTCGTAGCCTGCTAACTACCTGCTGGCTGCTGCTATCTGTTTACTGACGTGAGACACCCCAGACATGCCCGAGCCGATCCCCCTTAAAGATCACGAAAGCGAAAAACGCCTGGTCAACAAACGACTGATCGCGTGTGCGGGTCTGGTAATGGCGATCAGTTGCGCCCTGATCGGCCGCATGTACTTCTTGCAGGTCACCGAGTTCGACTACAACTCGACGGTGTCCGAGAACAACCGGGTACATGTGCTGCCGATCCCGCCGGAGCGCGGTTTTATCTACGACCGCAACGGCGTGCTGCTGGCCGATAACCAGCCCAGTTTCAACATGACCATTACCCGCGAACGGGCCGGCGATACCGCCAGGGTGCTGGACACGGTCATGGGCATTCTGCATTTGCCCGAAGAAGACCGCGCCATATTCGCCAAGGCCATGAAGCAGGCGCGCCACCCGTTTGACCCTTCGACCCTGCTGTACGAGTTGAGCGAAGAGCAAATCGCGCTGCTGGCCGTGAACCAGTTCCGCCTGCCGGGTATAGATGTCGAGGCGCAGTTTGTACGCCACTACCCCCAGGGCGACCACTTTGCGCATTCGGTGGGTTATGTCGGCCGAATCAACGAGAAAGAAGCCAGGCAGGTGGATGCCACCCAGTACCGGGGCACCCAGTCGATTGGTAAAACCGGCATCGAACGGTTTTATGAAAACGAGCTGCACGGCAAGGTCGGTTTTGAAGAAGTCGAGACCAACGCCCAGGGCCGGGTCATGCGCGTGCTGCGCCACACCGACGCGGTCGCGGGCAAAAGCATCGTACTGAGCCTGGACATCAAGCTGCAGGAAGCCGCCGAAGACGCCCTGGGCGACCGTCGCGGCTCGATCATCGCCCTGGATCCGAAAACCGGCGAAGTGCTGGCGATGGTCAGCAAGCCCAGCTTCGACCCCAACCTGTTTGTGACAGGCATCAGTTCCAAGGCTTACTCGGGGCTGCGCGACTCCATCGACAAGCCGCTGTTCAACCGGGCCCTGCGCGGCCTGTATGCACCCGGCTCGACCATCAAGCCCGAAGTGGCGATTGCCGGCCTGGACAGTGGCGTGATTTCAGCTTCGACCCGCGTGTTCGACCCGGGCTATTTCCAACTGCCCAATGTCGACCACAAATACCGTAACTGGAACCACAGCGGTGACGGCTGGGTTGACCTGAATGCAGCCATCATGCGTTCCAACGACACCTACTTTTATGATCTGGCATCCAAGCTGGGCATCGACCGCATGCACGACTACATGGCGGAGTTCGGACTTGGGCAGAAGGTGTCGCTGGACATGTTCGAAGAGTCTTCAGGCTTGATGCCGTCCCGTGAATGGAAGCGCAGCACCCGTCGACAGGCGTGGTTCCCGGGCGAGACGGTGATTCTTGGGATCGGCCAGGGTTATATGCAGGTCACTCCGCTGCAACTGGCGCAAGCCACTGCACTGATTGCCAACAAAGGTGTATGGAACCGCCCGCACCTGGCCAGGACCATTGACGGTACGCCGCCGGTGGATGAGCACCCGATTCCCGATCTGGTGTTGCGCGATCCCCGGGATTGGGACCAGGTCAACCACGCCATGCAACTGGTCATGCATGACCCGCGCGGTATCGCCCGTGCGGCGGCACAGGGCGTGCAATACCGGATTGCCGGCAAAAGTGGTACGGCGCAGGTGGTGGCGATCAAACAGGGTGAGCGTTACAACCGCCTGAAAACCGCCGAGCGTAATCGCGACAACGCCTTGTTCGTAGGCTTTGCCCCGGCGCAAGACCCGCAGATCGTGATCTCGGTGATGATCGAAAACGGTGAAGCCGGCGGTCGGGTGGCAGGCCCCGTGGTGCGCAAGGTGATGGATGCCTGGCTGCTGGACAACCAGGGCGTGCTCAAACCGCAGTACGCCAGCCCGTCGGCCAAGCCTCATACGACACCGCATGTTTGAAACTGTGATTGGCAGATACACCTCACCGCCTGCATCGCTGGCAAGCCAGCTCCCACAAGACTTGCGCCATGCCTGATCACTGTGGGAGCCAGCCTGCTGGCGATGACATCTCAGCGGCATACCTGAAACACCTCAGCGCCTGCATCGCTGGCAGGCCAGCTCCCACAAAAGCTCGATTGCAGGATCAATACCGCGCATCTACCGGCTTGCCGCCTTTGGGCCAGTCCTTGGTCTTGTCCACAAAGTCTGGCCGTGGCTGGTGCGAGAAGTACTCGGCCACGTCTACCGCTTCCTGGTCCGACAACCCGCCCTGCCCCAGCGGGAATTTCTCGTGGAAGCCAATCGGCATATTGCGTTTGACGAACGCCGCCGCCGTGTAAGTACGTGCCATGCCCGCTCCGATATTGAACGACTCATCGCCCCACAACGGCGGGAACACAAAGCTGCCATCCGCGTGCTTCAGACCCTCGCCATTGTCGCCGTGGCACACCGCACATTGCTGCACATACACCACCTTGCCGTTTTCAGGGTCAGGTTTGATGTTCGGATCCACCTTGCCCACACCCCGCCCCGCCACCTTGTCACCCGCAACGGTATTCATTTTCATCCAGTCAAAATAGGCCACCATCGCCTGCATGTCCGGTGAAGCCACCGGCAACGGTTTGCCATCCATCGAACGACGGAAGCAGCCATTGATCCGCTCCTCCAGCGTCACGTCCTTGCCTGCGCGCGGCGCATAGCCGGGGAAGAATGCCGATACCCCCACAAACGGCGAACCGTCCGCCACTGTGCCTGCGTTCAAATGGCAGCTGGTGCAGTTGAGTACATTGCCCACGTTATCCGGCAGCAACGCCTTGGTTTGCAGGTGCAGGCGCATGCCGCGCACCACCTGACCGGCATTCGCCGCACTGAGCAGGTTGGCCAGTCGCGGGGTGACAAACGCCGTCTCGTCGGTGGTCAGGGGGTTGAGCTGCTTGCGCATTTTCGCCACTTGCGCAGGGCTGATTGCCGGCGCGTCATTGCCCCAGCTGCTGCGCACAAAACTCAGGATTTCGGCAACCTCGCTATCTGCCAGCCGGGCAAAGCCGGGCATGGTGTAAACCCGCGGGTGAGCCGCGGTTTGCGGCGTTTTCCAGCCGGTCAGAGTGATATGCAGCAAGGTGGCCGGGTTGGCCGCAGTGATACCCGGGTTGCCGTTTAACGGCGGGAACATCCCTTTGACTCCGCCGCCATCCGGGCGGTGGCAGTCGGCGCAGAACTGGGTGTAACCCAAACCGCCACGGCTAGTGAACAGGGTGTCCGGCGCCTTGACCGGCTCTACCGCCACGGCGGGCATCGGCAAATCATCCTTGCCCGGCGGCAAGGACTTCAAATAGCTGGCAATGGCGGTCAAGTCCGCATCAGTGAAGTGCTGGGTGCTGTGGTGAATCACGTCCGCCATGTTGCCCGATACCGTGGCAAAACGGTTTTGCCCGGTCTTGAGCAACTGCACGGTGTCCTCCACCGTCCACAGGTTGCGCAGGCTCAAGGCCTGCCACTGCTCGACGGTTTCTCCGGCCAGGTAGTGCTTGCCGCGGCTGCCCGCATCGCTCATGGCCTTTTCCTGGAAGGCGATACCGCGCGGGGTGTGGCATGAGCCGCAGTGGCCCAGGCCCTGTACCAGATAGGCACCGCGGTTCAGTTCGGCGCTTTTGTCCGGGTCGGGAGTAAAGGGCTCATTGTCGACAAAAGCCCAGTTCCACAGCGCCAGGCCCCAGCGCTGGTTAAACGGGAAGCCCATGTCCGCCTCAAGGTTCGCCTGCTTGACCGGGGTGACGTCCTGCTGCAGGTAAGCGTACAAGGCGCGCATATCGTCTTCGCTCATCTTGGCGTAGGACGGGTACGGCATGGCCGGGTACAGGTTCTGCCCCGCCGGGGTGACCCCTTCACGCATGGCCCGGTCGAACTGTTCAAAGCTGTACTGGCCGATACCGGTCTCGGGGTCCGGGGTGATGTTGCTCGAAAAAATCGTGCCCATCGGCGTTTCAAGCTCCAGACCGCCAGCCATCACGGCACCGCCCTTGGCGGTATGGCAGGCGATACAGTCGCCAAGCCGGGCCACGTACTGGCCACGTTCGATCAGGTTTTTTTCGGGCGGCGCGGCCGTTGTCGGCTCACTGGCATGCGCCTGGAAAGTGCATAGCAACGTCAGGCCGGCAAGTGCCAGACGCGGGAAGGTAGAAAGCATCGCGTTATTCCTTTAAGGCGTCGATCTGGGGTAGTCCCCTCGAAGCGGGCCGTGCTGGTTTTGTTATGAACTCCTCACGGGTCGGTTGTACCGGCTTTTAAAGGCACGGCGTTTGACCCGGATCATGGGCAGCCCAACCAGGTCGCACAAGCGAGCGCTCTAAGCTAGTTCCAAAACGGTATTTTCCCCTTTGATTTAAAGCACTTAGATTCTCCCCACCGGACCGCCGGACCCCATGTTGCCCTCTTCTCTCAAAACAAGGTCCAGCCCATGTCCCTGCGTAAACTCCTGATTGCTCTTTCTGTCGCGGGGCTCAGCTTCGGCGCGCAAGCGGCTGATGTAACCATCGGCTACATCACCGGAATCGACCCCACCAAGCTGGCCCAGGCCGAAGGCAGTTACGAAAAGGCCATCGGGCAAAAGATCGACTGGCGCCGCTTTGACTCAGGCCCGGCCGTGGTTGCCGCCCTGGCCTCCGGGGACCTGCAGATCGGCAATCTGGGTTCAAGCCCTCTGGCAGCCGCCGCCTCGCGCAACGTGCCGCTGGTGACCTTCATCGTCACGGCACAAATCAAGGGCTCCGAAGCCCTGGTGGTGCGTGACGGCAGCGGTATCAGCGGCCCGCAAGACCTGATTGGCAAGACCATCGCCACCCCTTTTGTGTCCACCTCGCACTACAGCCTGCTGGGCGCGCTGAAACACTGGAACCTCACTCCACAACAAGTGAAAGTGGTCAACCTCAGCCCCGCGCAAATCACCGCCGCCTGGAAGCGCGGTGACATCGACGGCGCCTTCACCTGGTCGCCTGCGCTGGGGGAAATCCGCAAGACCGGCAAAATCCTCACCGACGCAGGCCAGGTCAGTGAATGGGGCGCGCCGACCTTTGAGGTCTGGGTGGCCCGTAAAGACTTCGCCGACAAGCACCCCGAAATCGTCGCCAGTTTCGCCAAGGTCAGCCTCGACGCCATCGCCGACTACAACGCCCATCAGGCCGCCTGGACCGCAGATTCGGATCAGGTACACAAGATCGCCAAACTGACTGGCGCCAATGCGCAAGACATCCCTGAGTTGCTGCACGGTGCGCACTTCCCGTCCACCGACGAGCAAAAGTCCCCTCAACTGCTGGGTGGCGGCACCGCCAGGGACATTGCTCAGACGGCGCTGTTCCTCAAAGACCAGGGCAAGATCGAAAGCGTACTGCCGGACTATTCGGGGTATGTGAGCAGTAAATTTTTGCCTGAATAACAAGCAGTTAGTGGCTGGCACAACAAATGCTTCCCTACGCTCCACAACACGCAAGCTTGCAGCGCCTGCTTTTGAGGCGCGGTAATGATCCGCGTGAACCCCGACGCTAGACGCGTCCAGGATCATCAAGAGGAGCGTAAGGATGGCAACGCCTGTTACAGCGTCACCGATCAACAAGCCTGCAGTGAAAACCGTGGGCTTTCTGGTGATACCAAACTTCACCACCATCGGTTTTGCCTCGGCCATCGAAACCTTGCGCATGGCCAATATGGCGGCTCGCCGCGAAATGTTCCGCACCGTGATCATCGCTCCAAGCCTGGACCCGGTCACCGCCAGCAACGGCATGCGTATCCTGCCCGACTTTGTGGTGGGTGATGCACCAAAACTGGACATTTTGCTGGTGGTGGGTTCAAACCCGATCGTGTCTCATCTGAGCAGCCGGCCGGTGCTCAACTGGTTACGCAAACTGGCCCATGAACAGGTCGCGCTGGGCGGAATCTGCACCGGCAGTTACTGGCTGGCCCGGGCCGGCCTGCTCAAGGGCTATCGCTGCACCATTCACTGGGAAGACATCGAAACCCTCAAGGACCACTTTCCGGGGATCATTATTTCCAACCAGCTGTTCGAGCTGGATCGCGACCGCTACACCTGCTCGGGCGGCGTGGCGTCGATGGACATGACCTTGCAATTGATTGCCCGTGAACCGGGTGGCCGCGAGATCGCGACCCATGCCGCCGAACTGCTGCTGTGCGATCGCGCACGCGGGGAGCAAGAGCAGCAGCGGGTGCCGTTGCGGCAGAAACTGGGGACTTCGCAGCCCAAACTCAGTCAGGTGGTGGCGATCATGGAAGCCAACCTGGAAGAACCGGTGAGCCTTGAGGATCTGGCGCGTTTGAACGAGGTATCGGTGCGTCAGCTCGAACGTCTGTTCCACAAACACCTGCAACGCACACCGAGCCAGTACTACCTTGAACTGCGCCTGGCCAGGGCCCGCAGCCTGTTGCTGCGCAGCGAGTCGCAAGTACGCGACATCGCACTGGCCTGCGGTTTTGTCTCGGCGGCGCACTTCTCGAAATGTTACAGCCGGTTGTTTGGGGTTTCGCCGATTGGCGAGCGCAAGCAGGTGGCGTTGCACTGAGCCCTGCCCCCCCAGGCAAAAACCTGTGGGAGCGGGCTTGCTCGCGATGGCTTGGACGCGGTCTGGCCGTGTTTGCGCGTCGATGCATTCGCGAGCAAGCCCGCTCCCACAAGGGGGGCAGCTGTGTATTTTAGTCCTGCAGCGCTTTGTGTGCCGTCTCACGGCTGGCCAGCATCGCAACCAGCGCCACCGCAGCCGCCGCCAGCAAATACCAGGCGGGGGCCATTTTGTTACCCGTGGCATGAATCAGCCAGGTGGCAATGAAGGGTGCCGTGCCGCCGAACAACGCATTGGCCACGTTAAAACTGAAGGCAAAACCGCTAAAGCGCACCCGGGTCGGGAAAATTTCGGCCAGGAAGCATGGCAAGGTACCGTCGTTCATTGCCAGAATCGCACCGAAGGCAATCTGAATCATCAGAATCACCAGCAACGACGGGTTGCCGAGCATGCCGAACAGCGGAAACGTCAGCACCAGAAACAATACCGAAGCGGTCACCAGCATGGTCTTGCGGCCATAGCGGTCAGACAGTTTGCCCATCAGGAAGATCAAGCCGATATAGGTCGCCAGTGACACCGTAGACGCGATAAATGAGTCGCTGTCACTCATGCCCATTTCGGTCGACAGGTAGGTCGGCATGTAACTGAGCAGCAGGTAAAAGGCCACGGCATTGAGGCAGGTCACGCCAATCCCGATCATCACCGCACGCCGGTGCACGGTCAGCAGCTCCCGGATCGGCGCGTGGGTTGCACACTCCTTGGCTTCCAGGCGCTTTTCCATCTCCAGGAACTTGGGTGAGTCCTGAAGATGTACACGGATATAACGCCCCACCAGACCAAAGGGTGCCGCCAGCAGGAACGGCAGGCGCCAGCCCCAGTCATGCAGGTTTTCCGCACTCATCCAGGTATGCATCGCGGCCACGAACACGGCCCCGAACAGCAACCCTGCCGCCGTGCTCGCCGGTACGATACTGGTGTAAAAACCACGCTTGCCGTCGGGCGCATACTCGGCCAGAAACGCCGAAGCCCCCGCGTATTCCCCGGATGCGGAAAACCCCTGCACCAGGCGAATCAGCAGCAGCAACGCCGGGGCCCACAGGCCTATATGGTTGTAGCCCGGCACAATGCCGATACAGAAGGTCGAGACGGTCATGATCAAGATCGACCACGACAAGGCGCTGCGGCGCCCGTATTTGTCGCCGAAATGCCCCCATACCAGGCCCCCGACAGGGCGCACGATAAATGACAGGGCAAACACTGCAAAGGTTGCCAGCAGCCCAGTGGTGGTATCGGTTTGCGGGAAGAATGTCAGGGCAATGACCGTGGCCAGATATCCATAGGCCGCGTAGTCAAACCACTCCACAAAGTTACCCATGAAACTGGCGGTGGCCGCCCGGCGCAAGGCCTTGCGTTCGCTGAGGCGCTCAACTTGCTGCTCGGCGGTGAGGGGTAAGGCGATAGTTGCACTTGGGATACTCATCGAGCACCTCCAGAGTAAGAAGTGCGGGTGTGAAAAGCCGTGTGCAACGTCGGGACGTGAGGCATGACAGGTACCCTCATTGTGTTTTTCTTGGCAGGGGTAAACAGGTCAGAAAGCGCTGCGTAATCTGGGCACGCATGCGCGGATGTCGGTTGCGGGAGCTGGCTTGCCAGCCCCCGCAAGGCTTATTTCTTGATGATGTTGTGCTGCGGACCATACGGGAAGTGAGTGATGTTCTCACTGCCGTGTTCGTTGACGATCAGTATGTCGTGCTCACGATAACCGCCCGCCCCCGGGCGTCCCTCGGGGATCATGATCATCGGTTCAATCGACACCACCATCCCGGGTTCCAGCACCGTGTCGATGTCTTCGCGCAGCTCAAGCCCGGCTTCGCGGCCATAGTAATGGCTCAGGGTGCCGAACGAGTGGCCATAGCCAAAGGTTCGGTACTGCAGCAGGTCATGCTCAAGGAAGATTTCATTGAGCTGCAAGGCGATGTCCGAGCAGCGCATGCCGGGCTTGATCAGTTTCAGCCCGGCCTCATGCACCTTGACGTTGACCTCCCACAGGCGCAGGTGCTCGTCGGAGCAGTGGTCCAGAAACAGCGTGCGCTCCAGCGCCGTGTAGTAACCGGCAATCATCGGGAAGCAGTTGAGGCTCAGGATATCGCCCTTGTTCACTTTGCGGCTGGTCACCGGGTTGTGCGCGCCATCGGTATTGATCCCCGACTGGAACCAGGTCCAGGTGTCCATCAACTCGGAGTCAGGGAACGTGCGGGCAATCTCGCGCACCATGGCCTGGGTGGCGTGCAGCGCCACCTCGTATTCCGGCACCTGGTCGTGCAGCGCTTCAACAATGGCGGCCCCGCCGATATCTGCAATGCGTGCGCCGTGGCGAATGACCGCGTGCTCTTCGGCCGACTTGATCATGCGCATGCGCATGCACGGTGCACCGATGTCCACCAGCTCGGCCTGGGGGTAGCAACTGGCGAGCTTGTCGCGATTGAGCAAGTTCATATGATCGAACTCGATCCCGATGCGCCCGGCCTTGGGCAGCGCCTGGCGGATCGCAACAAAGTAGTTATCGCGCTGCCAGTCGGTGTAGACAATGTTGTCGGTGCCCATGGTCCGGCGCCATGGCTGGCCACCGTCGATATTGGCGCTGATGGTCACCGCACTGTCCTGGGTGACCACCAGCGCGTAGTTGCGGCCAAACGAGCAGTACAGGAAATCGCTGTAGTAGTTGAGGTTGTGGTACGAGGTGAACACCGCCGCATCGATATTGTTCTGCGCCATCCAGGCCCGCAGTTTTGCCTGGCGGTTGGCGTACTCTTGAGCCGAAAAGGTGGGAGTGACCTTCTCGCCGTTTCTGATCTGGATGGTTTTGGGCATTTGCATGTCATTTATCCTTGTCTGTGATGAGCATCAGAAGCCGCTGGCAGGCGGGCCGTTGAAGATCATTCGAACAGATACAAGGACAGCTTTTTTGTGCGAATCCGACCTGTAGTTGATCAGATCCGCTGTGGGGGTATTTGCAGGGGGCCGGGTTTTTGTAGCAAGCTGCCCGCCGCCCCTCAACCGTTGGAACCTGAGTGTTTGAATTAACCAGCTACCTGGGCCTGTTCCTGGCCGCCTTTGGTGCCGCTTCGATACTGCCCATGCAGTCAGAAGCCGTGCTGGTCGGCATGCTGTTGTCCGGCAAGTATGTAGCGCTGACGCTGCTGGGCGTCGCCACCCTGGGCAATGTGCTCGGCTCGGTGCTGAATTGGGTGCTGGGCCGCTCGGTCGAGCGATTTCGGCACAAGCGCTGGTTCCCGGTCAGCGAGCAAAAACTCGACAAGGCCCAACAGTTCTATCTGCGCTATGGCCGATGGTCGCTGCTTTTGAGTTGGGTGCCGATCATCGGCGACCCGCTGACCATGATCGCAGGCGTGATGCGCGAACCGCTGTGGAGTTTTGTGCTGATCGTGACCCTGGCCAAAGGGGCCAGGTATCTGCTGTTGACGGCAGCCACCCTGGGCTGGGCGTGAACGCCCGGCCCCCCGCGGCCTTAAACGGTTTTTGCAGAAATACGGTTTTCCATGGCTGGCGGGTATTCGGGCAGCCAGGATAACGGCATCAACTGATTGTATTTTTCATAGAACGAGGACTGAATCCGCCCGCGAATCTGCTCAAGCTGCTCAATCAGGTCCGACAGCGCTTGTTGCTGGGAAGCCAGGCACACCTCGTCCTCGGACGTGTCGCTATCCGGCAAGTTTATCGCCAGCAGTGCAATGCTCTCGCCGAAGTAAGCCGGGACCCGCCGGCCATTGCGGTGCAACTGGTTCTCGGCGCGATAGCATTGGACAAGTCCCGTCAAAAGCATCTCTGTCTTGTTCAAGCCACTGGCCAGTCGCGGCTTTATGCTGCGCTTTTCTTCCAGGTTGGACTGGTAGCTGACCACCTGCTCGTTACAGGCCAGTACATCCGACTCCAGGTTGTCGAGGAACTCTTTCTTGAGCGCCATCAGCTCGTTGCGTACGTCCGCAACTTCGTCCTGATACACCTCCAGGGCTTCATTGCGACGCTTGCGGTACCTGGCAACCCCCGAATGTTGCTGCGCCTTGTACGCACACAACTCCGCCTCCCGCTCACGCGCACTATTCTCCAGGCGCATGAGGCGCAGAGCGTAATCGCTCATCAAATGCTCTGCGGCCAGCTCGAACGCTTGATCAGACTGCGCGCAGCGGCTCACCGTGCCGGTGATATCCAGCGCGCCAAGGCGGTTTTGAATCATGCTGAGCCGGGACTCGCCCCATGCCAGCACCTTGAGCCGCTCCGACTCAAGTGTCGTGCGCATCTTTTCTTCAATGGCGCTCAGCCGGGTGGCTTCCACGGGTGGGTAACCCTGCTCGCCATGGCGCCTGGCGGACTCAACAATATTGAGCCTGCGCTTGAGGCTTTCAAACTCAGGCAGGAACAGTAACGGGTTGTCTGCGCGCTCGCGGCTGCGATCTGCCTGACCCAGAATATTCAACAGCTTTTTGAATAACTGCATGGCGTTCGCTCCGATCAAAGAGGTCGTTATGCCAATTCACTGATCAATACATAACGCACGAGGCGGGCCTCGCCTGAATCGTCAGGGTCATTGAACGACTTCGGGAAAATTCAAAAAAAACATCCAGAGAAGCCAGCCAAAGGAAGATGAATCCGACGCCAATCAGCGCGACATCATCCTTGATCCCTACAGCAAACCCTTAGTATGAGCACCATAATATCAGCGCATTTACAGAGCAATGGCAAGAATAGTGGCATATGGCTATCAACCTATCACACGTTATTGAAAAAAAAGCGCTTTTTATTTTTGATTGTTGCCTTCCTGCTCCACTCAATACGTTGAATCGGTTTGTGGTGAGCCGGGTCCGCAGCAGGTGCTCGCCTGCCTGCGGGGCCGAGGTGACAGTTAAAGTCAGAATAGCCACAGGTGTGCTCACGTCCAGTAATGAGCAAATTCATTGCCAACTTATTGGGCCGACAAGAGCCGGCGCCCGCGCTTATTTCTTCTTTTGGCCTAAAGCCGCAGCCCGAGCGGCCGATGCCCTTGAATGACATCAGGTCTAAAGGACGAACCCATATGGTCGGCAGCATCAACAACCTGGCATCCAGCCTCAATATCCAGAGTGCACCCGGCGCAGCAGGCAAGGTCACCGCAAAGGCCCCGGACAACACGGCAGTGAGTGATGCTGGTGCGGCGGCTACGGACCAGATAAAGCCGCGCGCGGCCAGAGACGCCAATGCAGCCCCGCCGGCTGACGACAGCGATGACAGTTCGGATACGGTCAAACAGCTGAAAAAACAGATCGCGCAACTGCAAAAGCAGCTCATGCAGCAGATGCAGACACTGCAAAGCATTCAGGCCAGCGACCAGAGCGCAGACGCCAAGACTGCCGCCGTCGCTGCGGCCCAGGCCCAGGTCACCGCGACCACGGCCGCGTTGCAGGCGGCGACAGCGGCCTTGCTGCAGGCACTGACGACCCAGGGCAGTAGCGGCTCGGGCTCGATGGTCAGTACGTCGGCCTGATCCAGCCTCTGACGCTGTAGCCGTTGACGAGTAGAACGAGGCTGCGTTCGGCGACGAAGCCGTCGCAAACCCGGCAATCGCGGTCTATCCGAGATACCGCAATTGAAGGGTTTACGACGGCTGAGCAGCCGCGCTCCGCTCGTAGCGGCTACAAGGGCGTATGGCGTATCAACAAACCGCCGTCATGCCCGGCTCAGCCGGTACAGGGTCCAGCCATAGAACGCCAGAGCCAGCCCCGCGAGCGAACCGCCCGCCAGCCCGATGTAGGCGAAACCCAACTGGCCACCCACCCAGCTCCCGAGCAGCGCACCGCCGCCGATACCGATGTTGTAGATCCCTGAAAACATCGCCATTGCCACATCGGTCGCATCGGGTGCCAGCGTCAGTACTTTGGATTGCAGCGCCAGACCGAAGCCCATGATCGCCATCCCCCAGACAATGCTCAGCACCCCCAGGGTTTCAATCGTGCCGCTCGCCGGCCACAGCAACAACAGGCTGAGCGTGAGCAACCCCACCGCCACCATCAGAAAGCGCTGCGGGCTGTACTTGTGAAACCAGCTGAAGCACAGCGAACCAATGATCCCGGCACCGCCGAACAACAGCAGAATCAGCGTCACCATGCTGCCGCTCATGCCCGCCACGCCCTGCACAAAGGGCTCGATGTAGCTGTAGGCCGTGAACTGGGCGGTCACCACGACGGCCGTCAGCACATAGATCGCCACCAGCGCCGGGCGCTTGAACAGAATCGGCAGGCTTCTGAGGGAGCCCGAGTTCTGGCTCGGCAGCAACGGCAAGGTCTTGGTCAGCCAAAACACCAGCAACGCGGCCAGCCCGGCAATCACGACAAAGGTGGTGCGCCAGCCCATCGCTTCGCCCAGCAAGCGCCCCAGGGGAACCCCCATCACCATCGCCAGTGACGTACCCGTGGCCAGCAAACCCAGCGCTTGCACCTGCTTGCCCTCTGGCGCCAGACGCACCGCCAGTGACGCGGTGATGGACCAGAACAGTGCATGGGACAACGCTACCCCGATCCGGCTGAGCAACAGGATGCCGAAGTTGGTCGCCAGGCTGGACAGCACGTGGCTGGCGATAAACAGCCCGAACAATACCAGCAGCAACTTGCGCCGTTCGACGTTGCGCGTCATCAGCATGATCGGCAGCGAGGCCAGCGACACGACCCACGCATAGATCGTCAGCATCAGCCCGACCCGTGACGCAGGCAGGTCGAAGCTGCTGCCAATGGCGGTCAACAGACCCACAGGCACAAACTCGGTGGTATTGAACACAAATGCGGCCAGCGCCAGTGCGATGACCGGCTGCCAGTTTGCGTGGGATGCAGAAGTGGGGTTGCTCATTTAAGGGGTGAACTACTCGCTATCGATGATTTGACAGATCCATGACTCGACCGCACTTGCTGCCAATGCTGCATACACAACACGTGCCACTTGAAAGCGTCTTGAGCCAGAACCACACGGGCGGCATTCTATAGTTTTCTCAAACGCCTGCTGATGAACATCAGGCGTCCAGCCGAGGCATTTAGCCGCAGGAACGCCAGTGGCCGGCAACAGCTTCAGGTTTTCGAGGGTGAACGCAACACTATCTCGGTAATCTCGGCCGCACGCCCCAGACGAATCGGGAAACCGTTCCACAGACCTGTGCCGTTGCTCACATACAGACCCATGCCATCAACCTCATACAGCCCCGACACAAAACCTTCATTGGCCCACTTGGCGAGTACATGGGGCCCAAGAATCTGCCCGCCGTGGGTATGCCCCGACAACTGCAAATCAACGCCCTGCCCTGCATTGACCACTGCGCCGGTAGGGCGATGGCTCAGCAAAATGACCGGATCGCCCTCAGGCGCCCCCTTCAAGGCCTGCACCACATCCGGCAACGGCAGATCAAACGGCTTGGCGGCCTTGTCGGTGATCCCGGCCAGTACCAGATCGCGCCCGTTATGGGTAACCAGCACATGCTGGTTGAGCAGCATGTTCAAGCCTAGCTGATCGAAGGCCGGCAGCCAGCTAATGTAGTCGACGTAATATTCGTGGTTACCCGGGATCGCGAACACGCCATACCGGGCGCGCAGATGCTGCAAGGGCCGGATATCGTCTGCACGGGCCTGGGGCGAACCGTCGGCCAGATCGCCGGTAATCAGGATCAGATCCGGCTTCAGTGCGTTGGCCTTGTTCACCACACCCTCAAGCCAGGGTGCTTGCAGCAGTCTGCTGGCATGCAGGTCAGTGAGCTGCACAATGCGCAGGCCATCGAACTCGGCGGGCAAGCGCGGCAACACAATTTCCAGGCTTTTGACGTCCGGCACACGGATGGCTTGCCACACCCCCACCGCAGCCAGGCCCATGCTGATCACGGCCAGAACTGCGCCCAGTTGACGCCAGGCGAGCAAGGCCCGACCTTTTTTGCGCGACAGGGCAAAGACGGCTACCCCGACAACATCCCTGATCAACATCAGCAGCCCCATCAACACAAGGCTGCCGAATGCCCAACCCAGCACCGTGAGCACCACACCTGGCACCTCGGGGGACGCCATGCTGCCAAAGAAAGTGCGGGTGACCAGATGATGCTCGGCAATCAGCAACAGCAGTGCCCCCAGCAGCACTTTGCCGAACTTGCTCCAGGGTTGCGGCCAGATAAAACGCCAAATGACATACACACTGATTAACGCGGTGACGATATGAAACATGCTCGCTCCTGCTCAAGGCTGCGAGTACTCGATGCAATCGCAGCTGCATTTTTAACAGATTCAAGAAGCAGAACCTTCTTTTTGAATACAGGGACTAAAACAACGCAAGGTTGCAGGATGGTTTGCTACACGACCCATTCAAAACAAGGATCAACCCCTCAAGAGGCCCCCTGATAACCTTTCGCATGCCGTACAGAGTCAGCCAACCAAATCCACCTGAGCCAGGACCCGACCGATCATGCCGAAAAGCGCGTGATCCGCGAGGCAAGCCAGATACTTGGGAACAACCTGCAAGGATGCGTGATCTACGCCAGCGGCCACCCGTGTCCGATGTGTCTGGCAGCAATGTACTTGAGCGACGTGTCCAGCGTGGTGTACGCGGCCAGCAACCAAGTGGGCGAACCCTTTGGGCTCTCAACAGCGGCTATCTACGAACAAGTGGCCCTGCCACTGGATCAACAGCGCATGCCGATCACCTACCTGGCGCATAAGGACATGCCGACCTTGTATCAAGACTGGCGCAGAATGCAGAACGACAAAATCATCTGAGTCAGCCGGCAACGGTTATGCACCCTTCGCAGGTGCATGACCCTAAGGCTGTAGTCGAACCCCCGCTCCTGCGAGATCAAGCGCTCAGCCAGCCTCACCATCCCTTTCGGGCCACCGGCACTTTAATCAAACCGATACAACGGGTTTGTTTAGAGCAAACCCACCTCAGGATTCAAAGGTTTGAATCCTGAGCCGGCCGGGTTGTCTGTTATTAAGGTTCGATGCAAAACAATAATCGACCCTCAAGGAAGACCCGCAATGCCAACCACTCAGCTTACTCAGCCCAAGGGCGTCCTGGGGTTGTTCTGCCTTGCCAGCTATTTGTTGTCGGTGTCTTACGGCACCACGTTTTTACTGGCCATGATGCTCAGGGCCCAGGGCGGCAGCGAGTCGGATGCGGGCACGATCATCTCGGCCGCGATGCTCAGCACCTTTTTGGCGGTGATTTTTTCCGGACACCTGACCGATCTGTTCGGTGCCCCAAAAGCTATTGCCGCCGGGGCGCTGCTGCTGGCTGCGGCGTGCCTGGGTTTCGCGACGGTGCCGGGGTATGGCGCCGCCGTGCTGGTATTCGGCCTGCTGCTGGGCTTTGGCTGGGGCGTGTTTTACACCCTGGGCCCGATTATCGTGACCATGATCATTGAGCCCGCCCGACGCGTGAAGTACTTCGCCTTGTTGTCGGGCTGCATGATGAGCGGCATCGGTACCGGCCCCTTGATCGGGCGCGCCGCCCAGGCGCTGGGCTACCCGGTGCAATCGGCCTTTCTGGTAGCGGCCATCGCCAGTTTGCTGGGCGGCGCCGCGTTTGTGTGGCTCAGCCCGATGATCAAGCGCCAGCACGCCACAGTCGGCCCCGTCAGTGTATGCAAAATCACACCCCGGGCCGCGCGTTCGGTGCTGCGGTCCAAAGCGGTGTTCGCCATTGTGATGGTTGGTCTGGGTGGTGCGATTTTCGGCGGCCTGTCGAGTTTTCAAACCTCGTACGCCACGCTTAACCACCTCGATTACTCGCTGTTCTTCCTCGGTTTCATGAGTGCTGCCATCGCATGCCGCCTGCTGGTCGCAGGTTTTATCGTCAAACGTGACCCCTACCTGATGGCCTGCGTACTGAGCGCTTTGATCGTGGCTTCAGTGGTGATGTTCATCTTCGGCGTAAGCTCTTCGGCCACTTATTTACTGGCAGCCATCACACTCGGGGTTGGCTACGGCCTGACGTACTCGGTGATTAACGGGCTGGCCGCCAACGAAGCGCCTGCCGGGCAGACGGCGCAGTCGTTGGTGCTGTTCAGCCTGTCTTATTTTATCGGGGTGTTTGGCTTCCCGTGGCTGGCCGGGTACATCATCGTCAACAACGGGATGCCGACCCTGCTGTGGGTCATTCTGCTGATTGCCCTGTGCAACTGGTCGATTACCGCAGGCCGGCTCCTGTGGCGACGCAAGGTTCAGACGCTCCCTGACAACCCTGCCAGACCTCGCGCATCAGCTCTTTGAGCAGCAGCGCTTCGGCCCAGCGATCGGTAAGTTCATAACCGTCCGCGCCGGTGATGGCATAGGGCGGCGGCCCCAGCTCGCAGGTAAACGACAGGCTGTGCGGCGTGTCGCTACGGGCCAGCCAGTCTTCTATCCCGTACTTCCACCAGCCCAAAAACCGCTCCAGCCAGGGCCTGTGCTGAGCGAAGCTGATGGCAACCTGGACCTGTTCGCAACTGGCTACCCGCCCATGAAAGCCCCAGCTGCGACGCAGTATGCTGTGGATCAACAGGTCATCTTCAGCTGTAGCCACCGCCGGTATTTCACGCCCCACCACGTAGTGGGACAAGTCAGCCAGCAGCTTGAGATCAGGCATTTCAGCCAATAGATCAAGGGTAAACAGCAGGTCGTTGGTTAGCCGGTAACGGTGGGTTTCCAGCAGCACCGGAAAGTCCACTTGCTCGGCCAGACGCTGCCACCCTTCAGCCAGTCTGATCGCCTGCGACAACGTGCGCGGGCGGACGTCGGCTTGCAGCGTGAGGTGGTGACAGCCAAAGCGCGAGGCAACGTCGAGTGCCGCTGCCAAGTCATCCACGGTGCGCGGGAACACCTGCCCTTCAATCTGCAAGCCCCTCGCCTTGGCCGCGTGATGCAAGCGCCCGGCCTGTGGTGCGAGCCAATAATGGTCCGTGACGCCGTCAAAACCCGCCGCAACAATCCTGTCCAGCTGAGCCTCCAGCGGCAGGTCGCATTGCCCGTGATGATCCTGCATCGCCCACAGCGATTGAAACACCAGAAATTCGCGCATCTCAGCTCCTCAGCAATTGTTTGAGCGACACCGCGCCGTCAGCCAACATGCCGGACTGGAGCGGGGCTTGGCTGGCAATCAAGCGCTCACACAGCTTGATATCCCTGGCGCAGCTGCTGCCCTGCCCCCAGCCGCAGGCACCTTGCAAACGCTGTTGCCCATCGAGATAAAACAGCAAAAATCCACCGTCCGAAGTAGCCCGGCTGGCACTGGGCGGGGTACTGGCAATCACGCCCACAGTCTGCAAGCCCCAATCGTAATGGTCGGACCAAAAACCGGGAATGGCCTCGAAGGGCAAGTCGGCGCCCAACAGATTCAGCGCCGCGTGACGAGCCTGATGCTCGGCGTTGCGCCAGGTTTCCTGACGCTGGAAATCGCCTTGCGGGTGCAACCGAAACTCACACACATCACCCGCCGCATATATATCCGCCGCGCTGGTGCGCAGCCGGGCATCGACGCGGATGCCCTGCCCCACCTCAAGTCCGGCGGCCTGTGCCAACTGCGTATTGGGCTGCATGCCAATCCCCACCACCAGCACATCGCAGGGCAGCAGCTGGCCGTCGACCAATTGCACGGCCTCGGCACGGTCAGTGCCGAGTACCGCTTCAATGCTCACATTCAACCGCACCTGCACTCCCTGGCGGCGGTGCATCTCCAGCAGCACGCTGGACAGGCGCTCGGGCAACACGCGCCCGGCCAAACGCGGGCCGGCTTCCAGCACGGTGACCTGACAGCCCAGCGTGCGCGCCGTCGCCGCCACTTCAAGGCCAATAAACCCGCCGCCGACAATCACCACCCGCGCACCGGGCCGCAACCCGGCACGCAGGGCCAGCGCTTCATCATGGCTGCGCAAATACAACACGTTAGTCATCTGTGCTGGCACATTGGGCAAGCGCCGCGCCCGGCCACCCGTGGCCAGCAACAAACGCGCATAGGGTTGCCAACTGCCGTCCGCCAACTGCAATCGATGTTGTTGCGGGTACAGAGCCTGCACTGGATTGGCGACCCAATGTTCAATCGCCAGTTCGGCCAGTTGAGCGCCGTCACACAGGCTGATGCCCGCCAGATCCGTCGTGCTCTGCAGCAGCCCCTTGGACAGCGGCGGGCGCTCGTAAGGCGCATGGGGTTCATCGCCGATCAGGATCAGGCGACCGTCATAGCCCTCGGCACGCAGGGTCAAGGCGGCCCGCCCTCCGGCATGCCCGGCACCAATAATGACCAGTGGCGCGTCCACGGGAGTCATGGCCCGACTCCCAGCAGCAAGCGACCCGCCTCGACCCGCACCGGGTAGGTTTGGAGGTTGACGCACACCGGTGCGCCCAGGGCCTTGCCGGTGCGGTAATCGAAGCGCCCGTTGTGTTTGGGGCACTCGATCACATGTTCCATCACCAGCCCGTCGGCCAGGTGGATGGACTCATGGGTACACAGCCCGGCTGTGGCGAAAAACTGGCTGTCGGCTGATCGGTACAGGGCATAAGTGCGCGGGCCATGGTCGAAGCGCATCACATCTTCTTCGTCGATATCGTCCACGGCACACACGTCGATCCATTGATCGCTCATGATTTTTTCCTCGCAGTTTTAAACACTAGGGTCTGTTGACGTTTCGTCGTGGTCGCGCCGATAGTCCATGTGGTGCAGGGCTTGAGAAGGGAACAACCATTCCCTTCGCCCTGCGCCGTGCCTGGCAAAATTTGACCCAGCGACGCGGCTCACAACGAAACGTCAACAGACCCTAGTTGGCAGGGATGACGCGGGGTTCAGCCTGGGTGCCGGGCGTGGTGGCGGCCTGTGCCACCGTGCGATGAATAAAATAAGCCGGATCTGTGCGCTGCCTGAGGATCGTCGGGATGATTTCCTCGAAGGCCGCCAACAGGTTGGGATAAGGCGCCGGGCAGTCACTACGGATCTCGGCGTGCAACTGCGCCAGCGCGTGGTAAGGCACCATCGGGAACATGTGGTGTTCAAGGTGATAGTTCATGTTCATGTACACAAAGCGCAGCAGCGGGTTCATGTAAATGGTGCGGCAGTTGCTGCGGTGATCGAGTGTGTCCTCGGCCAGGCCGACATGCTGCGACAGGCCAAACAGGTACGACAGCCAGGCGCCATAGAGGCTCGGCAGCCCGATAAACATCAGCGGTAGCCAGCTTTGCAGGTACAACGCCGAGCCGATCACCACGGCATAGATAACCAGCCAGATCCGTGCAGTGGTGATTACCTTGGGCCACTCGGATTCGGGGATAAACGTCTTCTCGTCATCGGCCATCCGCCCTGTCGCATGGCGGCAGACCGAGCGCAGGGTTTTGTACGCGTGAGGCAGGTTGAACAGGCTCAGGGCCATGCGCCACAAGTGCGGCGGACGCGGTTCTACAATCTCGGGATCGCGCCCTACCACGATGGTGTCGGTGTGATGCCGGGTGTGGCTCCAGCGCCACACATCCGGTTCAAACAGGCACATGAAGCTCGCCACCTGATACACCGCATCGTTCATCCAGCGTGTTTTAAACGCCGTGCCGTGGCCCATTTCATGCCAGCGGGCATTGGACGCGGTGCCGTACAGCACGCCGTAAGCGATGAAGAACGGGATGCACGCCCATGAACCCCAAAACCAGTAGCCGCCAAAGCCGGTGGCGGCGAGGGCCAGGATCCACAGTGCGGTATCGTGCAGGGCCGGACCGTCGCGGCGCTGCATCAGTTCTTTGAGGCGTTTGCGCGGGATCGGGCATTGATACCAGTTGGCCGAGGCCAGGCCCTTTTCCACCGCGTTGGCGGCTTCGGCACCGGTCAAGCTGTAGTCCCGACGCACGGGTGGGGTTGAATGAGGCATGAGGGAGTCTCCGCGAGCTTGATTATTGTTCTGGGTACAGGTGCATATCGCTGGAGAAAATATAGGGAGCGCCCCCTCGGCCCTCAAGGCCTTGAATAGATTCACTATCAAGCTATCATCCGGGCTCAATGCGACTTGATAGTTTTCTATCAAGGCATTTTCCAGGGCTGGCCATGAACAACAATAAACGCCCGACCATCGCCACTGTCGCCGCGCATGCGGGCCTGAGTGTCGCCACCGTGGACCGGGTGCTCAACGCCCGTGCACCGGTCAACGCCGAGACTGCCGAGCAGGTGTTTCAGGCCGCCGAAGCGGTCGGTTATTTTGCCGCCCGCCTGATCGGCCAGCGCATCCGCGAGCGTCGCCCGACCTACCGTTTTGGCATTTTGTTGCTGGGTACCGCCCAAGCGTTCTACGCCAACCTGGCGGCGGCCATCACTGATGCGGCGCAACGTCAGGCCCAGGCCAACCTGAGTTGCCACTTCGAGTACGTGATCGACCGCACCCCCGGCGCCATCGTCGCCCAGATCGAACAATTGGCCGTGCAATACGACGGGTTGGCAGTGGTCAGCTTTTCACATCCGCTGATCAATGCCGCCCTTGCACAGATCAGGGAGGCCGGAGTGCCGGTGATTGCATTGCTGTCGGATATTCACGAGCAAGGGCTTGAGGCTTATGTCGGCCAGGATAATTACCAGGTCGGCCGCACCATGGGCTGGTTGCTGGCCCATACCTGCAACGCGCGCAAGGGCAGTGTCGGGGTGTTGCTCGGCGGGCACCGTTTTCTCGGGCATCAGGCGCGGGTAGAGGGCTTGCGCAGCTATCTGCATGAACACGCACCGGGGCTGCGGATGCTCGATGCCATGATCAACCTGGACAACAACAATGTGACCGAAGAGGCAGCCCTGGAACTGCTGGCCCGGCATGCCGACTTGCGCGGCTTGTGCGTGGTGGGCGGTGGTGGCGACGGGATTATCAGCGCGTTGGCGCAGCTGCCAAAACGGCCGGCGTTGTGCAGCATTTTGCCGGAGTCCACAGCGTTGTCGCATCAGGCCCTGGAACAGGGCCTGATCACCCTGGTGGTGGACTCCCAGCCACAGCTGATCGCCACGGCGCTGATGGACTTGCTGGTGGAGCTGCAAACGGCGCCGGCGTTCGACCCGCTGCGGCATCGCATTCATGTGCCGTTGCAGATCGTCACCAGTGAGAATGCCCAGCGCCTCAGGCCCTCACCCGCGGTGGGAGCATGAGGGGCTTGTGACTTTGATGATTCAAGGCAAATTGAACGGCGTGACAATCTGCACCTGGGACGACGCAAAAGTCCCCGCTTTCCACAGCCGGTGAAACTGCAAAATATGCAAAAACACATGCCGGGCATCGATCTGCAAATTATGGTCGATGACCGCCGCCATTTTTTCCTCAGCCAGCAATTGACGATTTTCTTCGTCCAGATCGTGGCCAATGAATACCGCCAGCGGCCGCCCAAGGGCTGCAAAGGCATCGACTATCGCCCGATTGCCACCGCCCACGCTGTACACCGCTTTCAAACGTGGGTAGGCCTTTAACGCTTGAGTCACACGCGCAAAAGTCGGCTCGTAAACACCAAAACCCTCGCTGATATCCAGCACCTGCAAGTGCGGCGCACGACCGCGCAGCCATACGCGAAAGCCCATTTCACGCTCTTCTTCGCCGCGAAAACGCTCACTGCTGATGACCACCGCTACCTCTTGCGGCGCCGTGTCCAGCCAGCGGGACAGCAGGTACGCGGCGGTTTGCCCGGCATTGCGGTTGTCCATGCCAACGTAAGCTATGCGCTTGCTCTGGGGCAAATCGGTGACCAGCGTCACCACCGGGATACCCGCAGCGACCAATTGATTCACCGCCAGGTTGATCAGCGGCTCATCGGCCGCCTTGAGCACAACGCCCTGACTGCCCTTCTCGGCGCAGCGCACAAGCAGGTCGTGCATCTGCTGCGTACTGATCTCTTCGAACAGATGAAAGCGCGGTGCAATGCGGAACGGCGCCATGCTCCCCAGTTGCGTGGTCAGGGCCTCCTGCACGGCCTTACTGAAGCGCCTGGGCGTGTCCATGATCACATCGACATAAAAGGTACGCCCCACCGCCAGGCCGTTTTTTTCCTGTGCCTCCAATTCGTCCAGCGCCTGTTCGATACGTCGCCGGGTCTGGTAGTGAACGCTGCCGCGCTGATGCAGTACGCGGTCAACCGTGGCTTTGCTGACCGCAGCCTGCGTGGCGATTTGCTTGATCGAGAAGTGCTTGGCACGGCTGAGCATGGGAGTGGGTACGCCTTGCGACTGAGGTTTTTATGAGGTCTTTTCGGGCTATCGTGAGGTGATCGCAATGCTAGTCTCGGTTTCACGAGGTGTCACCCGATGATCTCGACAACAATAAAAACCGCAGGAGCCGTTCATGTCCGAAGCCGATTTCTCCACTCAATTCGCAGGCCAGTTTTTCGTCGTCACCGGCAGCACCCAAGGCCTGGGCGCGGCGGTCGCGCAGACCCTGGCACGTCGGGGCGCCGCAGGTTTGATCATTTGCGGGCGCAGCCGTGACAAAGGCGAGGACCAGGTGCGACAACTGGCGCAACTCGATTGCCAGGCCTTTTTCGTCGAAGCCGACATGGAGCGCGTTGAAGATTGCCGCGCCGTGATCGCCGCCGCCCGCGAGCATTTCGGCAGCCTGCATGGCCTGGTCAATTGCGCCGGCATGTCAGATCGCGGCAGCATCCTCGACACCTCCCCGGAGCTGTTCGACCGCATTTTTGCGGTCAATGTGCGGGCGCCGTTTTTCCTGATCCAGGAAGCCATCAAGCTGATGATCAGCCGGAACGTGGAAGGCAGCATCGTCAATATCCAGAGCGTCAGTGGCCATGGCGGGCAATCATTTCTCTCGGCGTACGCGACCTCCAAGGGCGCACTGGCGATCCTCACCAAAAACGTGGCCTTCAGCGCCCTGCGCAACCGGATTCGGGTCAACGGCCTGAACATCGGCTGGATGGACACGCCCCACGAAGACCAGATCCAGCGCGAGTATCACGGCGCGCAAGAAGGCTGGCTCGCCGACGTCGAGCAGAGCATGCCGTTCGGGCGCCTGCTCAAGCCTGCCGAAGTGGCACGCAGCGTGGCGTTTCTGCTGTCCGGCGAGTCGGGGATGATGACCGGCGCGGTGATTGATCTGGAGCAAGGGGTAATGGGCTGCGGTGACGGCTCGACCCCGCGGCCCGAGGCTGCGCTGACACTGGGTGCGGCATGACCCCCCTCGCCGCCTTTGTACGGGCCGACACGGTGGCGCTGGCGGATTTTGCAGCGCTGTGCGAGCAGACCGTCGACCCGGCGGACTACCCCCATAGCCGCGAGGTGCAGCGCAAGGTGGTGATTTATCACGCCGACACATTGCGCCAGGCCCTGGCAGGCGATCCAACGGCGCTGAAGAACGAACTGCATCATCTGTTCCGCCACGGACCGGGAGTCATGGTGGTGCGTGCGGCCTACAGCGACCCCGAGGTGATCGATCGGCATAGCCGCGTGCTGGCCGCAATCCTGGCGCAGGAAGCCCGGCAAGGTCAGGCCGCAGACCACTTTGCCCAGGCCGGAGCCAACGGCCGCCTGTGGAACTCGCTGCAAAAAACCGCGCTGCAATCCCCCGACTCGTTTATCGAGTACTACGCCAATCCGCTGCTTGGGCTGATTGCCGAATCGTGGCTGGGGCCGCACTTTCAGATCACCGCCCAGGTCAATGTCGTGCACCCTGGAAGTCAGGCACAGCAGCCTCACCGCGACTATCACCTGGGTTTCCAGACGGTGGACGAGGTGGAGCGCTATCCGTTGCCACTGCAGGTGATGTCGCAGTATTTGACATTGCAGGGGGCGGTTGCCCACACCGACATGCCGCTGGAAACCGGGCCGACCCTGCTGCTGCCGTTTTCGCAACAGTACGACCTGGGGTATCTGGCATGGCGGCGCGAAGCATTTAACGACTACTTCCAGCAGTACGCAGTGCAACTGGCACTGAACAAAGGCGACCTGCTGTTTTTCAACCCTGCGCTGTTTCATGCCGCCGGGAGCAATATCACCGCAGATCGGCAGCGCATGGCCAACCTGCTGCAAATATCCTCGGCGTTTGGCAAACCGATGGAGAGCCTGGACCGCGACCGCATGATGCAAGCGCTTTACCCCGCCCTGCTCAAGCATCTGCAACAGGGTGAACTGGATGCCCGGGGGCTGGCGGCCGTGATCGCAACGGCGGCTGACGGCTATTCATTCCCCACCAACCTCGACACCGATCCACCCCTGCACGGCATGGCGCCGCAGACCGGGCAGCAGTTGATGCTGCAAGCCCTGACTGAACGCTGGCCGTATCCGGTGTTTGAACAACAGGTCAGCCTGATGCGCAGCAAGCGTCAGGCGTGATCGTCCGTTGTCTTTCCCAGGGGAATAATCTGCGCACTGCCATGCCGAACCCCGCGTTCGGCCATCACATGACGCGCCAGTTCCGACACCTCCCCCACCGTCCCCTTGAGCACCGACACCTCCATGCACTTGCCCTGGTCAAGATGCACATGCAGCGTCGACAGGGTCAGGTCATGGTGCTCATGAAAGGCCGTATTCAAACGTTTGGAGAGCTCCCGCGTGCCGTGGTCATACACATAACTCAAGGTCGCAACACAGGCACTGTCAGAGTCACCCTGCTCCGGCTCCAGCAGCCCGGCACGCAGTAAATCGCGTATCGCTTCGGAGCGCCCCTGGTAGCCGTGGGTGCCCACCCGCTCATCAATGGCAGCCAATAAAGCATCGTCCAGCGAAATAGTGACCCTCTGCATCTAATCAGCCTCGCAGTTATGAACTTTTGACATAGACTTCATACCCAGCATCTGATCAGGCCAATAGCCATCAATTGAGGGAGACGCAGTGTGAAGCAGTCACGGACGAAACAACAGCTGGCCTTGTGGATGATTGGCGTGTGCCTGAGCGCGGGCCTGTCCACAGCACGGGCTGCCGATCCGGCACCCACCCTGACCTATTCCTGGCCAACCAACGCCGGTCCTCTGGACCCTCGCGGCTATTCGCCAAACCAGATGTACGCCCAGGCCATGGTCTATGAACCGCTGGTGCGTTACACCGCCCGGGGCACGCTTGAACCCTGGCTCGCCACGCAGTGGAGCGTGTCGCCGGACGGCAAGACCTACACCTTCACCCTGCGCGACGGTGTGACGTTCAGTGATGGCAGCCCGTTCAATGCGGCCGCCGCCAAGGCCAACCTTGACGCGGTGCTGGCCAACAGCAAGCGCCATCAATGGATGGAACTGGTCTCGACCCTGGAGCGCGTCGAAGCCCCGGCCGAGCACACACTGGTGCTGGTGCTCAAACACCCTTACTACCCGACCCTGATGGAACTGGCGCAAGTACGCCCGCTGCGGTTTGGCGCACCTGACGCCAGACCGGGCACGCCGGTGGGCACCGGGCCCTGGGTGCTGGCGCAAACCCGGCGCGGCGAATACGACCGCTTCGAGCGCAACGAGGGTTACTGGGGGCCAAAACCGGCCTATGGCTCAGTCCTGGTCAAGGTCATCTCCGACCCGGACAGCCGCGCCATTGCCCTGCAAACCGGTGAGATCGACCTGATCCAGGGCGCCGACGGCGAAATCTCTCCGGGTACCTTTGTGCGTCTGCGGGACTCGGGTTTCAAGACCGCCATTTCCGCACCGCTGGCCACCCGCACGGTGGCCATGAACACGGGCCTGGCGCCGACCAATGAGCTGTCAGTGCGCCAGGCGATCAACCAGGCGGTGGACAAGGACGCCATCATCGCCAAGGTGCTGCATGGCCAGGAACCCCGCGCCGATGCGCTGTTTGCCAGCAACATGCCCTACGCCGACCTTGGCCTCAAACCATTGCCCTACGACCCCGAACAGGCGAAGAAGACCCTTGAAGCCGCCGGCTGGAAACTCCCGGCGGGCAAAACCGTTCGCGAAAAGGACGGCCAGCCCCTGAGCACCGAACTGGTATTTCTGGGCCCCAGCGCCCTGCAAAAAAACCTCGCCGAGATCATTCAGGGCGAACTGGCCAAAGTCGGTATCAACGTCAAGTTGCGCGCCGAGGAAGACGGCTCACTGGTACAGCGTCAGCGTGAAGGCCGCTTCGGCATGATTTTCGCCGACACCTGGGGCGCACCCTATGACCCGCACTCGTTTGTCAGCTCCATGCGCTACGCCGGCCACGCGGACTATATGGCCCAGCGCGGCTTGCCGATGAAGGACGCGATAGACCACAAGATCGCTGAAGTGCTGGGCGAAACCCGTGAAGACAAACGCGCCGGGGATTACCGCGAAATCCTCACCACCCTGCATGACCAGGCGGTGTACCTGCCGATTTCACACCTGACGGCCATCAGCGTCAGCGGCAAAAACGTCGATGACGTGCAATTCGGCAGCACCTTGTTCGATGTGCCGTTCGAAGTGATGCGCCCAACCCACGGGGAGCCATAAGCCATGCTGCGCTATATCATCCTGCGACTTGTGCTGCTGATCCCGGTGCTGCTGGGGGTGTCGCTGATCGTCTTTGTGCTGCTGCACCTGGGCAACGGCGACCCGGCGCTGGACTACCTGCGCCTGTCGCAGATCCCGCCGACCGACACCGCTCTGGCCGAGGCGCGCCATGCGCTGGGCCTTGACCGCCCGCTGCCCGAGCAATACATCACCTGGCTGTGGAATGCCCTGCATCTGGACTTCGGCATCTCCTATATCACCGGGCGCCCGGTACTCGACGACATCCTCTATTACCTGCCCGCCACCCTGCAGCTGGGCGGCCTGGCCCTGCTCACAACTCTGGTCATGAGCATTCCGCTGGGCCTGGCGGCGGCCCGCTGGAAAGGCCGCTGGCCCGACCAGGTGGTGCGCTTTGTCACCTTTATCGGTGTATCCATGCCCAACTTCTGGCTGGCATTCCTGCTGATCGCCCTGTTCTCGCTGTGGCTGGGCTGGTTGCCACCGATGGGCCGCGGCGGCCCGCAGCATTTGTTGATGCCGGTACTGGCGATTGCGCTGATGTCGATGTCGATCAACGCCCGCCTGCTGCGTGCCAGCCTGCTCGACGTGCGCCAGCATCGGCATGTGTTCTACGCCCGGGCCCGTGGCCTGAATGAAAAACGGGTGTGGCGTGACCACATCCTGCGCAATGCCTGGATGCCGCTGGTGACCGCCACCGGCATGCACATTGGCGAGTTGCTGGGCGGCGCACTGGTGATCGAAACCATCTTTGCCTGGCCCGGCGTCGGGCGCTTCGCCGTGAGCGCCGTGCTCAACCGCGACTTCCCGGTGATGCAGTGCTTCACCCTGCTGCTGACCACTCTGCTGGTGCTGTGCAACCTGGTGGTGGACATCTGCTACGCCTGGCTCGATCCACGTACACGTCTTTCGGGGGTGATGGCATGAGCGCACTGACTGCGACTTTTACCACCAGAAAACACGGGCTGCGCATCGGTTATGTGCTGGTGGCCCTGCTGCTGGTGATGGCACTGTTCGGCCCCTGGCTGGCGCCTTACGACGCCACTCTGGTGAACCTTGACGATCGCTTGCTGCCCGCCAGTGCCAGCCATTGGCTGGGCACCGACCATCTGGGGCGCGACGTGCTCTCGCGGCTGATCGTCGGCACGCAACTGTCCCTGGGCAGCGTGGTGCTGGTACTGGCTCTGGTGCTGGTGCTGGGGGTGGTCATTGGCGGGATTGCAGGGATCGTCGGCGGCAAGGTCGACATGGTCCTGATGCGCCTGTGCGACATGTTCCTGACCTTTCCGACCCTGGTGCTGGCGTTCTTCCTGATTGCCTTGCTCGGCACCGGCCTGACCAACGTCATCATCGCCATCGCCCTGTCCCACTGGGCCTGGTATGCGCGGATGGTGCGCGGCATGGTCCTGGCCCAGCGCAACCGCGACTACGTGCTGGCCTCGCGACTGGCCGGGGCATCACGCCTGACCCGCCTGCGCCAGCACGTGATGCCCAATGTGGTGGGTCAGTTGCTGGTGCTGGCATCGATGGACATCGGCCACATGATGCTGCACGTCTCGGGCTTGTCGTTCCTCGGTCTGGGCGTGAGCCCGCCGACCCCGGAATGGGGGGTGATGATCAACGATGCCAAGGAATTTATCTGGACCCAGCCGCAGCTGTTGCTGTGGCCCGGCCTGATGATCTTTATCTCGGTCATGGCCTTCAACCTGCTGGGCGACGCGTTGCGCGACCGGCTTGACCCCAGCGTGCTGGCGGAGATCAAGGAATGAAGCACACACTGGCGATTCGCGACCTGACCCTCAAACACCAGCAACGCACCCTGGTCGAACGGGCCGACCTGACCCTCAGGGCCGGTCAGGTGCATGCACTGGTAGGCGCCAGCGGCTCGGGCAAATCCCTGACCTGCCTGGGCATCCTCGATCTGTTGCCGCCCGGCGTCCACAGCAGCGGCGCGACCCTGTTGCTCGACGGGCAAAAGGTGGAGCCCGCGCAACTGCGGGGGCGCGAAGTGGCACTGGTGCTGCAAAACCCGCGCAGCGCGTTCAACCCGGTACGTTCCCTGCGCCAGCACGCCCTCGAAACCCTGCAGACACGGGGCATTCGCGGCACCGGGGCCGATGACCTGATCCACGCCACCCTGCACGAAGTCGGCCTGCACGATGCCCCCCGGGTGCTCGACTCATTCGCCTTCCAGCTCAGCGGCGGCATGCTGCAACGGATGATGATCGCCCTGGCCCTGCTCGCCGACAGCCGTTTTTTGCTCGCTGACGAGCCCACCAGTGATCTGGATGTTGTGGCCCAGGCGCGGTTTCTCGACCTGCTTGAACGGCTGGTGGAGCAACGCAACCTGGGGGTGCTGCTGATCACCCATGACATGGGGGTTGTGGCGCGCTGCGCCGATCAGGTCACGGTCATGGCCCACGGCCGGATCGTCGAACACGCCGATGTGCACACGCTGTTCCATGCACCGCAAAGCCAGGAAGCGCGCACGCTGCTGGCAGCGCATCACTCACTGACCCTGGAGGGCTGCGCACCATGAGCTTTATTCAAGTACGCGACCTTGAGCACGGTTACACCTCGGGCGGGCTGTTCAGCAAACGGCACCGGGTACAGGTGCTGAGCGGGTTGAATCTGGACCTGCACAAGGGCCAGAGCCTGGGCCTGCTGGGAGGCAGCGGCAGCGGCAAAAGCACCCTGGCCCGTTTGCTGATCGGGCTGGAAACCGCCGATCAGGGCAGCGTCCTCTTCAATGGCCAGCCAGTGCAGGATCAGCCGTCGTTTTTGCACAGCGTGCAGATGGTGTTTCAGGACGCACTCAGCGCCTTTAACCCCCAGCGCAGCATCGGCTGGAGCATTGCCGAACCCTTGCGCCATCTTTCGCAAATGCCCCCCCACGCGTGCAAGGCCCGGGTTGAGCAACTGCTGCAACAGGTCCGGCTTGAAGCCGGCGACATCGACAAACTGCCGGCGCAACTGAGCGGCGGCCAGCTGCAACGCGCCGGCATCGCCAGGGCCATGGCGATCGGGCCGCAGCTGATTATCCTCGACGAAGCCCTGTCCAACCTTGATCGGGTGCTGCAAGTACAGATTCTGGATTTGCTGGCAGAAGTTCGGCGCGAGTCGGGTACCGGTTTTTTGCTGATTACCCATGACCTGAGCCTGGTGCAGCGTTTTTGCCAGCGGGTGGTGGTATTGGCCGACGGCCAACTGGTGGAAGACCGGGAAGTGACGCCGCAGATGCGCTTCACCCATCCGGCAGCGCGGACCCTGCAAGAAGCGGTGCTGCCGGCGATGCCCAGGGCCAGGAAAGTCCTCGAGCCAGAGCTGCAGACCTGAAGCCACTGATACCCGCAAACCGTGGCAGCTGCCTCGTTCCAAGGCAGCTGCTACGGGACTTTGCTCGTTCCAAGGCTCTTGGGAATCGGGCTCAGGTCCCGCTTTTAACCTTGCTCCACACCCGGGTCCGTACCCGTTCGAGTTTCAGTGGCAACGGCTCAAGGGGAAACAGGGTGGCCATCACGTCTTTGCCGGGATAGATCTGCGGGTTGTCGCGGATCTTTTCGTCAATCAGCGCTTTGGCATCCAGATTGGCATTGGGGTACTTGAGGTAGTTAGAGGTCTGAGCAATCACCTGCGGGCGCAGCATGTAGTTGATAAACGCCAGGCCCTGCTGCGGGTTGGGCGCATCGTTGAGCAAGACCATGCTTTCAACCCAGATCGGCGCGCCTTCACGGGGAATGCTGTAACTGATATTTCGACCATTACCGGCCACTTGCGAGGCAGTTTTGGCGTCCTGCACCCCGCCTGCCCAACCCACCACCGCACACACGTTGCCGTTGGCCAGGTCGGTGATGAATTTGGACGAGTCAAAATAGCGAATATACGGCCGCAGCGTCAGCAACAACGCCTCGGCCTTCCGGTAGTCCTGGGGGTTGGTGCTGTTGTAAGGCAGCCCCAGGTAATGCAATGCAATGGGGATGATTTCGCCGGGTGCATCCAGCATGGCCACGCCACACTGGCTGAGTTTGCTCAGGTTCTCGGGCTTGAAGATCAGGTCCCAGGAGTCAACCGGCGCATCCGGGCCCAGGATTGCCCTGACCTTGTCCACGTCATAGCCGACCCCCGTGGTGCCCCACATGTAAGGCACGGCATAGCGATTTCCCGGATCGTTGCTTTGCATCTTGACCAGAATCTCCGGGTCCAGATGCGAGCGATTGGGCAATTGCGCGGGGTCCAGTTCCTTGAGAACCCCGGCCTTGATCAGGTTGGGCAGCAGATCCCCGGTGGCCACGACCACGTCATAGCCACTGCGCCCGGCCATCAGCTTGCTTTGCATCACATCACTGTTGTCGAACACGTCATACATCGAGCCAATGCCGGTTTCGGCCTGGAAGTTTTTCATCGTGTCCGGGGCGATAAAGTCGTACCAGTTGTAGATATTGACCTTGGGCTCGGCCGCAACCGCCTGACCGAGACTGCAACTCAACAGTGCTGCCAGCGCCAGGCGCATCCCCTGTGGTGTCTTCATTTGCCGGCTCCAATCAACAGTTCGCGACGACCGTCTGCATGTTCGAGCTGCTCACCCGAGAGCAACAAACGACGGTCCTTGAGGTAGTCGTACTCACGGCGGGCAGCCTTGATCCGGGTAATATCCAGCGCAACCACATGACGAACCTCTTCACGCCCGGCTTCAAACAGCACCCGCCCGAACGGGTCGACCGCCATGCTGCCGCCCGCGAACACCAGCCCGTCATCCCCTGCCCCGACGCGGTTGACCATCACGGCAAACATCTGGTTTTCCTGGGCCCGGGCCATGAGCGCAGTCCGGTGCACGGGGCCGTAGGGGTCCATATTGCCGTTGGTGACGATGATCAGCTCAGCGCCCAGTTGCCCCAGCGCGCGGCCGGTTTCCGGCAGTTCGATGTCGTAGCAGATCAGCAGGCCCACCCGAACGCCCCGCCACAGCACGGTGGTAAAACGGTCGCCGGGGCAGAAGTCGTCACGCTCGGTTGGCCATAGATGGGTCTTGCGGTACTGCAGCGAGATCCCTTCGGGCGTCACCAGTACCGAGGTGTTGTAGAAACCCCCGTTATGGGCCTCGGCAATGCCCACCACCACACTCACATCACGCTCACGCACGGCCTGCAACACGGCTTGCAGCGTCGGGCCGGTCAAGGGCTCGGCCACCTGCGCCAATTGCTGACCGCCGACAAAACCGGTCAAGTGGGTCTCCGGGAACACCAGTAAATCGGTATCGCCAGCGCAGGTGGCGATGGCGTTCAGAGTACGCGACAGGTTATAAGCGGTGTCGCCGTCACGGCCTGCCAGTTGCACCAATTCAATGTTCATCTCAGATCCTTGCACGGAGGGATGAGCCGAGTATGGTGCGCCCCACAGCGCCAATATATGACTTCGATGGGGTAACACCCAATGGGTAGTGAGATGAATCTGACGCTGCAGGATGTGGCCTGGCACGATGCGATGGGCCGGGTGATCGAAACCCTCGACCAGCCCAATTTCTGGACCGCGCTGGTGCGTTTGCTGGGCCGCTATGTGCCCGTGGACAACTGGGTGGTGCTTGTCTACAGCGCCGGAAAACCCCGGGTGCTGGCCGAATCCCCCGGCGCAGACGGCGGTATGGATTCGCTGTTTCAGGACTACCTCAAGGGCCTGTACCTGCTGGACCCGTTCTATATTGCCAACCGCGAATCACCGCGAACCGGGTTGTTCCGCCTGCAGGACGTGGCCCCGGAATGCTTTGAACAGACCGATTACTATCAGCGTTATTTCCGCCTGAACGTCGTCACCGACGAGGTGCATATCAACGTGCAACTCGACAACGAGCGCACCCTGAGCCTGTCGCTGGGCAGCCAGTGCCGCTTCAGCCTGGAACAGACCGCACTGCTGGGTCTGGTGCAGCCCTGGGTGGCCGCATTGATGCGCCAGCGCCTGATGTTCGAGCGCGAGCCCAGGGAGGCGCCGGAGCTGACACCCAACTGGCAAAGCCGCCTGGAAGCGGCAGCCGAACAGTTGACTACGCCGCTCACCGCGCGGGAAATGGAAGTCGCCCTGCTGCTGCTCAGTGGCTGCTCGAACAAGGAAATCGCGCGCAAACTGGCGATCTCTGCCGAGACCGTGAAGGTGCACCGCAAGCACATGTACAGCAAGCTGGGGATCAAGTCTCAGTCCGAGCTGTTCTCGCTGTTTTTGCAGGCACAAGAGTAAAAAGCACCTACCGTTGCACTTCCTTGCAGTGTAAGTTTAGAAATGTTTTGTTTCATTCATCCCGCACTTCTACCTGACCGACTGCCAAGGAATGCCCCTCGCAATGGATTTTTCTCTCAAGCAACTGGCCGCAGCAACCCTGATGCTGGCCAGCCTCAGCGCGTTCGCCACTTCCGCTCACGCCACGATCACCCCGCAACAGAGCGGCATCATTCTCAAAACCTTCAGTGATCAAAAGGTCACGGATTTCAGGCAGTTCCTGACGGGCCTGGCCAAGAGTGATCTGGCCAAAACCGACAACCTGGGGCCTGCCATCAATGGTTTCCTCGACAACAAGACCCTGTCCGCCGATCAACAGAACGATATCTATCGCCTGCTGGGCCTGTATACCCGGCTCAAGTACGGCAACGCGGCCACCCAGACCCTGCGCGAACTGGTCGCCATCCCGACCGTCAACCTGGACGATGTGCCGCAGTACAAGAACCCCGAGTTCATCAAGATCGGCAACATAATCCAGGACCTGGCCAAGTCCTTCAACCTGAACTTTCGCAACATCGACAACCGTGTCTATGAGATTTCCCTTGAGGGCAATGGCGATGAGGTCGTGGGCATCCACGCCCATGCCGATGTGGTGCCTGTGAGCCCGGAAAACTGGGTACTCAAGGACGGCACCCGACTTGATCCGTTCAAAGTCACCCTGATCGGCGACCGCATGTATGGCCGCGGCACCGAGGATGACAAAAACGGCATCGTGGTGACGCTGTACGCCATGAAAGTGATCAAGGAAGAAAAACTGCCCCTGGCCCGCAACTTCAAGCTGCTGGTGGACACCACCGAGGAAACCACGGGCGACGCCATCCCTTATTACTTCGAACGCAACCCCACGCCCAACTACAACCTGGCGCTGGATGGCGGCTACCCGGTAGTGATTGCCGAAAAAGGCTACGGCACCGTCATGGCCAGTTTTGCGCGGCGTAACGCCGAGGGCCAGGGCGCCGAAATCATCTCGCTCACGGGTGGCCTGGCCACCAACCAGATCCCGTCGACTTCGGTGGCCACCTTTGTCACCGACAAGCCAGCCGAACTGGCCGCCAGCCTGAACAAGGCCGGTGCAGAGTATGCCGAACGCAATGGTGCCAACTTCGAGGTCAACGCCAAGGTGGTCGGCAAGGATGTCGTACTGACCGTTACAGGGGTCAGCGCGCACTCCTCCGAGCCCGAGTCCGGGGTGAACCCGGTGGCAAGGATGCTCGACTTTATCAGCAGCGTTGATGGCCAGATCGCCCTCAAGCACAACCACATTACCGACGCTGCGCACTATGGCGCCGACAACTGGGGGCTGGACTACGAGGGCGGCAAGCTGGGGGTTGGTTTTGCCGATGAGTTCATGGGGCCGCTGACCACGTCGCTGACCTTTGTCGGGCTGGATGACAAGGCTCTCAAGCTGGCGGTCAACCTGCGTGTGCCGAAGGGCAAGTCCCCGCAAGTGCTACAGGCGCAAATCGCCGAAAAACTGGATGCCTGGAGCAAGAGCAAGCAGGTCCCGGTGACCTTCGACTACACCATCGCCGAGCCGATGTACCGCAACCCTGAAGGCGAATGGGTCAAGGCGCTGCTGGCAGTGGCCACCGAGAACCTGGGTATGGAACACAAGTACGGCACATCGGCGGGCGCCACTTCGGTGCATGAGTTGCCCAACGGTGTGCAATTTGGTCTGGCAATGCCCGACGTCAAATACACCGGCCACAACGACAACGAGTTCAAGACAGTAGAGCAGTTCATGCTGGACTTGCAGATCGTGACCGAGATGATGGCGCGTGTCGGGCAGTTGCCAAAACTCTGACACACGCCCTTTTAGCCACAGGTATTGCCAGCCTGGTTTTTGTGGGGGCTGGCTTGCCTGCGATGCGGGCGATCACAGATCCCGCCACCAAGCAGGGCGTACGCCGCCACCCGTAGAACGCCGTGGCGTATCGAATGGGTATGTACGCTGTGTCAGTAACTGCGATACCGGGTACATATCCGGCATTCGCGTTTAACTGAAATATTGGTTTCGCTCTTACCGCGAGTCCCTGCCCTGCCATACGGTCTCCTGTGAGGGGCATTCGCGTTGTTTGTACATTCCCGTGGCTACAGCAAAAGCAAAGGTTAAGGCTTGAAACTGCACACCCCCATGTGGGAGCGGGCTTGCTCGCGATGGCATCGGCGCGATTCAACTCAAATACCGCGCCGCTTGCATCGCGAGCAAGCTGAACTGGTCCAGTAATTTCGGACATTCTTTTCGGTTCTCACGCCGCCATCTTTTCCGCTGCTACTGGAGAGTGGTATCCGTTGTA
>NZ_JBUZTL010000019.1:0-114843 GCF_055408345.1 Pseudomonas sp. B424 | reverse complement strand
CAACGGCAATCACCTGGCACTGGCACCGGGCCAGGCCATGCAGTGGAATGCCCGCAATCAACTGCATCAGGTGACGCAGGTGGTGCGCGCGCAAGCTGACGGCCAGGACGACGATGTTGAAACCTATATCTACGATGGCGATGGTCTGCGCGTACGCAAAGTACGGCGCGCCAAGACAGGGGGCGGTGAGCTGACCAGCCAGACGCTGTATTTACCGGGGCTCGAAGTACATGAATCAACCGCAGGTGAGCGACTGCATGTGATGACAACCCAGGCGGGTCGTAACCATGTCCGGATGCTGCACTGGGAGGCCGGACGCCCCAGCGGAATCGATCAGGATCAGTGGCGCTATAGCCTGGCGGATCATCTGGGCAGCAGTACCCTGGAGCTGGATCACGCAGGCGAGCTGATCAGCCAGGAAACTTACTACCCCTACGGCGGAACTTCCTGGTGGGCGGCACGCAGTGCGGTGCAGGCCAAATACAAGACCGTACGTTATTCAGGAAAAGAACGGGATGCCACGGGGCTGTATTACTACGGCGCACGGTATTACGCCCCTTGGTTGCAACGCTGGATCAACCCAGACCCCGCCGGGACTCTGGACGGATTGAATCTCTATCGGATGCTGCGCAATAACCCGCTGCGCTTCGTTGATGAAGACGGCAATTTGCCGCAAGAGGTCGCCGATGCTTATAACCGCATGGTCAATGAGGGGGATGCCTGGGAGGATTTGAGGGGCCGGCCCGACGGGTTCACTGCGGTCAGAGAGTTGTCCGGTGACAACATTATGAGCCTCAAGCAAAACCTTGAGTTGTCATCAGCAGAAAACCAATTCGTGCAGGGATTCCAGGACGAGCTGTTTGACCTCGTACACTTTTCAAACAAGGACTACCGCGACAGCGAAGGTACGCTCACGCTGATGTCGCGAAAACAGTTAGAGAAAAACCAAATCAGCTTCAATACGGGCAACACAAGCACTCTCGACCTGGACAGTTTCGCCACCGACGACTTTGTCTTCTTTTCACTCGAGACAGGTGCAACGGGCCGAAAAAATACAAGCCGATTTGGTGAGCATCGGTTTCAAGCACCTATGGGTGCGTTAAAGGAACGCCACGAGTACACGCACATCGAGTTGATGGACCTTGCACAAGTGGACCAAAGGCCTGGATCGAATAAACCCGGCTGGGTCGCCCGTGAAGATAAAGATACTTTTTTCAGGTCCGCCGAATCGAACACCATCCTGTCATCGGTTTTTGTGGGGCGGGACATGATTGAGGGGCTGGCTTTAAGAATAGTGGGTGAACTGCAGCATTTCGGCGGCGATACAAAAGACAACGCCTTTGCACTTCAGGCCTCAGGGCAAGCCAGCGAAGTCATGAACAGTTTATTCAGGCCACAAATAATCGTGCCTCACAGCCTTACACTTACGAAATCACACTTGTCTTATAAAGGACCTGTGCCAAAAGCATCCAGCACCGGTCTAACCTACAACAAGCCTAACTTCTGTATTTAAGGGCACACCTTAAAGCCTGAGGACTGGGGGCGGCGTATCAAACTGCTGAGGGACGCCGCCCTTTATGATTCACCCTGTCAGCTAAAGTATTTCCCTAACTCAACCGGCGTTTTAACCTGATCTCGACCCCGCTGGTACTGAACTTCCACTTCTGTAGCCGAGCGTTTTACATACTTGACGCGTCCCACCTGGGGACGAGTGATGCCCAGTGCCGTCAAGGCATTGTCAAAGGGAGCACCCGCCTGAGGGTGTCGATTGACCTTCATCGACCTCATATCATTATCACCCTGAGCATCAAAGCCAACCGTATGGGCATCGGCATCCGTCAACTTGTCCAGAAAGCCGACAGCAGGATTGAACTTGTCCATAAACCCGCTAAAGCAGGTGTACAGAGACACCGTCTTGACCGAGTCCTTGCTCTGCAACTTGGCAATGGCATCCTTGTCCAAAAGCTCACTGGTACTCCCCACAATCACCACACTCTGCTGCCCTCGTCTGGGGCTGATGGAGCCGTGATAATCAAGAATTACCTTGTCGATACCTGCCAGTTGCCCCGTACCGATTGCATTCCAAGTGTCCGTCAGTTCCTGCACAGAACTCACATAAGCGCCGGTTACCTGATGGCCTTTATGTGTCAGATAACTCATCTTCTTGCTGGCAAACTCAGCCGTTGCTTTCTCGGTCATATCAATTGAGAACGGATTGGGCTTGGCGCTGATATAGAGGATGTTTTGCTTGGGTTTGTCTTTTGTGAGCTCAAGTTTTGCAGCCAGTGTCTCTATCAAGGCAAAAGGCACTTTAAACACTTCAGGCTTGAACAGGTTACCCAACACTTTGGGTGCATCGGCGCCCGCTTCATTCTCGCTTTCCAGTATCAAGCCCAATGCATCTTTAAAAGTAACGGGATTATTTCTGACCATCAGGTACAGGTTCAATCCATCCACAGTCCCTGCAGGGTCGGCACTCAGCCATCGGCCTGCCCAACTCTGGTAATAGCGATGACCGTAGTAATACAGCCCGGTCGCATCCCGTTCCCGGCCCGAATAGCGGATGGTTTTGTAGTCCGCCTCGGTCTGACTGCGGGCGGCCCAGACTGAAGTGCCCCCAAACGGATAATATTCTTCCTCGCTGAGGATCTCGCCGCTGGCGTCCACCTCCAGCCCACAACTCCCAATCAGGTCGTCATAGCTGTAGCGCACCTGATCATTGCTGACCACTGTCCCAGCCTCCCAGTGCAGCACACGAACCTGTGCCCGACCGGCTTCACCTACCGTGATCGTATGCAGATCCTCTTTCAAGGTGTCGCCACTATGGGTGGTGCGGCGCTCCAGCCCCGGCAGGTAAGTCACCCGTTGCACCTGAGTGCTGTTGCCACTGAGCTGAAGGCTGATTTTTTCGACACGCAGACCATCACTGGCGTAACGGTACCGCTCACTGTCAGATACTGCGCCCTCACGCACCACCGGGTTGACCTGTTGCAACTCACCCCTGGCATTCCAGCTCAGGTGCTGGCCGGCGAACAGCAGCAACTGATGCCCGGCGCTGTCGAACAACTCGTCTACTTTGTCGGGCGCTATCGCCAGCGAACTCAGCACCGCTCGGTTGCTACGGGAGGAGACCGTGATATCCGTGGTGTAGTTATTGCTAGTGGCCGGGGCGCTGTGGCGGATTCGATCCAGGTTGTCGCCACGGTCATAGGTGTAGGTGCGAGTGTAGTGGGTATAGGCACTGTCATCGACGGGAAGCGGGATATACGGGGAAGGAAGTGTGCTGCTTTGTTGACCGGCACTGGCCATCTGACGTCCGGCAGCCTGTATCAGTTGATACAGGCTGTCGTAGAGGTAGGTGTTCTGTGGCACTACTTTTTGATTGCGCCAGAACCGGGTGGCATGAGCATCATTGTGTACCAGCAGCACATTGCCCACCGAGTCATAGTCATAACGCAGGTCTTGCAGGGTCCGGGCACCGTTGGCATGACCGGCTGGACGCTCGGTTTTGATGCCAGTCAGGCGCTGGCTCGCCGCGTCATAGCGGTAGGTAGTCACCACGCCATTGCCGTGCTCTTCACGCAGTTTCTTGCCTTGGGCAGAGTACGTCACGCTGGCAACGATAACCTGTTCGGCTTGCCCCTTGAGCGTCAGCCAACTGCCCTTGAGTTGCCCGGCAATATCGTATGCCAGACGCTGAACGTTGCCATAGGCGTCGGTCCCGATCAGGGGAGCACCCGTCGCATCAAGGGTATTGCGGGTTGTGAACCGAGTGGGAGCCAGCAGGTTTTCCCAGGCAAGTTCGCCGGCGCCCTGCCAGTCAGCGTGCTGATGCTCTTGCAGTAACTGACGGCTGACCGATGCGGGCATGCCCGTCAGGGCAAGGCTGTTGGTCTGATTAAGACCGGCGGTATCGTAATGGCGCACACATTGCCCGGCGAGGTTGCGATCCCGCTGAGCCTGGCTGTTGTCCGCCCAGAAAAAACGTTCTGTCACTCGGGCAATTTCGCTCTTCGCCTGCTCAGTAATATCAAGCAGGCGACCAGGCAGACCATTGCTCTCATAGCCAAAAGTACGCTTGAGCCCCGTTGCTGAAACATTCAATAACGGACGACCGGCAGCGTCGCCAAACGTAATGGTGGTACCGGCATCCACAGTGACAGTGCGCAGTACATCGCCACTTAATGACGAGATATAGACAAAGTTGGGCTCAACCCCCGGATCGGCTTGCCGCAAAGCAAACAGTCGCGGGTCAATACGCAGCACAAGTCCCCCTCGGGCGGTGTATTGATGACGGGTAATACGCTCATCGGTCAGGGATAGCGTATCGGGGTGGCGATGGTAGCGGACGTTGCGGATAACCAACCCGCGATTTTCAGTGACTGTGAGTTGTGGTGTATTTCGGCATAAGGCGCCATGAGTGCTGAACATGAGATATCTCCTATGTTTTACATAGAAAGTTGATAGTCAAAGATCCAACTCTTTTCGGATGTAGCCTTTTCAGTTTAGCCCCATACCGTTGCGCCAATACCGACGCAGCCCCCCCCAGTCATAAAGTCAAAGCCCTCAAACCCCCACCAGTCCCGCCCGCGCCTGCAAGCTCAAATGAGCCTGTTCACCGGGGGCCAGAGTCTGGTTATGCGTGCCGCCACTGGTGGACTCCACGCACACAAAGCCCATGACCTCACTCCAGCTCACGCCCAGCAACGGCCGCTTGCCCGGGTGCCAGACCACTGTGTTGGCCTGATTACCCGTGTCAATGCTTAACGCCCTTTGCCAGGCGTGGTCATTGAGCTGCATTTCACCGTCATGCTGGAACACCCGTTGACAACCGCCCTCCACTCGCAACTCGCCCTTCTGCTGGCATACCTCGCGGTTCAGCTGGTCGTAGCCGTGCACACCATCCAGCCCGGACAGCGCTACCTCTGCCACGTCACCAATACGCCAGTAAGCGCGCAAAGCCTGACTCACCTGGCAGGGCTCGTCGTCTTGATGCTCGGTGCTCAGGCGCAGTTCCATTTGTTCACCCAGTCGCGCATGCAGGTCCACTTGCCAATCGCACAGTTGCAAACGCCAGTGCAGGCTTACGCCTTCTTCGTCGGTGCTGCTGTCGATCAGCTTCCAGTCGATCAGTCGCGCCCAACCGTGGGATGGCCACGCGTTTTCGCTGGGATGGCGGCCGTACCAAGGCCAGCAAATCGGTACCCCGCCGCGTATCGCCCCCACCTGCGGCCATTTGGCTGCGCACCACAGCCACGGCTTTTGCCCGGTCGGCTGAAAGTGCAGCAATTGCGCCCCCTGACGACTGAACACGGCCTGGCAATGCGGGTGATCGATCACCAACACATCGCGCAACTGAAAGCGTTCCCACTGGAAAATAGGTTGCTCGCGTCTGGATTTGAAAAAACGGTGAAGCGGATGCTCATGCATGTGCCGCAGTCCTGAAAATCATGCGCCGGGTTGTGCCGACCCGAAAAAAAGCGGATAGCCAAGGCTATCCGCTAGAAAGGCAAGGAGCTTAGCGCAAGGAACTTAGAACACCGACTGAATTTTCAAGCCAGCCACCAATGCGTTGTCCACCTGATCCACACCACCCGGATGGGTAATGTATTGCAGGTTAGGACGCACGGTCAGCCAGTTGGTCACGTGGAAACCATAGTTGATTTCGTAGTTGTACTCAGTGGAACGCAGCGGCGAGTACAGCGGATCGTTGTAATCGGTGACACCCAGCGAAGCGTTGATCTGCTCGGCGCTTTTCTTCACGTCATCGTTGACGTGGATACGGGCGGCGCCAATTCCGATGTCATCCTTGGGACGGGCATCGAATGGCCCCTTGTACACAAACATCAGCGACTGGTAGTTGTCGACGATGTTGGTGGCCTTATCGTGAAAAGTGGCGTTGGCCGCGATATTCAGACCGCGCGAAGCGTCACCGTTGTGGCTGGTGAGTTGCTGCTGCACAACAAACCAGTAACCGTGTTTGCTGTCGCGTACGCGATAGTCCTGACCGGTACTGGTGATGTCGACACGCACGTCATTGGCAGGCGCCGTGCTCTTGTAGTAACCGACACGGTATTCACCCGGCAGGTTGTTGAGCTTTGGCGACCAGACCAGTTCGACCGGCAGCACGGTACCCTTGGTGCCACTGCCGCTGAGCTTGAAGCCGTTGCCGTGTTCCAGCTGCGACGGGTTCTGGTTGTACGCACCGATCTGGGCATACAGTTCAGGAGTGATGTTGTATTTCACCCGCAGTGCTGCCTGGCTGACCGGCCAGTTGTACCAGACGTTGGTGGCCCAGTTACCCACCTGGGAACCGCAGAACGCCAGGTTCTGGAACTCGCACGGGAAGGTGTTGAAGTCTTCGCCTTCGCCGAAGTAACCGGCCTTGACGTCCAGCTTGCCGTCGAGGAACTGATGCTGGATGTACATCTGGGTCAGACGCACCATATGGCCACGACCATAGACTTCCATGGAGGAACTCAAGGTGCCGGCACGCGGGTCGCCGACACGGTCATTGGAGATGCTCTGACCGTTACGGTTGGTGAGCTGGATCTTGGCCTGGGTGTTATCCCAGCCCCACAGTTTTTGCAGGTCCAGAGCCACGCCCAGACCAAACTGGTCGCTGTAGCGCGCGGTCTTGTCGTCGTTGTAACCGCCATGCAGGTTGGCGCCCACTTCACCGACATAATCCATCTTGATGTCGATGCCCTGCTCGATCAGCTTGGTCCGCTCGCCACCCCAGTCGCCGGTCATCCATTTCGAATCGGCGCTGAAGGCTTCGTCAGCATAGACACTGCCTGCCCCCAGGCTTAGCGCGATGATAGCCGACAGCTGGCAGGCCAGACGGGTGCGGGTCATTCTGTTAGTCATCCCTTAAATCCTCGTTGTTTTCTTATTGGCTTTGTTTAACGCGGCACAACTCAAGGAGGCCCTACAACAGGCTCCCTGTTCCGACTTAACGACCCTTGAATTGCGCCACGTTATCAGCCCGGCCGTGGGCCTGAGGCGAACTCATCGCTCCCAGACGCTCGCCCGTATTGGCATCAAACAGTAGCACTTTAGACGGATCGAACTGCAAGTTGAGGCTCTGACCCACTTGAGGCGCATCATCAGGGGCCATGCGGCAGCAGACCTTGCTGTCGTTGAGGTTCACAAACACCAGGGTGTCCGGGCCGGTGGGCTCGATGACTTGCACTTGCGCGCGAATCGTCGGCAGGCCATTGGGCTCTTGCGGCGCCAGCACGATCTGCTCGGCGCGGATGCCCACGATCACATCGCGGTCCTCCAGCCCTGCGTCCTGCATGCCCAGCGGCAACTCGCAGCGGGCCTGGCCGCTGTCGAGCACTGCCAGCAGGCGGCCTTCCCGGCGCTGCAAACGCAGAGGAATGAAGTTCATCGGCGGCGAGCCGATAAAGCTGGCCACAAACAGGTTGGCCGGATCGTTGTAGATCTGCCGGGGCGTGCCGAACTGCTGGATGATCCCGTCCTTCATCACCGCCACTTTGTCGCCCAGGGTCATGGCTTCAATCTGGTCGTGGGTGACGTAGACCGTGGTGGTTTTCAGCCGCTGGTGCATCAGCTTCATTTCGGTGCGCATCTCGACCCGCAGCTTGGCGTCGAGGTTGGACAGCGGCTCGTCAAACAGATAAATCTTCGGCCGCCGCGCCAGCGCCCGGCCCATGGCCACGCGCTGCTGCTGGCCACCCGACAGCTGTCCGGGTTTACGGCCCAGCAGGTGCTCGATTTGCAGCAGCTTGGCGACCCGTGCAACTTCTTCCTCAATCGCCGCCGCGCTCATTTTGCGGATCTTCAGGCCGAAGGCGATGTTGTCCCGCACGTTCATGGTCGGGTACAGCGCGTAGGACTGAAACACCATGGCGATATCGCGGTCCTTGGGGCTCATGCCGCTGATGTCGGCATCGTCCACCAGGATCGCACCGCCACTGATGGTCTCAAGGCCGGCGATGCAGTTCATCAGGGTCGATTTGCCGCAACCCGAAGGCCCCACCAGAATCAGAAACTCGCCATCGTCGATTTTCAGTTCGATGTTTTTCAGCGTATCCGGCAAACCCTTGCCGTAGGATTTATTAACGTTGCGTAGTTCGAGAGTTGCCATGCCTTACCCCTTGACCGCACCGGACGTGAGCCCGCGCAGAAAATACTTGCCCGCAAAGATGTAGACCAGCAGCGTCGGCAGCCCCGCGATCATGGCCGCAGCCATGTCCACGTTGTATTCCTTGGCCCCGGTGCTGGTATTGACCAGGTTGTTCAGCGCCACCGTTATCGGTTGCGCATCACCGCTGGCGAACACCACACCAAACAGAAAGTCATTCCAGATTTGAGTGAATTGCCAGATCAGGCAGACCATCACGATCGGAACCGACATCGGCAGCAAAATCCGTCCGAAAATGGTGAAAAAGCCCGCGCCATCCAGCCGCGCAGCCTTCACCAGCGCATCCGGGATGCTCACGTAGTAGTTGCGAAAGAACAGCGTGGTGAAGGCCAGGCCATACACCACATGCACCAGCACCAGGCCGGTGGTGGTGTTGGCCAGCCCCAGCTTGCCGATGGTGAACGAGGCCGGCAGCAACACGGTCTGAAACGGCAGGAAGCAACCGAACAGCAGCAGGCCGAAAAACAGCTGCGAGCCCCGGAAGCGCCACATCGACAGCACGTATCCGTTCATGGCGCCGATAAAGGTCGAGATCAGCACCGCAGGCACGGTGATTTTCACCGAGTTCCAGAAGTAACCGCCCACCGTGTCCCAGGCCTTGATCCAGCCAATGCCATCGATCACTTGCGGCCAGCTCAGCAGGTTACCGGTGCGGATGTCTTCCGGGCTTTTGAAGCTGGTAAGCAGCATCACCACCAGCGGGATCAAATAGACCGCCGCCGCAAGGAACAAGGTGGTGTAAATCGCCAGGCGGCTGAAGGTAAATCGCCGGGTATTAATCATGGCGTTTGTTCCTCAACTCGGAATACAGATACGGCACGAGGATGGCCAGGATCGCCCCCAGCATCATGATCGCACTGGCAGAACCAATACCCATTTGCCCACGGCTGAAAGTGAAGGAATACATGAACATGGCAGGCAAGTCCGAGGAGTAGCCCGGGCCGCCGGCGGTCATTGCAGACACCAGGTCGAAGCTCTTGATCGCAATGTGCGCCAGGATCATGAAGGCACTGAAAAACACCGGGCGCAGGCTCGGCAACACAATGCGCAGGTAGATGGTCGGCAAGCTTGCGCCGTCGACCTGGGCCGCACGAATGATCGACTGATCGACCCCGCGCAAACCGGCCAGAAACATCGCCATCACAAAGCCGGAAGCCTGCCATACCGCCGCGATCACCAGGCAGTACACCACCCGGTCCTGATCCAGCAGCCAGTCAAAACGAAAGCCTTCCCAGCCCCAGTCGCGCAGCATCTTGTCCAGGCCAAGGCCCGGGTTGAGCAGCCACTTCCAGGCCGTACCGGTGACGATCATCGACAACGCCATCGGGTACAGGTAGATCGTGCGGATAAAGCCTTCCTTGCGGATGCGCTGGTCGAGCAGGATGGCCAGGAACACGCCGATCACCAGGCTGATAGCGATAAACATCCCGCCAAAGACCGCCAGGTTTTTGCTGGCGACCCACCAACGATCGTTTTCCATCAAGCGCGCGTATTGTTGCAGGCCAACCCATTTGTAGCTGGGCATAAAGCTGGAGTTGGTAAACGAAAGGATAAAGGTCCAGAAAATATAGCCATAAAAGCCAACCAACACGATCACCATGCTGGGTGCCAGGACCAGCTTGGGCAACCAGCGTTGCAACGCATCAAACGGCGAGGCCTTGCTGAACACAGCCACAGAACTCATCGAAATATTCCCGTGCGGGGATGCCGGCATTGGCGGGCGCCAATGCCGTGCAACTTAAAGTGGGGGGCCGCGTGCGAACGCGGCGGGTCAAGTCAGAACGTTACTGGGCCGCTTTGATCGCTGACGCCAGTTGCTTGCCAGCCTTGGCCGGATCAGCATTTTTGTCGCTCATGAAGTTGGTCACGACATCGAAGATCGCACCTTGAACTGCCAGTGAGGTCGCCATGTTGTGCGCCATGCTCGGCAATTGGCTGCCGGACTTGCCAGCGGCTGCGAAGTCCTTGGCTGAAGCCTGGCCGCAGCTGTCGAACTTGCTCATATCCAGATCACCACGCACCGGGATCGAGCCCTTGTTCTGGTTGAACACGTATTGGAACTCGGGTTCAAGCGCAACTTTGGCTACGTCGTTCTGAGCGGCCCGGTTGCCGGCAGTATCTTTGGCCTTGGCCAGTTTGAACATCGCCAGGGAGTCAATGTTGTAGGTGAAGCTGCCCTGGGTGCCCGGGAACGGCACGCACTCAAAATCAGTACCCGCTTTCTTGCCCGCAGCAGCCCACTCGCTTTTCGCCCAGTCACCCATGATCTGCATGCCGGCTTTGCCGTTGATCACTTTGGCAGCTTCCAGGTTCCAGTCCTGGCCGGAGCCATCTGGGTCCATGTAGCTCTGAAGTTTTTTCAGGTTGGTGAACACTTCAGTCATTTGAGGGCCGGTCAGGGTTTTCTCATCGTGCTCGATAAAGGCTTTTTTGTAGCCTTCCGGGCCCATGATGCTCAGCACCATGTCTTCAAAAACCGTGCTGTCCTGCCAAGGCTGACCACCATGGGCCAAAGGAATGAAACCGGCGGCCTTGAGCTTGTCGCCCGCAGCATAAAGTTCGTCAAGGGTGGTTGGCGGTTTGTCGATGCCGGCCTTCTTGAACACTTCAGGGTTGGTCCACAGCCAGTTCACGCGGTGAACATTGACCGGCACAGCCACGTAATGGCCGTCGTACTTCATGGTATCGGAGACCGTTTTGGACAGCAGCGTGTCCCACTTGTTGGCCTTGGCAACTTCATCGACATTGGTCAGCAAGCCGAGCGCAGCCCAGTCCTGAATATCCGGGCCCTTGATCTGTGCGGCTGACGGCGGGTTGCCGGACACGGCGCGAGTCTTGAGCACGGTCATGGCGGCGGCACCGCCACCGCCTGCAACAGCGCTGTCCTGCCAGGTATATCCGTCTTTTTCGATCAGCTTTTTAAGCACCTCAACCGCTTTGGCCTCACCACCGGAAGTCCACCAATGCACCACTTCAACCGTACCTTTGGAATCGGCAGGGGCTGCGGCATAAGCGTTCAGGGGAAACAGTGTGGCGAGAGAAATGACAACGGCGAGGCGATTGAATGAATTCATGGCGTGACCTTTCTTGTTGTTATTGCTGTGCAAGTCTTCTGCTTGCGCTGCTAAAGAGTGTATCCATCACCGCCTGCCCCCGCGTAACGAAGAGACGCTCAAATGTCACAACTCTGTGACATTAAAAAAACCTGCGGACTTCGGTTCCGAAGACATTTCGGCAGTACGTGACACTGGCTTCGTATGGGTCATGAAGCTGCGCCCATAGACACACAAAGCACTTTCCTGATTCTTTGTAGGACGGATCCCTAAGTCGTTTTCCCACGTTGTACGCGCAAAAAACATCAGCGAGTCTGCTGCACATCGTCACGATTAAAGAATGGATGCTGCCCCACCTTTCAGGAGATACGACCGATGCCAAGGCCTCGTGCAAACAACCATAACCACTGCTTTATTTACCCGCTCAAACATGACGATGGTCACCCCTATGCCTGGAAGCTGGACATTCAGCGCTCGGGCAAAAGCCATCTCCACCTCTTCGGTTTCGCCGAGTACGGAGGTGAAGCCCCGGCGCTGGAGGCAGCCAGGAACATGCGCCACCAACTGGTATTGAATATGCCCCAGCCCTTCGGCTATGCAAGCCGCCAGCGGCTGATGCCCCACAACACCAGTGGCCACCCGGGGGTGTACCGGGTGCAGTCCAGCAAGATCTGTTACTGGCGGGCGACCACCCGTATTCACGGCTACAACCTGAGCAAGAGTTTTCGCATTGATCTTTATGGCGAAGACGAAGCCAAACGGCTGGCGCTGCAAGAGCGCGAACAGCAGTTAGCCCTGTGCAACGAGCCCTATGACGTGGCCATGGAAAAACTGCAAGAGCATTTCAGCCAGACCAGCAGACGCGTGCGTGAAAACCGTATCAACGCCGCGATGAACTCCCCTCGTCAGCCAAAAGTCGCGATCAACGAACCTTCATCCCCTCATTCAGAGCCGTTGCTGCCCATCAGCGCCGAGCAGGCGAGCCTGTCGATCAGTCGGCATTTCGCGGCAAGTACAAAGTGACTCGCAGACCGCCGACCCGCAGGTTTTGCAAGCTGACTTCCCCGCCATGGCTATGGGCGATGCTGCGCGCGATCCCCAGCCCCAGCCCGTAGCCCTGCTGCTGTCCGGCCAGACGGAAGTGCGGTTCAAAAACTTGTTCGAGCCGCTGTTCAGGTACGCCCGGCCCCTCGTCATCAACGGTCAGTACAAAGGCCTGTTCATTGTCATCAATGCGCAGATGGGCGTTTTTGCCGTATTTGAGCGCGTTATCAATCAGGTTGCCCATGCAGCGACGCAGGGCCAGGGGCTTGCCGTGATAGGGCCTGACGGCTCGCCCCTGTAGCGTCACGCGGCCATTACCTTGCGGCAGCAAGTACGGCTCAATCAGGCAGTCAAGCAACTGATTCAAATCCACCGCTTCGATATTTTCATGGATGTCGGTGTCTTTCACGCATTGCAGCGCGCCTTTGACCAGCATCTCCAGCTCATCCAGATCGCGGCCGAACTTATGCTGCAGTTGCTCGTCTTCAAGCAGCTCAACCCGCAGCCGCAAGCGGGTGATGGGCGTGCGCAAATCATGGGAAATCGCACTGAACAATTGGCTGCGTTCCGTCAAGTAGCGGCTGATACGGGCACGCATGGTGTTGAATGCACGCCCTACTTCGACCACTTCGCTGACGCCACCGATTTCGACCGGCTTGACCTCTTCCTCACCCAGCGACATGTCGCGGGCCGCCCGGGCCAGGCGCTTTAGCGGGCGGCTTTGCCAGTGCACCAGCAAGCCGATAAACAACAGTAAAAAAATGCTGCTGAGCACGATAAACCACACCTGCAACGCCGGCAGCCCTTCTTCTTCCAGGCTGGTATAGGGCTGGGGCAACAAGGAAGCGATATACAGCCACTCACCCGGCACCATCTGGATTTGCGTCACCAGCACCGGCGGATTGACCGGTTCCAGGGTCAACGCAAAATGCGCCCAGGAACGCGGCAGTTCATCGAGTTTCAGGCCCGCATTGAAAATGCGTAAATCCTTGGGGCTGACAAATTTCACCGACATGTCGACATCCGGCCCCACAGACTGGCGTAACACCTGATCCACGGCGTCCAGCACCGCCTGTTTGCGCTGGGTCAGCGGCAATACCTCCATTTCCAGAGGCTTGTCATTGAGGCTCACCACAAAGCGTGTGCCCCCCATACTGCGCATCTGATCCAGTACCAGCGGGCGGTAGGCCAGCGGCAGGGAACGCAAGTAGGTCACGGTGGCGTTCATCGAATGCGCCAGGCTGCGCGCACTGTTCACCAGCCCCTCAAGTTGCGTGGTACGCAACTGGGACAGCCAGATTGCACTCGACAGGGTTTGCGCCAGCAGGATTGCCAGCAAGGTCAGGAGCAACATGCGCCCGAGCAAGGAACGGGGCATATGCCATTTGCGCCAGAACTTAAAGGTCATTGCTCACCGCAACCTGGGCCGCGAGCTGATAGCCGCTGCCGCGTATGGTGCGGATCAATCGGGGCGGTTTTTCGGTGTCACGCAGGCGCTGGCGCAGGCGGCTGACGGCCATGTCGACGATGCGGTCCAGCGGCATCAGGTCGCGGCCACGGGTGGCATTGCCAATGGTGTCGCGGTCGAGGATCTGTTGCGGGTTATCCAGAAACAACTTGAGCAACGCAAAATCGGCTCCCGACAGAATCACCTCTTCACCATCGGTATGAAACAGTCGATGGGTCACGGTGTTCAAGCGCCACTCTTCAAACACCAGGACATCGTTGCCCGAACCCGCAATGGCAAATTGCACCCTGCGCAACAACGCCTTGATGCGCGCCAGCAGCTCACGGGGGCTGAAAGGCTTGCCCAGATAATCGTCGGCCCCCAGCTCAAGGCCGATAATCCGGTCCGCCTCGTCGGAACTGGCGGTCAGCATGATGATCGGGATCTGGGCAAAACGCGGATGTTGCCGCACCCAACGGCACAGGCTGAAACCGTCCTCGTCGGGCAACATGACATCAAGGATCAACAGATCACTCGCGACCTCACTCAATGCCTGTCGAAAACCCGCGCAATCCCCCACGGTGCGCACCTGAAAACCGGCGCGAGTGAGGTAGAGATCAAGGAGTTCTCGAATTTCCTGGTCATCATCGACCAGCAAAATGGATTTGCCGGGTGTGCTCACAGTGGTGTTCCTTATTATTTTTGTAGCCAAGACTTGAGCGGCTCAGCCAAACGCCTGTTGCAACGCCACCCCCGCACCGATCAAACCCGGATACGGCGCCGTCACCAGCCACACAGGGATACCCTTGAGGTAGTCGCTCATGCAGCCTTTGTCGGCGAAACTGCGGGCAAAGCCGCTGGCCAGGAAGATATCGGCAAAGCGCGGAATGACGCCCCCCACGATATACACCCCGCCACGCCCGCCGATGGTCAGCACGTTGTTGCCTGCCACACGCCCCAGCCAGCAGCTGAAATGCTCCAGCACTTGCAGGGCAATCGGGTCGCCGGCCAGGGCCGCCGCCGTGATGGCCCGGTCGCTGTCCAGCACCGGGGTGTGGCCGTCCACGGCACAGATCGCCCGATAGACCCGCGGCAAGCCGCTGCCACTCAAAATGGTTTCAGCGCTCACATGCCCGATTTCGTTGTAGATGTGCTGCCACAACTGCACTTCACGCGGGTTGCTCATGGGCAGGTCGACATGGCCGCCCTCCCCCGGCAACGCCATCCACTGCGCCTCGCCCAGGTTGAGCAAGGTGCCCACCCCAAGCCCGGTGCCCGGCCCGATGACCACCGCAGGCCGCGCCGGGTCGGCGATGCCCGGGCATACCTGGCGCACGTCCTCGGGTTGCAGGCGGGTCATGCCCAATGCCATTGCGCTGAAGTCATTGATCAACAGCAGGTTGTCGACCTGCAGCGCATGGCAGAACTGCGAACGGCTCAAGCGCCAGTGGTTGTTGGTAAAGCGGAACTCATCGCCGCTCACGGGGCCGGCTACCGACAAACACACCGAACCGACAGACCCCGGGGCCAGATCCAGTTCACTCAGATACAGCCTGATGGCGTCTTGCGGGCAGGCAAAGTCCGCCGTGGCCAGCACGCGGACCGAATGCAGCTGGTCGTTTTCCCACAACGCAAACCGTGCGTTGGTACCGCCAATGTCACCGACCAGTGCGAGCTTCATTTCAAGTTTTCCAGAGACGAGGTAAAGGTGCTCGCGCCCTGCTCAGCCGAACTGAAGGCATGACGCATAAATGCAAACAACTCACGCCCGGTACCAACAGCATTATCCAGCGTGCCGACTGCCGGGGTGCGCGCTGCAAATTCTGCCTCATCCACCAGTAGTTGCAATGTGCCTTTTACGCCGTCCACGCGAATGATGTCGCCATCCTGAACCCGTGCCAGGGCGCCGCCAATCGAAGCCTCGGGGCTGACATGGATCGCTGCCGGGATCTTGCCCGATGCGCCCGACATCCGTCCGTCAGTGATCAGCGCCACTTTGAAGCCCCGATCCTGCAACACGCCAAGGAACGGCGTCATCTTGTGCAGCTCGGGCATTCCGTTGGAACGCGGGCCCTGAAAGCGCATCACGGCAACAAAGTCGTGTTCCAGCTCACCGGCCTTGAAGGCATCGGCCAGTTGCTGCTGATCCTGGAATACCCGCGCCGGGGCTTCGACGATCTGGTGCTCGGGCGCTACCGCCGAGACCTTCATCACACCGCGCCCCAGGTTGCCCTCCATCACCCGCAATCCGCCCTCGGCAGAAAATGCACGGGACACCGGGCGCAAGATTGTCTCATCAAGGCTTTCAATCGGGCCTTCGCGCCATACCAGCTCGCCATCCACCAGGAAAGGCTCGCGGGTGTAACGGCTCAGACCGAAGCCCGCCACGGTGTTGACGTTTTCGTGCAGCAGCCCGGCTTCAAGCAGCTCACGGATCAGGAACGCCATACCGCCTGCAGCCTGGAAGTGGTTGATATCGGCTTTGCCGTTTGGATACACATGGGACAGGGTCGGCACCACCTCGGACAGGTCGGCCATGTCTTGCCAGGTCAGCTGGATGCCAGCGGCCATGGCAATCGCCGGCATGTGCAAGGTGTGGTTGGTCGAACCGCCGGTGGCGTGCAGCGCAACGATGGAGTTGACCAGGGAGCGCTCATCGACGATCTCGCCCAATGGCATGAAGTCGCCATTTTGTTTGGTCAGACGGGTGATCTGGTGCGCGGCTTCGCGGGTCAGCGCATCACGCAGTGGCGTGTAGGGGTTGACGAAAGAGGCGCCCGGCAAGTGCAGGCCCATCACTTCCATCAGCAACTGGTTGGTGTTGGCGGTGCCGTAAAACGTACAGGTGCCCGGGCTGTGGTAAGACTTCATCTCCGACTCCAGCAGCTCTTCGCGGCTGGCCTTGCCTTCAGCGTAACGCTGGCGCACGTCGGCCTTTTCCTTGTTGGAAATCCCCGACGGCATCGGCCCGCCCGGCACAAAGATGGTCGGCAGGTGACCGAAGCGCAGCGCGCCCATCAACAGGCCCGGCACGATCTTGTCGCAAATGCCCAGCATCATCGCCGCATCGAACATGTTGTGCGACAGCGACACGGCCGTGGACAGGGCAATCACTTCGCGGCTCAGCAGGCTGAGTTCCATGCCCGGCTCGCCCTGGGTGACGCCGTCACACATGGCCGGAGTGCCGCCTGCGAACTGGCCTACCGAGCCGATTTCACGCAGCGCTTTCTTGATTTGTTCAGGGAAGTGTTCGTACGGCTGATGCGCCGACAGCATGTCGTTATATGACGAAACAATTGCAACGTTGGCTGCGTTCATCATCCGCAGGCTGTTTTTATCTTCAGTACCGCACCCTGCCACGCCGTGGGCGAAGTTGGCACATTGCAGCTTGCCACGTTGCGGGCCGTCACTGGCGGCACCGCGAATAAGCGTCAGATACGCCTCACGGGTTGCTCGACTGCGGGCAATAAGACGCTCGGTGACTTCAAGAACGCGGGGATGCATGTGTTGAACTCCAGGCTAACGGATGTGGCGACCTGTGCGTGTCCTATGCTGACCGAAGGGCTTAGAGGAGCGACTTCAATCATTCGGACCCGTTGATTCAGGTCACTCGTTGTAGATAAAACAAAATATTGCCACTTAAATGGCTTGTTTTCTATTTTTATGCGAATAATCTTGTAATTCCAACAACAAATCGATGGCAGGCGCTTTCCATGACTCTACGAATCGCAATCAATGGTTTTGGCCGGATCGGCCGTAACGTCCTGCGCGCACTGTATACCCAAGGCTACCGTGAGGACCTGCAGATCGTCGCCATCAACGATCTGGGTGACAGTTCGATCAATGCTCATCTGCTCAAGTACGACACGGTTCACGGCACGTTCGACGCCAATGTCGAGCATGATCAGGAGAGCCTGACCGTCAATGGCGACCGCATCAGCGTCACGGCCATACGCAACCCGGCCGAACTGCCGTGGGCGGCACTGAAAATCGATGTGGTGTTTGAATGCACAGGTTTGTTCACTGATCGCAGTAAAGCTGAAGCGCATATTAGCGCCGGCGCCCGTAAGGTCATTATCTCTGCACCAGGTAAAAATGCCGATGCGACTGTGGTCTATGGCGTTAACCACGACATTCTGCGCCAATCGCACCAGATTATTTCCAATGCATCCTGCACCACCAACTGCCTGGCACCGGTGGCGCAGATCCTGCACCGAGAATTCGGCATTGCAAACGGCCTGATGACCACCATTCATGCCTACACCAATGACCAGAACCTGACCGACGTTTATCACTCGGACCCGTACCGCGCCCGCTCGGCTACCCAGAACATGATCCCGAGCAAAACCGGTGCCGCCGAAGCCGTAGGCCTGGTATTGCCAGAACTGGCCGGCAAGCTGACCGGCATGGCCGTCCGGGTACCGGTGATCAATGTTTCCCTGGTCGACCTGACCATTGAACTCAAGCGCGAAACCACTGCGGCTGAAGTCAATGCGCTGTTCAAGGAAGCCAGCCAACACTCCAGAGTGCTGGGTTACAACACCCTGCCCCTGGTATCGAGCGACTTCAACCACAACCCGCTTTCATCGATCTTCGACGCCAACCACACCAAAGTCAGCGGCAAGCTGTTGAAGGTCCTGGCGTGGTACGACAATGAGTGGGGCTTCTCCAACCGCATGCTCGATAACTGCCTGGCGCTGTGCAACGCGGAGTGACGCGATGATCGGTATCAGCTTCACCACGGCCACCCTGGCGGCGCGCAAGCGCATCGCCCTGGTGGCCCATGATCACTGCAAGGGTTTCTTGCTGGACTGGGCCGAGCGCCACAAAGCGCAACTCAGCCAGCACGACCTGTGCGCCACCGGCACCACCGGCCTGATGCTGAGCAAACGCCTGGGCCTGCCGATCGAAAGCATGATCAGCGGCCCTTTGGGCGGCGATCAGCAGGTGGGCGCACGGATTGCCGAGCAACGGGTCGACATGCTGGTGTTCTTCTGGGACCCGTTCGAGCCCCAGCCCCACGACCCGGACATCAAGGCCCTGCTGCGGGTCGCCGCGGTGTGGAACATCCCGGTGGCGTGCAATGAATGCAGCGCCGACTACATGCTCACCAGCCCGCTGATGAGCCAGCCCCACGAACACCGCATCCCGGATTACAGCGCGTATTTGAAAGGCCGGGTCTGATTTGTTTTTTGCGGGGGCGGGCTTGCTCGCGATGGCACCTGCCCGATCTGCCTGATAGACCGGGTTGCCTGTATCGCGAACAAGCCCGCTCCCACAGAACCAAGCCCGCCTCAAGACAAGGGCGATTACCTGCCTTTTCAAAACATTACTTGACCAACAGCATGGATGATAAGCATTATCATTCGCTCAAAATCGGTCGGGTAGCACTGTGAGTCAGTCCCACTTCAATCAAGTCTTCCTTACCCAGCGTGTCACCTTGCTGCGCACCCTGGAGCGGATGGTCAATAACCACAGCACCGCCGAAGACCTGCTGCAGGAGACCTACTTGCGCGTGACCCGGGCCTTGAGCGAGCGCTCCGTCGAGCACCTTGAACCCTTTGTCTTCCAGACCGCACGCAATCTGGCACTCGACCACCTGCGCTCCCGGCGCATCCAGTCACGCACCGTGGTCGAGGATGTGCCGCTGGACGTCATTGAAGGCGTCGCCTCCACACTCAGTACCCCCGAAGAAGCCCATCAAGCCGCGCAATTACTGGAGCGTTTGAGTGTGAGCCTGAGCCAGTTAAGCGCGCGTCAGCAGCGGATTTTCATCCTCAGCCGCCTGCACGGCTGCAGTTATCAAGAGATCGCCCAAGAGCTGGACGTCTCATTGAGCACGGTTCAAAAGGAACTCAAATTGATCATGGCAATCTGCATCGGGGTAGCCGACAGGCTGAATCGGCCTTAATCTTCACCGCCGATGCCTGCAAAAATGCCCTGAGACTGCCAAGGAACACCCGTGCCGGACACTCACAACTCTGCTCAAGACGTGCTGCAAGACAGCGCAATGGATCAGGCACTGGACTGGCTGATTACCCTTGAGTGCGCGAACGAAGAGCAAAAGTCCGACTTCAATGCCTGGCTCAATGCCGACCCTGCACACGCCCGGGCCTTTGCCAGGGCCAACGCGGTATGGAACGGCGAACCGCTGCAGGCCGCCGCCCAAACCCTGCAGACCCGCCGCACACCCGGCCTGTTACGGCGCATCAGCCGCCACTGGAAGCACCTGGCAACCGCAGCAGTGGTGATTATCAGTGTCGGCAGCTACAGCAACGTGCCGTTGCGCCTGCAAGCCGATCACCTGACCGTGGTCGGCGAGCGTCAGCACCTGCAACTCGAAGACGGTTCCAAAGTACTGCTCAACACCAGTTCGGCGTTCTCCAGCAAAGTGGTCGACGCCCAGAGCAGCGCCCGCCTGTACCAGGGTGAGGCGTATTTTGAGGTCCCGGCCAATCTGGAATTCCCGCTGGTGCTCGATGCCGGCCCCGTGCGCGTGAGCGTGCGCGACACCGACTTCGCCGTGAGTTACCTCAATGGCGAAGCCCAGGTGCGGGTGCAGCGCGGCGATGTGGACTTGCGGGTGAGCAGTGCCGGTACGCAAATGCGCCTGTCTGCCGGCAACAGCGTCAGCATTGGCCCCAACGGCTTCAGCAAGACCGTCAAGCTCAACCCCCAGACCGACCTGGCCTGGGTTCAAGGGCGCCTGGTGTTTGAAAACTGCCCCATGGGCAAAGTGCTGGACGAAGTACGGCGCTACTACCCCGGCTGGATCGTCAACAACAACGAGCAGCTGGCCAACGTGGCCGTAACGGGTAACTACCGCCTCGACCAGCCACTGGACATTGTGCGCTCCCTCGCTCATATCACCTCTAGCAGCATCTCGGAATTCCCGGCGCTGGTCATTCTTAACTGATAAGTGCAGTGCTTTTGTGGGAGCTGGATTGCCTGCGATACAAGCGACGCAGATCTGTCAGGTAAGCCGCGGTGATGCCATTGCGAGCAGGCTAGTTCCCACAACGTTGCAATTAATTGAAATATTTTTACGCGATAGCCTAAGGTCATTCGTCTCGTTGTAGTCAATGCAACTGATTCGCATTTTGAGTCAGCTTCGCAACTATAAGATTCGTTCACCATGGAGCGCTATCAATGCCCACAGGTTTCAACAGCCGGTCTTCATCCAGCGTCCGCCCTCGCGGCTTGCAGCAGTGCACGTTGTCGTTGTTGACCGTTGCCATGCTTTTGGCCGGTGTTCAGGCAGTACCGGCCATGGCCGCAACCGATGCACAGCCGGCCAGCCGCTCCGTGGGCAATTACAAGTTTGCGATCTCCCAGCAACCCCTGGCCTCGGCCCTGAACGATTTCAGTACCGTAACCGGCTGGCAGGTCGGCTTGCCGGCCGAGCTGGCGCAGAATGTTTCCTCGCCGGGTGTACGCGGCTCGCTGTCCCCGGAAAAAGCCCTGGACCGTTTGCTGATCGGTACCAACCTGAGCTACCGCAAACTCGGCACCAACAATATCGTGCTGGAAAAGCGCAGCGGCACCAGCGGTACCCTGGCCCTGCAACAAGTGACCATCAGCGCCACCCGCCAGGAACAGGACGTGAACTCGGTGCCCAGCACCGTCACCGTCCATGACCGCCAGGATATGGACCGCGATAACGTCAATACCATCAAGGACCTGGTGCGCTATGAGCCGGGTGTCTCGGTAGGCGGCGCCGGCCAGCGTGGCGGGATCAGCAACTACAACATCCGCGGCATCGACGGCGACCGGATCCTGACCCAGGTCGACGGCGTTGAAATCCCCAACTCGTTCTTCAACGGGCCTTACGCCAAGACCCAACGCAACTACGTCGACCCGGAAGTGATCAAGCGTGTCGAAATCCTGCGTGGCCCGGCTTCGGTGCTGTACGGCAGTAACGCCATTGGCGGTGCTGTCAGCTACTTCACCCTGGACCCGGATGACATCATCAAGCCGGGCCAGGATGTCGGTGCCCGCCTCAAGGCCGGCTACAGCTCGGCCGATCGCAGCTGGCTGAAGTCCGGCACCGTGGCCGGACGCTCCGGCGAATTCGACGGTTTGCTGCACCTGAGCCAGCGCGACGGGCACGAAACCGAATCCTATGGGGATCACGGCGGCACCGGCCTGTCCCGTACAGCGGCCAACCCTGAAGACGCGAAAACTACCAACGTGCTGGCCAAGGCAGGCTGGAACTACAACGCTGATGATCGTCTTGGCTTCACTTATGAGAAGTACAAGGATCGCCTCGACATTAATGAGAAAAGCGCGGTCGGCGGCCCGTTCGGCAAAGGTGTAGGGCAGAACATGTATCGTTCCCGTGAAGGTAAGGACACCATCAGCCGTGAGCGTTTTGGCCTGGAAAACAGCATGGCGCTCGACACCTTGCTGGCCGACCACTTCAAGTGGAACCTGAACTATCAGATCGCCAAAACTGACCAGAAGACTCTGGAAGACTACTACGTACCGTTCACCCGTAATGTGATGCGCTCGCGCAACACTACCTACGAAGAAAAGACCTGGGTTCTGGATGCCCAGGCGGACAAGGCCTTCAATATTGGCGACACCGACCACCTGCTGACCTACGGCGCCACCGTCAAGCACCAGAAAGTCACCGGTTCGCGCAGCGGTGCGGGCACTTGCCTGGCCGTGGGCGTGAATTGCCCGGCCGTCGGTGCAGACAGCCCGAAAGACTATCTGGTCAAGTCCAGCGACTTCCCGGATCCGACCATCAACACCTACAGCCTGTTCGCCCAGGATCAAATCAGCTGGAACGACTGGACCTTCATGCCCGGCCTGCGTTACGACTACACCAAGCTGACGCCGCATATCACCCAGGAATTTCTGAACACTGTCAAACCGACGGCCCTGGAATCGGTCAGCGACAAGGATAAAGTCTGGCACCGCCTGTCGCCCAAGCTTGGCGTGACCTATGCATTTAACGACAACTACACGTGGTACGGCCAATACGCCGAAGGTTTCCGCACCCCAACTGCCAAGGCGCTGTATGGCCGCTTTGACAATCTTCAGGCTGGCTACTCGGTTGAGCCAAACCCGAACCTGGAACCGGAAAAAAGCAAAAGCTACGAGACCGGCTTGCGCGGCAACTTCGAGGCCGGTTCATTTGACGTCGCAGTTTTTTATAACAAATACCGCGACTTCATCAATGAAGACGCCATCACCCCCGGCTACAACGATCTCAAGTTCCAGGCCAACAACATCAAGCACGCCACCATCAAGGGCGCTGAAGTCAAAGGTCGCTTGAATCTGGACGCCTTCGGCGCACCACAGGGTCTCTACACCCGTGGTTCGGTGGCTTATGCCCACGGTCGCAACAACGACACCGGCCAGCCGATCAACAGCGTCAACCCGCTGACCGCCGTGATGGGCCTGGGCTACGAGCAGCAAAACTACGGTGGCTTGGTGAGTTGGACCCTGGTCAAGAGCAAAGACCAAGTGGATGACACCAGCTTCTTCGCCCCGGATGGCACCAGCAGCCAATTCAAGTCGCCGGGCTATGGCGTGCTCGACCTGACCGGGTTCTACAAAGTCACCAAGGACGTCACCGTCAACGCCGGCTTGTACAACCTGACCGACAAGAAATACTGGAACTGGGATGACGTGCGCGGCTACGACAGCGTGGGTGAAGCCGGTGTGCTCAACCCGGCCAACATGGATCGCCTGACCGCGCCAGGCCGCAACTTCGCGATCAATCTGGTCTGGGATATCTGATCAAAAGGCCCGCTGCGCAGTCCTTTCAAGCTGCGCAGTGAGGATTTTTTACTGTGACGCGTCTTCTAGTTCGTCTAGTTACAAAGCGCATCTCATTCTCAAGGACATTTGCATGACCACTCCAGATTCCGCACCGCGTCCCTCCGAGCGTTCCAAGCGTCTGACCTTGGCCACCCGCCAGACTCACGACACCCTTGGCGAAAAAGTCATGGGCCGCGACCCTTTTGGCAGTCTCGACAACTACACCCATTTCGCAACCGCCCAGTACCTGTTCCTGACCGAGCTGGCAGCGCTGCACACTGACCCGCGTCTGACCCAGCACATCCCCAACCTGCCTGAGCGTTGCCGCGCAGAACAGATCAAGGCTGACCTGCTCGACCTGGGCGTAGAACTGCCTGCACCTGTTACCGGTGCGGTGTCCAACCCGAGCAAAGCCCAGGCGCTGGGTTGGGTGTTTGTGTCCGAAGGCTCGAAACTGGGCGCAGGCGTACTGATCAAGCAAGCCCGCTTGCTGGGCCTGAGCGAAACCCACGGTGCCCGTCACATGGGTGAACCTGCCGAAGGTCGTGGCCGCAACTGGAAGAGCTTTATCGAGATGCTCGACAGCGTCGAACTCACTCCTGAAGAAGATGCAGAACTGGAACAAGCCGCTAATGATGCTTTCAGCCGCTTTACTTACCTGCTGGAACAGACGTACGTGAAACAGCCAGAACTGGCTTAAGCTTGTTGCCCGGCCAGTACTGGCTGACCGGGCGTCCTTTATGCGTCTTGAGCTTATGACCCGCCAAACCCGATCTTCGTCGAAAATCACTCGCATCCTGTTCGGCTTGCTGGCCTACGTGAGCCTTGGCATTGGCCTGATCGCCATTGTGATTCCCGGCCTGCCGACTACCGAATTCATTTTGCTCGCCGCCTGGGCCGCGACCAAAAGCTCCCCGCGCCTGAGTGCCTGGCTCGAAAATCACCGTTTGTTTGGCCCGATCCTGACTAACTGGCGCAACGGCAAAATCATCCAGCGCAAGGCCAAGGTCAGCGCCACCATCAGCATGCTGCTGTGTGCAGGGTTGATGCTGTATGTGCTCGACCACCAATGGCCGGTCTTCCTCGCCATTGCCGGCATGAGCATGGGCAACCTGTGGATCTGGTCACGACCGGAGCGCTTGCCTGTAGCAACCGCAAAACAGCCGTAAATGCAGTGATGAAATCCTGGTTATTGTGGGAGCGGGCTTGCCTCTACAAGGTCAACGCGCCGCTATACAGCGCATACGCCGCCCCCAGTGCAGTCATCAGCACCGCCGCAAAAATCACCTTCTCCCACGGTTTGAACAACACTTCCCCCTGCTCGCGCTTGGCCTTGGCAAAGAAGAACACCCCGGGTGCATACAGCAATGCCGACAGCAACAAGTACTTGGGCCCTGCCGCATACAGCAGCCAGATGGCGTAAGTCAGCGCGACCGCTCCAACCACCAGATCCTTGATCCGCCGACGACTCGCTTGCCTGTAGGTCTCGCCTCTCACGCACAGCAACACCGCATAGGCTGCCGACCAGAGGTAAGGCACCAGGATCATCGACGAGGCAAGGTAAATCAGGCTGGTATAGGTGCCGGACGACACCAGGGTGATGATCAGGAAAATCTGAATCATCGTGTTGGTCAGCCACAGGGCATTGACCGGTACATGGTTGGCGTTTTCCTTTTTCAGGAACGCCGGCATGGTGTTGTCCCGGGCCGTGGCATACAGGATCTCGGCGCACAGCAGCGCCCACGACAACAACGCCCCCAGCAGCGAAATCGCCAGCCCGATACTGATCAGAATCGCGCCCCACTCCCCCACCACATGCTTGAGCACACCGGCCATCGACGGGTTTTGCAGCTTCGCCAGTTCCGGCTGGCTCATGATCCCCAGCGACAGCACGTTCACCAGCACCAGCAAGGCCAGCACCCCGAGAAAACCGATGACCGTGGCCTTGCCCACATCCGAGCGTTTTTCCGCGCGGCCCGAGTAGACACTCGCCCCTTCGATGCCGATAAACACAAACACCGTGACCAGCATCATGTTGCGCACCTGGTCCATCACGCTGCCCAGGCTCGGCGTTTCAGTGCCCCAGAAATCACGGGTGAAAATGTCCGCCTTGAACGCCACGGCGGCCAGCACGATAAACATGACGATCGGCACGATTTTGGCGATCGTGGTCAGCTGGTTGATGAACGCTGCTTCCTTGATCCCGCGCAGCACCAGAAAGTGCACTCCCCACAGCAACAGCGACGCACAACCGATGGCTATCGGCGTATTGCCCTGGCCGAACACAGGGAAAAAATACCCCAGGGTGCTGAACAGCAACACGAAGTAGCCGACGTTACCCATCCAGGCGCTGATCCAGTACCCCCAGGCGGACGAAAAGCCCATGTAGTCTCCGAACCCGGCCTTGGCGTAGGCATACACCCCTGAATCGAGCTCAGGCTTGCGATTGGCCAGGGTCTGGAACACAAAAGCCAGCGCCAGCATCCCCACCGCCGTGACCGCCCAACCGATCAGCACGGCACCGCCCGCAGCATGCTCGGCGATATTTTGCGGCAACGAAAAAATACCGCCGCCAATCATTGAGCCCACCACCAACGCGATCAGGGCGTTGAGCCGAAGCTTCTGTGTCTGTTGCGACATCGCCACCTCTTGCTACTTATTGAAAACTCATGGTTGGCAGGTTACTGCCGTTCACCGACTAAATATATGCAGGGACCATACGTTTAATAGGATCGCGCAATAAGCCTACCTTTGTTCATAACTATATTTTCTATTGAAACCTAAAAAATAGTTCATATGTAGATGACGATTTAATTTCATCGACCTATTCATGAAACATGACGATGACATTTGCAAATCTGAAAATACTGTCTAGGTTCAATCTCCACGACACCGTGGTTAATAACGTATTCAACCCTGAAAACATCTGTGGAGCAGGCTTTCAGGAGGCGTCATAAAAATACGTGATCGCGACCTTCCCCGCTGTAAAAACAATGGAATGTAGTAATGCCCTGATCTATGTCAACTGGCTGAAATACCAATGGATTTACTTTGAAGCCTCACTTCTCCTAGATTGGAGTCACTACAAATGTCTGATACTCCTGGAAAACTTCGACTGGGTGCGTTGGTTGCTCTGGTAGTCGGCTCAATGATTGGCGGCGGCATTTTTTCGCTGCCGCAAAACATGGCCGCAAGTGCCGATGTGGGTGCAATCCTGATCGGTTGGGCAATTACCGCAGTCGGTATGTTGAGCCTCGCTTTTGTGTTCCAGACCCTCGCTAACCGCAAACCTGACCTGGACGGTGGTGTTTACGCTTATGCCAAGGCCGGGTTCGGCGATTACATGGGTTTCTCGTCTGCCTGGGGGTACTGGATCAGTGCCTGGCTGGGTAACGTCGGCTACTTCGTGTTGCTGTTCAGTACCTTGGGTTACTTCTTCCCGATCTTCGGCGAAGGCAATACCCCTGCCGCCATCATCGGCGCCTCAATCCTGCTCTGGGCCGTGCATTTCCTGGTACTGCGCGGGATCAAGGAAGCAGCGTTCATCAACCTGGTAACCACTGTTGCCAAGATCGTGCCGCTGGTCCTGTTTATCCTGATTGCAATCTTCGCGTTCAAACTGGACATCTTCACCAGTGACATCTGGGGCTTGAAAAACCCGGATCTGGGCAGCGTGATGGATCAGGTGCGCAACATGATGCTGGTCACCGTGTGGGTGTTCATCGGTATCGAAGGCGCGAGCATCTTCTCTTCCCGTGCCGAAAAGCGCTCCGACGTAGGTCGGGCCACCGTGATCGGCTTTATCACCGTGCTGCTGTTGCTGGTGCTGGTGAACGTGCTGTCGCTGGGCATCATGACTCAGCCTGAACTGGCAAAATTGCAGAACCCTTCGATGGCGGCCGTGCTTGAGCATGTGGTCGGTCACTGGGGTGCGGTACTGATCAGCGTTGGCTTGATCATCTCGCTGCTGGGTGCCCTGCTGTCCTGGGTGCTGCTGTGTGCCGAAATCATGTTCTCGGCCGCCAAAGACCACACCATGCCGGCCTTCCTGAAAAAGGAAAACGCCAACCATGTACCGGTCAATGCCCTGTGGCTGACCAACGCCATGGTGCAACTGTTCCTGATCATCACCCTGTTCTCGGCCAGTACTTATCTGTCGCTGATCTACCTGGCGACCTCGATGATCCTGGTGCCTTACCTCTGGTCGGCAGCCTACGGCTTCCTGCTGGCGGTGCGCTCCGAGACTTACGAGAACGCCCTGGCTGAACGCAAGAAAGACCTGATCATCGGTGGTGTTGCGTTGATCTACGCGATCTGGCTGATCTATGCCGGCGGCCTCAAGTACCTGCTGCTCTCGGCCCTGCTGTACGCACCTGGTGCGATTCTGTTCGCCAAGGCCAAGCGCGAAAGTGGCCAGCCCGTTTTCACCAACATCGAGAAAGTTATTTTTGCTGCAGTAGTGATCGGCGCCCTGGTGGCGGCCTATGGCCTCTACGACGGCTTCCTGACCCTGTAACAACCTGTTTGTGTACTTTGGAGGATGACTGTAATGACCACGGATAAAGTGAAGTACGGCGTGCATTCCGAAGCCGGAAAGCTGCATAAGGTTATGGTGTGTTCCCCGGGCCTGGCTCACCAGCGCCTGACCCCAAGCAACTGTGATGAACTGCTGTTTGATGACGTGCTGTGGGTCAACCAGGCCAAGCGTGACCACTTCGACTTCGTCACCAAAATGCGCGACCGCGGCATTGATGTGCTGGAAATGCACAACCTGCTGACCGACATCGTCGCCATTCCAGAAGCACTGGACTGGATCCTGGACCACAAAGTGACCCCCAATCAGGTGGGCGTGGGCCTGGTCAACGAAGTCAAATCCTGGATCAAGAGCCTTGAGCCACGCCAGGCGGCCGAATACCTGATCGGCGGCGTGTCGGCAGACGACCTGCCAGACAGCTTCGGTGGCAAGACCATCCAGATGTTCCGGGACTTCCTGGGTCACACCAGTTTTATCCTGCCACCGCTGCCCAACACTCAGTTCACCCGTGACACCACTTGCTGGATCTACGGTGGCGTGACGCTGAACCCGATGTACTGGCCGGCACGTCGCCAGGAAACCCTGCTGACCACCGCGATTTACAAGTTCCACCCCGAGTTCACCAACGCCGACTTCCAGATCTGGTACGGCGACCCGACTGTCGACCACGGCAACGCCAGCCTTGAAGGCGGCGACGTGATGCCAATCGGCAAAGGCGTGGTACTGATCGGCATGGGCGAGCGCACTTCGCGTCAGGCCATCGGCCAACTGGCGCTGAACCTGTTCAAGAACAAAGCTGTAGAACGCATCATCGTAGCCGGCATGCCGCGCTCCCGCGCCGCGATGCACCTGGACACCGTGTTCAGCTTCTGCGACCGCGACCTGGTCACCATCTTCCCTGAAGTGGTGAAACAGATCGTTGCCTTCTCCCTGTATCCGGATGACAAGAAACAAGGCGGCATCGATATACGACGCGAAGAAGGCAGTTTCCTCGAAGTCGTGGCACACGCCCTGGGCCTGAAAAAACTGCGTGTCGTCGAAACCGGCGGCAACTCCTTCGCGGCAGAACGCGAGCAGTGGGATGACGGCAACAACGTGGTGGCGCTGGAACCTGGCGTGGTGATCGGTTACGACCGCAACACCTACACCAACACCCTGCTGCGCAAGGCTGGCGTTGAAGTGATCACCATCAGCGCTTCCGAACTGGGACGCGGCCGTGGCGGCGGTCACTGCATGACCTGCCCGATCATCCGTGACCCGATCGACTATTAATTCACTTAAATGATTGCTTGCGCAGGCCCCCACAAGGGGCGGCGCAAGCCGGTTATCGAAAAACCCAGGAGATCCCCATGGCGTTTAACATGAAAAACCGCAGCTTGCTGAGCCTTGTGCACCACACTCCACGTGAGCTGCACTACCTGCTGGATCTGTCCCGCGATCTCAAGCGCGCCAAGTACACCGGTACTGAAGAGCCGCACTTGAAAGGCAAAAACATTGCGCTGATCTTTGAAAAAACCTCGACCCGCACCCGTTGCGCGTTCGAAGTCGCGGCCCACGACCAGGGCGCCCACGTGACTTACATCGACCCGGTTTCTTCGCAGATCGGTCACAAAGAAAGCATGAAAGACACCGCCCGCGTTCTGGGTCGCATGTTTGACGCCATCGAGTACCGTGGTTTTGAACAAGCCATCGTGGAAGAACTGGCCAAGTACGCTGGCGTACCGGTATTCAACGGCCTGACCGCCGAGTTCCACCCGACGCAAATGATCGCCGACGTGCTCACCATGCGCGAACACAGCGACAAGCCGCTGCACAACATCAGCTACGCGTACCTGGGTGACGCCCGCAACAACATGGGTAACTCGCTGCTGCTGATCGGCGCAAAACTGGGCATGGACGTGCGTATCGCCGCACCGAAAAGCCTGTGGCCGGAAGAGTCGTTTGTTAAGCAGTGCCAGGAATTCGCCAAGGAAAGCGGTGCCAAAATCACCCTGACCGAAGACCCGAAAGCCGCCGTCAAAGGCGTGGACTTTATCCACACCGACGTCTGGGTATCGATGGGCGAGCCGGTTGAAGCCTGGAACGACCGCATCAAACTGCTGCTGCCTTACCAGGTCAACAGCGACATGATCAAGGCCGCAGAAAACCCGCGCGTGAAGTTCATGCACTGTCTGCCTGCGTTCCACAACTGTGAAACCAAGGTCGGCAAGGATGTGGCAGAGCACCATCCAAACCTGAAAAACGGCATTGAAGTGACCGAGGAAGTGTTCGAGTCCCCTGTCAACATTGCCTTTGAGCAGGCCGAGAACCGCATGCACACCATCAAGGCGATCCTGGTAGCAGCACTGGCCGATATCTAAGCCTGGCCCACCGTAGTTATGTGCACGCATAACTACGGTGGGTGGGAGCCTGCTCACGAACGAGCTTCGCGGGCAGGCTCGCTCCCACACAAGGCGCTCCCACACTTCTATAAGGACATTTTCTATGCGTATCGTCGTAGCACTGGGCGGTAACGCCCTCTTGCGTCGCGGTCAGCCAATGACTGCAGAGAACCAGCGCGAAAACATCCAGACCGCGGCCAAACAAATCTCCCGGATCGCCACCGGCAACGAGCTGGTTGTGGCCCACGGCAATGGTCCGCAAGTGGGCCTGCTTTCTCTGCAAGCGGCCGCATACACCGCTGTCAGCCCTTACCCGCTGGACGTACTCGGTGCAGAAACCGAGGGCATGATCGGTTACATGATCGAGCAAGAGCTGGGCAACCTGCTGCCACCGGATGCACCTTTCGCCACCCTGCTGACCCAGGTTGAAGTTGACCCGAAAGATCCCGCATTCCAGAACCCCACCAAGCCGATCGGGCCGGTCTACACCGAAACCGAAGCCAAGAGCCTGGCCGCTGAAAAAGGCTGGAGCATTGCTCCGGACGGCGACAAGTTCCGCCGTGTGGTGGCCAGCCCGAAACCCAAACGCATTTTCGAAATTCGCCCGATCAAATGGCTGCTGGAAAAAGGCACCATCGTGATCTGCGCGGGCGGTGGCGGCATCCCGACCATGTATGGCGAAGACGGCAAGCTCAGAGGCATTGAGGCCGTTATTGACAAGGATCTGTGCTCCTCGCTGCTGGCCGAACAGCTCAACAGTGATCTGCTGGTCATTGCTACAGACGTGAATGCCGCGTTTATCGACTGGGGCAAGCCAACCCAGAAAGGTATTGCCCAGGCTCACCCTGACGAGCTGGAAAAACTCGGTTTCGCTTCGGGCTCAATGGGTCCTAAAGTCGAAGCGGCATGCGAGTTTGCCCGCAAGACCGGCAAGACCGCCGTGATCGGCGCACTGGCGGATATCGAAGCAATCGTTCAAGGTAAGGCCGGTACCCGCGTCAGCACCGAAAAACCGGGTATCACATACTTCTGATCTCCGGGGCAGGCCCCGGGCCTGCCCTTTTCCCATAGCCTCAAGGAGCACCCCTATGGCCTCGTTCGAGCCCGGTCACCTGCATATCCATCGCGAACCGCTGCAGCCTGGCGACTTCGGGTATGACATCAAGATCGATTACCAGGTCGTTCAGGATCCCAAGGAAGGCAAGTCGATGCAGTTCGACATGCACGGCCAGATCAACAAGAAGGAGTTCAAGGAGTCGTTCACACTGCCCAAGGACATGGCCTACAACTTTGCCCATGACGCATTCAAGATTGCCGTCAAAAACGGCATTCCAAAAACCGCTGACATCCGTTCGATGCACGGTTACTACGACAAGATGTTTGCCGATGTTCTGGCCCAGCTCAACCACAAGCCTGGCGACCCGATCAAACCTGAACACCTGGAGTAATTCAGCCACTTGATGATGGCTGCGCTTTTGTGGGATCGGGCTTGATCGCGATGCAGGCAACGCAGTTTTACTGTTAGGCCGTGTTGATGCCATCGCGAGCAAGCCCGCTCCCACGGAATTTCACCTATCCTCCCCGCCAAGGCATACTGGCCATCCCCGCTGGCCAGAAGTGTTCCTTGTTCCCATGCGTATCCATGTCAGTTTTATCGACCGTGTCGGCATCACCCAGGAAGTCCTGGCCCTGCTCGGCGGGCGTAACCTCAACCTGGATGCAGTGGAGATGGTCCCGCCCAACGTCTACATCGATGCCCCGACCCTGAGCCCGCAAGTACTCGACGAACTGCGCGAAGCCCTGTTCAGCGTCAAGGGCGTGCAATCGGTGACAGTGGTCGACATCCTTCCCGGCCAGCGCCGCCACTTGCAACTCGACGCCCTGCTCGCCGCCATGACCGACCCGGTGCTGGCACTGGACAGCGAAGGCCATGTGCTGCTGGCCAACCCGGCACTGGTGGCGCTCTACGGCCACGAGCCGACCGGCGAAAGCATCGGCGAGCTGTTCTGCGACCCCGGATTGCTGGGTGTGCTGCTGGAAAACGGCTTTCGCCTGCCCTTGCGTGAAGTCACCCTCAACGGCCACCCGTTGATGCTCGATGCCACCCCGATCACCGATGCCGGCGCCCTGCTCACCCTGTATCAACCAAGCCGCATCGGCGAGCGTCTGGCAGCCCTGCACCACGATCACGCAGAAGGCTTCGACGCCCTGCTCGGCGATTCGCCTGCCATCCGCACGCTCAAAACCCGGGCACAACGCGTAGCAACACTGGACGCGCCCTTGCTGATCCAGGGCGAAACCGGCACCGGTAAAGAGCTGGTGGCCCGCGCCTGTCATGCCATCAGTGATCGGTTTGCCGCGCCGTTTCTGGCGCTCAACTGCGCCGCGCTTCCGGAAAACCTGGCTGAAAGCGAACTGTTCGGCTATGCCCCCGGCGCCTTCACCGGGGCCCAGCGCGGCGGCAAGCCGGGGCTGATGGAACTGGCCAACCACGGCACGGTATTCCTCGACGAAATCGCCGAAATGTCGCCGTACCTGCAAGCCAAACTGCTGCGTTTTCTCAACGACGGCAGCTTCCGCCGGGTCGGCGGCGAGCGCGAGGTCAAGGTCAATGTACGGATCCTCAGCGCCACCCACCGCAACCTCGAAAAAATGGTCAGCGAGGGTACCTTTCGCGAAGACCTGTTCTACCGCCTGAACGTACTCAACATCGAAGTGCCGCCCCTGCGCGAGCGCGGCCAGGATATCTTGCTGCTGGCGCGCACCTTCATGCAGCAGGCCTGCACCCAGATCCAGCGCCCCGTGTGCCGCCTGGCACCCGGCACCTACCCTGCCCTGCTGGGCAATCGCTGGCCCGGCAATGTGCGCCAGTTGCAGAACGTGATCTTTCGCGCGGCGGCCATCTGTGAAAGCAACCTCGTCGACATTGGCGATCTGGACATCGCCGGCACCTCGGTTGCACGGCAAAGCGACGGTGAGGTAGAAACCCTGGAGCACGCCGTCGAAACCTTCGAAAAAGCGCTGCTGGAAAAGCTCTACGTCAGCTACCCCTCGACCCGCCAACTGGCCAACCGCCTGCAAACTTCGCACACGGCAATCGCCCATCGGCTGCGCAAATACGGGATCCCGGGTAAGGCCTGACGCACTCATTTCCCTGTGGGAACGAGCCTGCTCGCGAGTGAATCGACCCGTAATCACGGTCAGACGGCGTCCCATGCATCGCGAGCAGGCTCGCTCCCACAGAGCCCTCTTCTCGCCCGTATCGATATCACTCCAGTGGAGCGATATCGATACAGACCCTCTAAACCGCAGCCATGCAAGGCTTTGATCCTCTTGGATTTTTTTATTGCGTTTGTGCTGTATCGATTTCGCTACAGAGCAAAAAAGAAACCCTTCTCTAAAACAATTCAAGCCATTGATAAATAAGGATATTTATAAAGTGGCAGTCATTTTGCAATGAACTCCTCAATAAGCTCGATCTGCACGAGCATTTACCTGTGACCACCAGACATGTCTGGCCCTGAGGAGTTTCCATGAGCGAATTGCGTTTTACTGAAGACCACGAATGGCTGCGCACCGAAGCCGACGGCAGCGTAACCGTAGGCATTACCGCGTTTGCGCAAAACGCTCTGGGTGACGTGGTATTTGTGCAGCTGCCTGAACTGCAGGCCTACGACAAGGGCGCAGAAGCCGCCACCGTTGAGTCGGTCAAGGCTGCCAGCGGCGTTTACATGCCACTGGACGGTGAAGTGATCGCCGTCAACCCGGCGCTCGACAGCAGCCCGGAACTGGTCAACGAAGACCCGCTGGGTGAAGGCTGGTTCTTCCGTTTCAAGCCTGCCGATGCCAACGCTGTGGCCCAACTGCTCGATCAAGACGCGTACGACCGCTTGATCAAAGCCCAAGACGACAACTGAGAAGCCCGCCATGACCATCAATCTCAGCACTGCCAATGAGTTCATCGCGCGCCACATCGGCCCGCGCCAGGCCGACGAGCAGGCGATGCTCGCCACCCTCGGTTTTGATTCCCTCGAAGGCCTCAGCGCCAGCGTGATCCCGCAAAGCATCAAGGGCACTAGCGTGCTCGACTTGCCGGACGGTCAAAGCGAAGCCGACGCACTGGCTTCGATCAAGGCCATCGCAGCCAAAAACCAGCTGTGCAAAACCTATATCGGCCAGGGCTACTACAACTGCCATACCCCTTCGCCGATCTTGCGCAACCTGCTGGAAAACCCGGCCTGGTACACCGCCTACACCCCTTACCAGCCTGAAATTTCCCAAGGCCGCCTGGAGTCCCTGCTCAACTTCCAGACCCTGATCAGCGATCTCACCGGTCTGCCGATTTCCAACGCATCGCTGCTCGATGAAGCCACCGCCGCAGCCGAAGCGATGACCTTCTGCAAACGCCTGAGCAAAAACAAATCCAGCCACAGCTTCTTTGCTTCCAGCCACTGCCACCCGCAAACCCTCGACGTGCTGCGCACCCGTGCCGAGCCGCTGGGCATCAAGGTTGTGGTCGCAGACGAACGCGAGCTGACAGACATGTCGCCCTTCTTCGGCGCCCTGCTGCAATACCCGGCGAGTAACGGTGACGTATTCGATTACCGCGAGCTGGTTGAGCGTTTCCACAGCGCCAACGCACTGGTAGCGGTTGCCGCCGACCTGCTGGCCCTGACCCTGCTGACGCCTCCGGGCGAATTCGGCGCAGACGTTGCCATCGGCAGCGCCCAGCGTTTTGGCGTGCCACTGGGCTTTGGCGGCCCGCACGCGGCCTACTTCGCCACCCGCGACGCGTTCAAGCGCGACATGCCGGGGCGCCTGGTCGGTGTCTCGGTTGACCGTCACGGCAAACCTGCGCTGCGCCTGGCCATGCAAACCCGCGAGCAACATATCCGCCGCGAGAAGGCCACGAGCAACATCTGCACGGCCCAGGTCCTGCTGGCCAACATCGCCAGCATGTACGCGGTGTACCACGGCCCCAAAGGCCTGACGCAGATTGCTCAGCGCATTCATCAGCTGACCGCGATTCTGGCCCAGGGCCTGAGCGCGCTGGGGCTGACGGTCGAGCAAAGCCAGTTCTTCGACACCCTGACCCTGAACACCGGCAGCCAGACCGCAGCCCTGCACGCCAAGGCCCATGCCACTCAGATCAACCTGCGCGTGATCGACGAGCAGCGCCTGGGTCTGTCGCTGGATGAAACCAGCAGCCAGTCCGACGTCATCGCCCTGTGGGCTCTGCTCGCTGCTGACGGTCAGGCCCTGCCCGACTTCGAAGCGCTGGCCAGCACCGTGACCGGCACCCTGCCAGCCGCTCTGCTGCGACAGTCGCCGATCCTCAGCCACCCGGTGTTCAACCGTTACCACTCTGAAACCGAACTGATGCGTTACCTGCGTCGTTTGGCGGACAAGGACCTGGCACTGGACCGCACCATGATCCCGCTGGGCTCGTGCACCATGAAACTCAACGCTGCCAGCGAAATGATCCCGGTGACCTGGGCCGAGTTCGGCAACCTGCACCCGTTCGCCCCTGCCGAGCAAAGCCTGGGCTACCAGCAACTGACCACCGAGCTGGAAGCCATGCTGTGCGCGGCGACCGGTTACGACGCCATCTCGCTGCAACCGAACGCCGGTTCCCAGGGCGAGTACGCGGGCTTGCTGGCGATTCGCGCCTATCACCACAGCCGTGGCGACGAGCGCCGTGACATCTGCCTGATCCCGTCCTCGGCCCACGGCACCAACCCCGCCACCGCCAACATGGCCGGTATGCGCGTGGTGGTGACGGCATGCGATGCACGGGGCAACGTCGACATCGAAGACCTGCGCGCCAAAGCCATCGAGCACAGCGACCACCTCGCAGCCCTGATGATCACCTACCCTTCGACCCACGGCGTGTTCGAAGAAGGCATCCGCGAAATCTGCGGCATCATTCATGACAACGGCGGCCAGGTGTACATCGACGGCGCCAACATGAACGCGATGGTAGGCCTGTGTGCGCCGGGCAAGTTCGGCGGCGACGTGTCCCACCTCAACCTGCACAAAACCTTCTGCATCCCCCACGGTGGCGGTGGCCCGGGCGTTGGCCCGATTGGCGTCAAATCGCACCTCACGCCGTTCCTGCCGGGTCACGCGGCCATGGAACGCAAGGAAGGCGCGGTGTGCGCGGCGCCGTTCGGCAGCGCGAGCATTTTGCCTATCACCTGGATGTACATCCGCATGATGGGCGGCGAAGGCCTCAAGCGTGCTTCGCAGCTGGCGATCCTGAACGCCAACTACATCGCCCGTCGCCTCGAGGAGCACTACCCGGTGCTGTACTCGGGCAGCAATGGCCTGGTGGCGCACGAATGCATCCTCGACCTGCGCCCGCTCAAGGAAAGCAGCGGCATCAGCGTCGATGACGTGGCCAAGCGCCTGATCGACTTCGGCTTCCACGCCCCGACCATGTCGTTCCCGGTGGCAGGCACGCTGATGATCGAGCCGACCGAAAGTGAATCCAAGGAAGAACTGGACCGCTTCTGTCAGGCCATGATCTGCATCCGCGAAGAGATCCGCGAAGTTGAAAGCGGCGGTCTGGACAAGGAAGACAACCCGCTGAAAAACGCCCCGCACACGGCCGCTGAAATGATCGGTGAGTGGACCCACCCTTACAGCCGTGAACAGGCGGTGTACCCGGTTGCGTCCTTGATCGAAGGCAAATACTGGCCACCGGTAGGCCGGGTCGACAACGTGTTTGGCGACCGCAATCTGATTTGCGCTTGCCCGTCGATCGAAAGCTATCAGGAAGCGTAAGCACTCGGGTCATGGAGATCTGATGTGGGAGCGGGCTCGCTCGCGATACAGGCAATGCGATTTTGCAGCCAGACCGCAGTGATGCTATCGCAGGCAAGCCAGCCCCCACAGGGATCGAAGTTGCACTACACAATAAGAAACCGGAGAACCCTATGTCGTTAAGCGTGTTCGACCTGTTCAAGATTGGCATCGGCCCTTCCAGCTCCCATACCGTCGGCCCCATGCGTGCTGCTGCGCGTTTTGTCGAAGGTCTGCGCCGCGACGAGCTGCTGCAAGACACAACCAGTGTAAAAGTCGAACTCTATGGCTCCCTCGGTGCCACCGGCAAAGGGCACGGCAGCGACAAAGCCGTGCTGCTGGGGCTTGAAGGCGAGCACCCGGATACCGTCAACACCGAAACCGTGGCCGAACGCCTGGCCACCATTCGCAGCAGCGGGCGCTTGAACCTGCTGGGCGAACACCCCATCGATTTCAACGAAAAAGCCCATCTGGCGATGATTCGCAAACCCCTGCCCTATCACCCCAACGGCATGATTTTCCGTGCCCTGGATAGCGCCGGGATTCAAATCCGCAGCCGCGAGTATTACTCGGTCGGTGGCGGCTTTGTGGTGGATGAAGGCGCAGCGGGAGCAGACCGCATCGTCGAAGACAGCACCGAACTGAAGTACCCCTTCAAAACCGCCAAAGACCTGTTGCGCCATTGCGCCACCCATCACCTGTCGATCAGTGAAGTGATGATGGCCAACGAAAATGCCTGGCGCCCCGAAGCCGAAACCCGCAGCGGTTTGCTGAATATCTGGCAGGTGATGCAGGATTGTGTGAGCGCGGGCTGTCGCAACGAAGGCATTTTGCCCGGCGGGCTGAAGGTCAAACGTCGCGCGGCCGCATTGCATCGTCAGCTCTGTGCCAACCCGGAGGCTGCATTGCGCGATGCGCTGTCGGTACTCGACTGGGTCAACCTGTACGCGTTGGCCGTCAACGAAGAGAACGCCAACGGCGGGCGCGTGGTCACGGCACCTACCAACGGCGCGGCCGGGATCATTCCCGCCGTGTTGCATTACTACATGCGCTTTATCGGCGGGGCCAACGAAGACGGCGTGGTGCGGTTCCTGCTGACCGCTGCGGCCATCGGCATCCTGTACAAAGAAAACGCCTCGATCTCGGGCGCCGAAGTCGGCTGCCAGGGAGAAGTCGGCGTGGCCTGCTCCATGGCGGCGGGTGCGTTGTGTGAAGTGCTGGGCGGCAGCGTTCAGCAAGTCGAGAACGCGGCCGAAATCGGCATGGAGCACAACCTCGGCCTGACCTGCGACCCGATTGGCGGCCTGGTACAGGTGCCGTGCATCGAACGCAACGCGATGGGCTCAGTCAAGGCCATCAACGCCGTGCGCATGGCCCTGCGCGGCGACGGCCAGCACTTTGTCTCGCTCGACAAGGTGATCCGCACCATGCGCCAGACCGGCGCCGACATGAAAAGCAAATACAAGGAGACCGCTCGCGGCGGTCTGGCTGTAAACATTATCGAGTGCTGATTTTTAAGGAGTCACCAATGTCCACCGAACAACTGCTTAAAACCCCGCTGCACGCGCTGCACATTGAGCTCGGTGCCCGCATGGTGCCATTCGCCGGGTATGACATGCCCGTGCAGTACCCGCTGGGGGTAATGAAAGAGCATCAGCACACCCGCGAGCAGGCCGGGTTGTTCGATGTATCGCACATGGGCCAGATCCGCCTGATCGGCGCTGATGCGGCCAAGGCACTGGAAGCCCTGGTGCCGGTCGACATCATCGACCTGCCTGTCGGCATGCAGCGCTACGCAATGTTCACCAACGAACAAGGCGGCATCCTCGATGACCTGATGGTCGCCAATCTGGGCAATGACGAACTGTTCCTGGTGGTTAACGCCGGCTGCAAGGACCAGGACCTGGCGCATCTGCGCAAACACCTGGGCGGGCACTGCCAGGTCCAGCCACTGTTCGAAGAACGCGCCCTGCTCGCCCTGCAAGGCCCGGCGGCCGTTAACGTGCTGCAGCGCCTGGCGCCAGACGTCGCAAAAATGACCTTCATGCAATTTGCCCCGGTGACCCTGCTGGGCGCGGACTGCTACGTCAGCCGCTCGGGCTACACCGGCGAAGACGGCTTTGAAATCTCGGTACCGGCCGATCGCGCCGAAGAACTGGCACGCCGCCTGCTGGCGGAGCCCGAAGTGCAGGCCATCGGCCTGGGCGCTCGCGACTCGCTGCGCCTTGAAGCCGGCCTGTGCCTGTACGGCCATGACATGAACGACACCACCACGCCGATTGAAGCCAGCCTGCTCTGGGCCATCTCCAAGGCCCGTCGCGCAGACGGCCCGCGTGCCGGTGGCTTCCCGGGCGCCGAAACCCTCTTTGCGCAACAGCAAAAGGGTGTGGCCCGCAAACGCGTGGGGCTGCTGCCACAGGAACGCACCCCGGTGCGCGAAGGCGCCGAGATTGTCGACGCCGACGGCACCGTGATTGGCGCCGTGTGCAGCGGTGGCTTTGGCCCGACCCTGGGCGCACCGCTGGCAATGGGTTATCTGGATATTGCATTCACACCGGTGGACTCTGAAGTCTGGGCCATCGTGCGTGGCAAGCGTGTACCCATGAAAGTTTCGAAGATGCCGTTTGTCCCACAGCGTTATTACAGAGGTTAAGTCCTCCCCTGACACAGTTGCATGTCCCTCATACTTACAGGGCATGCAACTGCTGTAATAGCGCTTCAAGTTTCGATAGTGAAAGCACTGTTTAAAACACGAAAACAATTGAATATCCCTATGATTAACCGGCACTTATAACTTCGCTATCTATGTTAATAACCCGTCTTTGCGGGTTTATTCGGAGGGCTTGTTTTTTTAATTCCAGTTTCGTAGAGTTTGCCCACTGTGTTTGCATGGGTCGCTGGAATCGTGACCTGGGCAGTAGCTCTAAGTTCGCTACACCCGTTCTGCGTCTCTTACTTTCCTGCAACCCAGCACCAGTACTCTTTCATGTGAAAGAGGCTGTCATTAATTGTTAGCGTCAAGGAATTAAGAAATGTCCCAACGTCAGAGCGGTACCGTAAAGTGGTTTAACGACGAGAAGGGGTTTGGTTTCATCACCCCGGAAAGCGGTCCGGACCTGTTTGTGCACTTCCGTGCCATTCAGGGCAACGGCTTCAAAAGCTTGAAGGAAGGCCAGAAAGTGACCTTCATCTCAGTACAGGGCCAAAAAGGCCTGCAGGCTGACGAAGTTCAAGCAGAAGCTTAATCTCGTACAGAAAAGCCTCTGATGGTGACATCAGAGGCTTTTTTATGGCCGTAATTCCGTAAGATGGCGTTTTTCCTTCACGAGACCCTGCCATGTCGAAACAACCACTTAGCCCTCAAGGCGATTTTCCCGCCGTTGGCCTGGGGCGCCGCCTGGCAGCCATGTTTTATGACTTTCTGCTGTGTACTGCCCTGCTGATCGTCACCACTTTCATCTACAAGCTGATCATGATGAGCTTTATCGGCGAAGCCAAAATGAGGGCACTGTCTGAAGCAGGCGCCCTCGATGGCGACCCGCTGCTTTCAACCATCCTGTTTTTTGTGCTGTTCGGCTTCTTTGCCAAGTTCTGGACCCACTCCGGGCAAACCCTGGGCATGCAGGTGTGGGGCATACGCGTGCAGAACGCTGACGGTACGGCCATCAGCCTGTGGCAAGCCCTGCTGCGCTTTATCGTCTCCATCGGCTCATGGCTGTGCCTCGGACTGGGGTTTGTCTGGTCGATCTTCGACAAGCAAAACCGTACCTGGCATGACATATATTCCAACAGCCAGTTAGTGCGCATCCCTAAACCCAAGAAATAAAAAAAGCCCGTATCTCTCGATACGGGCTTTTTGCTACTGCGCTGCGAATCAACCTGTAGCCGCTGCCGCAGGCTGCGACAAGATCCGAAGGATCTTCAAACAGGGGTTGCTACGCAACCAGCAGCTACAGATATTTACGGCTTACTCCGCCAGCTTGAAGGTAATGAAGCTGGCACGCCCCTGACGCAGAACCCGCATGGACACCGAACGGTTCTTCGGCAATGCCTTGGCAATTTCAGTGAACTGTTTGCCGTTGGTAATTGCCTGGTTGTTCAGGTGAGTAATCACGTCGCCAGGTTGCAGGCCGATCAGGGCAGCCGGGCCGTCCTGAACGTCGGTGATGATCACGCCACCCTTGATGTCGTTGGCTTTCTTCTGCTCTTCGCTCAAGTCCGCCACGGACACGCCCAGACGATTGCTGCTTTGCTCGGCGCCGGTAGGTGAAGACATTTCTTTCCCTTCATCAGGGATAGCGCCTACGGTCAGTTCCAGGTTTTGGCGCTTGCCGTTGCGAATCACTTCAAGCGACGCTTTGCTGCCGGCCTTGAGTGCGCCCACCAGATGCGGCAAATCTGCCGACATGACGATCGGCTGACCATTCATGCTCAGGATCACGTCGCCGACTTGCAGGCCGCCTTTGGCAGCAGGACCATCATCGAGCACCTGGGCCACCAGCGCACCGGCCGGTTTGTCCAGACCGAACGATTCGGCCAGGTCCTTGTTGACCTCCTGAATCACGACACCCAACCATCCACGGCTGACTTTGCCGCCAGCTTTAAGCTGATTGGCAACGTCCATCGCCACATCGATAGGGATCGCGAAGGACACGCCCATAAACCCGCCCGAGCGGGTATAGATTTGCGAGTTGATGCCAACCACTTCGCCGGTCAGGTTGAACAGCGGGCCACCCGAGTTACCCGGGTTGATCGGCACGTCAGTCTGGATAAACGGCACGTAGCTTTCATTTGGCAGGCTGCGACCGATGGCGCTGATAATGCCCTGGGTCACGGTGTGGTCAAAGCCAAATGGGGAACCGATAGCAACCACCCATTGGCCGGCCTTGAGGTCCTGGGACTTGCCCAGTTTCAGCACAGGCAGGTTTTTGCCTTCGATTTTCAGCAATGCAACGTCGGAACGTGGGTCCGTGCCCACCAGTTTGGCTTTCATTTCGCTGCGATCGGACAGGCGCACGATGATTTCATCTGCATCTGCGACCACGTGGTTATTGGTCAGGATGTAACCATCGGGCGAAATGATGAAGCCCGAGCCGAGGGACTGGGCCTCACGCTGGCGACCACCTTTGCCACTGGGTGGCATGCTGCGTTCAAAGAAGTCGCGCAGACCCGGCGGCAACCCTTCCAGGTCGGGCATTTGCCCCATGCTTGAGACGCGGCGTTCCGGCAACTTTTGCGTGGTGCTGATATTCACTACGGCTGGCGAGGCTTCTTCGACCAATTGCGTGAAGTCAGGCAACTGCGCTTGCGCCATGACAGGTACTGCCTGCCCAAGCATCAGCACCGCTGCAAAAATGGGTAAATAAGATTTCAATCGAGGCATCGACATACAGCTCCCGTTAATAACAGCAGAGTTAAGCGACAGGCACCAAAAACCAAGCCCAAAGCATAGACCGTTTTTCAGGTACCGAAAAACAAACAAGGCCAAAGCCCTTGAGGGCTTTGACCTTTATAAAAAGATAAAAAATTGGCAAATCGGAAATTGTTACCCGCCATGTCGCCGCATCCCTAGGGCATGGCCTCGGCGTCGGCTTTACCGACACGCATTGAAAGCGCAATCCGTTCTGCGGTGCCCATGGGGATCTCCCCCACCACTGTGGCCATCATGTCACCCTGCGGGGTGGTCAGGTGCCGCGAGACGGCTACGGTAGGCCCCAGCTGTACACGGGCATCAGGCGCTGCCGAGCCCTTCAAGGGTTCAAGAAAGACCGAGAAACGCGTCAAACCATCGTCGAACAACAGACTGGTGACTTCAGACCTGGTCTTGGGATCAATGCGCACGGTGCTGCTGATCTGCTCAAAACCCGGTGGCAACCAGTCGGAATGCCAGACATGGGCTGTCTTGACCTCAGATGACGCCGCATCAGCCGTAGCTATGGGCCGGCATTGACCTGCTGGCTTGAGCTCGCCGTCATCAGGAGGCGTCGTTTCAATGCTTATAAACTGAAAACGCTCAAGCAACTGGCCTTTGTCATTGAGCAGCAATGACTTGAGGGGCAAACCGGTTTCACGGTCCAGATACAGTTCAAACCCGTAGCGGTGCTGGTCACGCGGTGCAAGCGAGATCACTGCTACCGGTCGGCCTGCAACCCTTGAGTCGCCTGTTTTTGTGACCGCATACCAGTCATTGAGCTTCTGGGGGTCGAGCTGCCTAGCCGCCATGGCGGTGACATCTGCATCGCCCGAAATCAACTTGCCAGTGACACACTCAACGCGCCCATCGGAACGAATGACCTCTTGCGCCGCGCCATCAAGCTGCAGCAAGCGTTCACGAACTTTCCCGTCCTGCACAAGGTGCCAGACGCTGTGGGTAGAGAAACTACCGTTGCGTTCGTAAACGAAAGTGCCCTGATAGCTTTGCTGTTGCTCGGCCTGCCCAAGACGGTCAAGCCAGTTACGGGCTTCATCGGCGTGTGCAGGGGCAACAAACCAGCCACTGAGTACAAGAGGTAACAGGGGTAGGACGCGCATGATGGTCCTTAACGGTTTTCCAGGCTGGCTGCACGGGCATACGGCAGAGGGCTTTGAGCACCTTTCAACGCCGCTTGCTGTGCGTGCTGGCGCAGATAACCTGGCAGACGCTGATCTTGCCAGCCGGGCTGACCTTGCAGAACGCCGTTAGCCATCGGGCCGGTGGCCGGATCGGAGCTTTCGCTGTAGTTGGCCAGTACCGCAGGGCCTTTGACCATCGGAGCACTCAGGCTCTGCTGGCTATCTTGCTGCGCAAGCTGGGCACCCACGATGTCATCCTGGTTGTACAGCCTTACACCCGCCAGAACAGCAACAGTGACCGACGCAGCAACCGCCAGGCGGCCAATGCTGCGCCACGGGCCACGCACGACCTTGGCAGGGGTTTGCTCTTCGGCCAACGCGGCCGAAACTGCGGATGCAATGTCCAGGCGCGGAATCAGCAGGTCCTTGTGCATCACTGCACGTGCCACTTGGTAACGGGACCAGGTATCACGCGTTTGTGTGTCGTCGAAGGCACTCAATACCCGACGTAGTTCCAGTTCGTCCGCTTCGTTATCCATCACTGCGGACAGCGATTCCTGCAGGGCTTCACGACTCATGGCGGTTCCTCTCTTTGGCTGTCGCCGCTGTCTCAGTTTTCCTGCAACAACGGCTGCAGGGCTTTATCAATGGCTTCCCGAGCCCGGAAAATCCGGGAACGCACGGTACCCACCGGACATTGCATGACGCTCGCAATATCCTCATAACTCAGACCATCAAATTCACGTAAAGTTAACGCCGTTCGCAAATCTTCTGGCAGCAGCTGAATGGTGCGATGTACGGTGCTCTCGATCTCGTCGCGAAGCAGCGCACGCTCAGGCGACTCAAGATCTTTCAGACCGTGATCACCATCGTAAAACTCAGCGTCTTCTGAACTCACATCACTATCAGGCGGACGTCGACCCCGAGATACCAGATAGTTTTTCGCCGTATTGATGGCGATGCGGTACAGCCATGTATAAAAGGCGCTGTCGCCGCGAAAATTACCTAGTGCCCTGTAAGCCTTGATAAAGGCTTCTTGAGCAACGTCCTGTGCTTCATGGGTGTCGTGCACAAAACGCACGATCAACCCGAGAATTTTGTGCTGATACTTCAACACGAGCAGATCGAATGCGCGCTTATCGCCACGCTGTACGCGCTCGACCAGCTGCTGATCCTCTTCCTGGGCTAGCATGAATACTCCTCATAAGACCGAGAGGAAGATTGCTTTGCTAATTGATCAGGCTTGCAAACATAGACTCGGGCTTTGCGCAAAAGTTCTCTCCCCCTTGGCAAGTTTCCTGCGCGCTCGGATTTGGCACGCACGAAAACGCAGCTCGGGCCTGGCCGGCTGCGTCAATAATCTTGTCGCCAAATTCTGCTGTCGAGTCGAAAAACCAACCCCGCATCAAACTGGACGCCGTTCCCCTGCTTCATGGGCAACCCTCTATGGAACGCTGAGCCGTACGAAAAGTTCAAATGTTTCGTTCGAAGCATCCCCAGCGGTACCACGAAAGCCGATCAAGGTTCGAGTCTCTCCCGAGCCCTGACGCCCCTTGCAGATTAATTGTGCAAATCGACATGCAGACCCATCGAGTCTGAGGCACACTTCATGCCCGCTGTAATTTCACAATGCCATAAAGGCCCGGCCATTGTGCCGATCCCCCCCTCTATATACTAGTGGGCGCTTTTTTGCGGATGTCAGAAGAATGAGCCAACATTTTCAACATGATGTGCTGGTGATTGGCAGCGGCGCTGCCGGTTTGAGCCTGGCGCTCACACTACCCGGCCACATGCGTATAGCGGTCCTCAGCAAAGGCGATCTGGCCAATGGCTCGACTTTCTGGGCACAGGGTGGCGTAGCTGCCGTGCTGGATGACACCGACACGGTGCAGTCCCACGTAGAAGACACCCTCAATGCAGGCGGCGGCCTGTGCCATGAGGACGCGGTGCGGTTTACCGTCGAGCATAGCCGCGAAGCCATCCAGTGGCTGATCGACCAGGGCGTACCCTTCACCCGCGACGATTGCGCCGACCCCGAGCAGCCAGGCTTTGAATTTCACCTGACCCGTGAAGGCGGCCACAGCCATCGGCGCATCATCCATGCCGCTGATGCCACCGGCGCGGCCATTTTCACGACATTGCTCGAACAGGCACGCAAACGCACAAACATCGAATTGCTTGAGCAACGGGTTGCCGTTGATCTGATTACCGAGCGCCGCCTGGGCCTGGAAGGTGATCGCTGCCTGGGCGCCTATGTGCTGAACCGCGCCACCGGCGAGGTCGACACCTACGGTTCGCGCTTCACCATTCTGGCTTCGGGCGGTGCTGCCAAGGTGTATCTGTACACCAGCAACCCGGATGGCGCCTGCGGTGATGGCATTGCCATGGCCTGGCGCTCCGGCTGCCGGGTGGCCAACCTGGAGTTCAACCAGTTCCACCCCACCTGCCTGTATCACCCGCAAGCCAAGAGTTTTCTGATCACCGAAGCACTGCGGGGCGAAGGGGCACACCTCAAACTGCCCAACGGCGAGCGCTTCATGCATCGGTTTGACCCGCGTGGCGAGCTGGCCCCGCGGGACATCGTTGCACGCGCCATCGACCATGAAATGAAGCGCCTTGGCATTGATTGCGTGTATCTGGATATCAGCCATAAGCCCGATACGTTCATCAAAAGCCACTTCCCGACTGTCTATGAACGCTGCCTGGGGTTTGGCATCGACATCACCCGGCAGGCGATCCCGGTGGTGCCGGCGGCGCACTATACCTGCGGCGGGGTGATGGTCGACGAACACGGCCGTACCGATGTGCCCGGCCTGTACGCCATTGGCGAAACCAGCTTCACCGGCCTGCACGGCGCCAACCGCATGGCCAGCAACTCTCTGCTGGAATGCTTTGTGTACGCCAAGTCGGCAGCGGCTGACATCCTCGCCCAACTGCCCGAAATTGCCGCACCCTTGGCCCTGCCGAGCTGGGACGCCAGCCAGGTTACCGACTCGGATGAAGACGTGATCATCGCCCACAACTGGGACGAATTACGGCGATTCATGTGGGACTACGTGGGCATCGTGCGCACCAACAAGCGCCTGCAACGCGCACAACATCGCGTGCGCCTGCTGCTGGACGAGATTGATGAGTTCTACAGCAACTATAAAGTCAGCCGCGACCTGATCGAGCTGCGCAACCTGGCACAAGTTGCCGAACTGATGATTCGCAGCGCCATGGCGAGAAAGGAGTCACGGGGCCTGCACTTCACGCTGGACTATCCGGATATGCTGCCCGAAGCCCTGGACACTATCCTGGTGCCAGCCACCTGCGCCGACTGAACTTCAATCGCACACGCAAACGCCGGTGCTGATCCGGCGCCAGCGCGTCGCCGGGGATGCACACTGCCCGCACCCTGCGCTCACCACGCCAGCTAAAACGCACAATCACCGCCCGTGGCAACGCCAGGCTGTCACGCCGCAGCTGCACCGCCTGCCAGCCCTTTTCACGACTCCACAACTGCCAGCCATCGGCATCGCACCGCAATCGGGTAACAGCACTCGAGTGGGTCAATAGAACGTGACGCGGCAGCACCCAAAACCCGTGCCCCAGGCACAGAAAAACGCCGAGCACACTCACCCAGACTGGAATTGAAAGAAGGCAGATTGAGATCAGCGCCAGTATCTGGGCTGCAAGATATGCCGCCAGCAACTGCCCTGAGGCATGCCAGCGGCACTCGAAGCTGTTACTTGGGCTGGACACGATCCAGGATCATGCGAACCATGCGCTGCAGCTCCGGGTCCTCGGATTCGGCGCGCTCCATGAACCAGCCGAACATGTCCTGATCTTCGCACTCCAGCAGCTTGCGATAGCATTCGCGATCTACGTCATTCAGGGTGGCGTACACTTCCTTGACGAAAGGCACCAGCAATACGTCAAGTTCAAGCATGCCGCGACGGCTGTGCCAGTAGAGACGATTGAGTTCAACATTTTCGACCATGGAACGCTCCTCAAATAGAGCGCAAGTATACAGGCCGATCCGTCATAGAACAGTCGGCTTTGGTCGGCCACCAGGGTCTGTTGCGAACTACCCATTTGCAAGGCGCACCTCTATGATGTGTACCAGACTTATTTACCTGCGATGACCCATGGCCGACTCTGCTTTTTTCTGCACCCTGAACCACGAAGGCATCCTTGCTGTTATCGGCAACGACGCCAGCAAGTTTCTGCAAGGCCAGTTGACCTGCAATCTCAACTACCTGAGCGAAACCCGCGCCAGCCTTGGTGCCCGTTGCACACAAAAAGGCCGCATGCAGTCCAGCTTCCGTATCCTGCTCCAGGACAACGGCTGCCTGCTGGCCATGGCGCGTGAACTGGTCGAGCCGCAGTTGGCGGACCTGAAAAAATACGCCGTGTTCTCCAAGTCCAAACTGACTGACGACAGCGCCAACTGGGTGCGTTTTGGCCTGGGTCAGGCAGACGCAGCATTGCAAAGTCTGGGCCTGGACCTGCCCGCCGAAACCGACAGTGTCGCTCGCGCCAACGGCTTGATCGCCATTCGCGCCTCCGAAGGCCGTGCGGAGCTGTGGGCCCCGATCGAGCAGGGCGAAAGCCTGACACAGCAGTTGAAAGCACTGCTGGTTGAAGCTGACCTCAATCAATGGCTGCTCGGCCAGGTGCGCGCCGGTATTGGCCAGGTCATGGACAAGACCCGCGAAATGTTCATTCCGCAAATGATCAACCTGCAAGCCGTGGGCGGTGTCAGCTTCAAAAAAGGCTGTTACACCGGCCAGGAAATCGTCGCGCGCATGCAGTACCTGGGCAAACTCAAACGTCACCTCTACCGCTTGTCGCTTGAAGCGGGCAATGAGGTACCTGCACCGGGAACCCCCCTGTTCGCCCCTACTCACAACAGCGCTGTGGGCGAAGTGGTGATCGGCGCGAAAGCAGAAAACGGTGTCGAGCTGCTGGCCGTGCTGACCTCCGATGCGGCCCAGGCAGGTGATATCCACGTGGGGGACCTGCAAGGCCCCGCGCTTTCGCTGCTCGAATTGCCGTATCAGCTGGACCGTGATCGCGAAATCCAGCGTTGATTGCCACATATTGAAAGGCAGTACCCCAGAGAAATGAGCATGCTGGCGCACAAAGTCCAAATGGACTTGGTCAAGGCCATTGATCGAGATGACCTGGTTTTGCCCACGCTACCGGAAGTGGCGTTGAACATCCGCAAGGCAGCAGAAAACCCTGAAATCAGCGTCAGCCACTTGAGCAAGGTCATCGGTCGTGACACCGCACTGGCGGCGCGGCTGATCAAAGTGGTCAACAGCCCGATGTTGCGCGCCACCCGCGAGGTCACTGATCTGCACACGGCCATCACGCGCCTGGGCGTCAACTACAGCAGCAACCTGGCCATCGGGCTGGTCATGGAGCAAATCTTCCATGCCCGCTCGGAAGTGGTCGAGCAGAAGATGCGCGACGTATGGCGTCAAAGCCTGGAGGTGGCGGGCATTTGCTACACCCTGTGCCGCCGCCATACGTCACTCAAACCTGACCAGGCGGCACTGGGCGGCCTGGTGCATCAAATCGGCGTACTGCCCATCCTGACCTACGCAGAAGAACACAATGAACTGCTCTCCGACCCGATATCACTGAACCACGTCATTGAGAGCATTCACCCGCTGATTGGCGACAAGCTGCTGGCGGGCTGGGAGTTCCCGGAAATGCTGCTAAAGATTCCCGGCCAATACCAGGACGTTACCCGCCAGTCCAAAAACGTTGACTACATCGACCTGGTGCAAGTCGCAACCGTGTTCATGCACCAGGACATCGAGGCGCTGAGCGCCCTGCCCGCCTTCAACAAACTGGGGGTGGACGCTGACAACCCGAACCTGCAAGAACAACTGAACGAAGCACGCTGGATGTTTATCTAGGGTCTACCTGCGATCACCATTGGCCGGCACAAAACTCACCCGTACCTTCAACCCGCCCTGCGCACCATCATGCAGGCTGATATGGGCAAGGTGTGCGCGGCAGATGTCGCCGACGATCGCCAGCCCCAGCCCCGTCCCGGCCACTTGCTGGCTGCGTCTATAGAAACGCTCGAACACACGCTCGCGATCTTCATGGGGAATACCCGGCCCCTCATCTTCGACTTCCAGTATCGCGGGGGCGGTGACTCGCAAAACCACATTGCCCCCCACCGGTGAGTGAGCCATGGCGTTGTCCACCAGATTGCTCAGCAGCTCGTGCAACAAGGTGGGCTCACCGTACAACCAGACGGGCTGATCGGCCTCCAGCGCCAGCGCAAACCCTCTGGCATGGGCCAGCGGCGCCATGGCCATGCCCAGTTCGCGAGCCAGTTGACTGAGGTCCAGTAACTGCCCGCCCCCCTCGGCGATAGCCCGCGCTCCGTTTTCGATTCGCGCCAGCGACAGGAGCTGGTTGGCCAGGTGGGTCAGGCGGTCCGTGCCCTGTGTGGCCTGCTCCAGAGTAGTGCGCCATGTCGGCGGGTCGCTCGCTCGCAAACCCAGTTCGAGCTGGGCCTTGAGCACCGCCAGAGGGGTACGCAACTCATGGGCGGCATCGGCAATGAACTGTGCCTGACGCTTGAACTGACCGCGCAAACGCTCGGTAAAGTGATTGAGTGCTCGCACCAATGGCCGCAACTCCCGCTGTACGTACACCAGGGGCAAGGGGCGCAAGTCATCCAGTTCACGCTCTTCGACGGCGCTGCGCAATCGCTCCAGAGGACGTAACGCGGCACTTACGGCAAACCACACCACCAGCAACGCCCCGAGCCCCAGCATGCCCAGGCGCAGCAATGTGTCAGCCATCAGGCTGCGGGCCATGGCCACTCGCGCTTCGTCAGTTTCGGCGACCCGGATTTCCGCCATGCCATTCATGCTCGGCTCGGTCACGGCTTTGAGCAGGCTCACGACCCGCACATTCTGCCCCTGGTACTCGCCGTTATAAAAACGCGCCAGAGCGGGATAGTCATCGGTACGCGGCGTGCCGGGCGGTGGCGCGGGCAGATTTTCGTAGCCGGAAATCAGCCGCTGGTGAATATCGTTGACCTGATAGTAAATACGTCCGGCGCTGTCGTAGGCAAAGGTATCGAGCGCAACGTAAGGGACATCGGCACTCAAGCTGCCATCACGTTGCGACAGACCGGCCGCAATAGTGCGCGCCGACGCCAGCAGGGTGCGGTCATACGCGGTGTCGGCGGCCTCGCGACCATTGAAATAGGCACTCAGCCCGCTCGCCAGCATCAGTACCACCAGCAACAGCGTGAGGTGCCAGAGCAGGCTCCAGCGCAGGCTGTCGAGTTTAAACATCGCGCCCCTCCAGCAGGTACCCCAGACCCCGGAAGGTCACGATCGCCACCCCCTGATCGTCGAGTTTTTTGCGCAGGCGGTGAATATAGATTTCGATGGCATCAGAACTGGCTTCCTCGTCCAGGCCGAACACCTGGGCCGCCAGTTGCTCCTTGCTCATGACACGCCCCGGCCGGGCTATCAGGGCTTCGAGCACCGCCTGTTCGCGGGAGGTCAGGGTCAGCAGTTCATCCGCCAGGGTGAAGCGCCGGGTACCCAGGTCGTAGACCAGAGACCCGCATTGCTGCAGGCGTTCGCCACCCAGCACGCTACGGCGCAGCAGGGCCTTGACCCGGGCCTCCAGCTCAGTCAGTTCGAAAGGTTTTGCCAGGTAGTCATCGGCCCCCAGATTTAGCCCGTGAACCCGGTCCTTGACGTCACTGCGGGCCGTGAGCATCAACACCGGCAGGGTTTTACCACGGGCACGCAGGCGCGCCAGCACTTCAAAACCGTTCATGCGCGGCAACCCCACATCCAGAATCGCCACGGCATATTCTTCGCTGCTCAAGGCCAGGTCGGCGGCCACACCATCGTGCAATACATCGACGGTCAGGCCCGTGTCTTTCAAGGCCTGGGCAACACTCTCGGCCAGCTGCAGCTGATCTTCGACCAAAAGCACACGCATCGGGTTTTCCTCATTATTTTTGTACAGGCCGAGGCCTTTCAGTGCGCGGAGTGTACAGACGGAGGGGGTGCTGTGAAGCCCAAAAACAATGAATGACTATTGAAAGGTTAGCGAAAGGTTGGTCGTTTAGCATCGCGAGACTGACAGTAAACCCTGTTGCCGCCATGACCCCGTAGCGGCCCGAAAAACGCCTCGAAGCGTTTTCGCTAATAAGAATAATAGTGGAGCACCCTGCATGCTGAATCCTCAGCCCAAGGCCCGTGGCCTCTGTAATTACCTTGAACTTTGCCAAACCCTCGCGGCACCTGCGAATGGCTTTATGTTGCCCGCCGTTTGTCCGCCATACGGGTAATGCACGGCTCGACACCTGCGATTTTCAGTAACAACTGACCTACCCCTCTAAAAACAAAAACTCCACTGGAGACGATATGAATCTATCCCTGCGCACCCTCTCTCTCGCTGCCGGCTGCATGCTCTTCGCCGGCCAACTCATGGCTGAACCCAAACGCCCGGAATGCATTGCCCCGGCCTCCCCTGGCGGTGGTTTTGACCTGACCTGCAAGCTGGCACAAAGCGCGCTGATCAACGAAAAGCTGCTCAGCAAGCCCATGCGCGTGACCTACATGCCCGGTGGCGTGGGCGCCGTTGCCTACAACGCCGTTGTCGCCCAGCGGCCAGCAGATGGTGGCACCCTGGTAGCCTGGTCCAGCGGTTCACTGCTTAATCTGGCGCAAGGCAAATTCGGTCGTTTCGATGAAAGCGCCGTGCGCTGGCTGGCGGCTGTCGGCACCAGCTACGGTGCGATTGCGGTGAAGAGCGATTCACCCTACAAAAACCTCGATGATCTGGTTCAAGCCCTGAAGAAAGATCCGAGCAAAGTGGTGATTGGCTCGGGCGGCACCGTGGGCAGCCAGGACTGGATGCAAACCGCCCTGATCGCCAAGGCCGCCGGGATCAATCCGCGTGACTTGCGTTATGTGGCCCTGGAAGGCGGCGGTGAAATCGCAACCGCGCTGTTGGGTGGTCATATTCAGGTGGGTAGTACGGACATTTCCGACTCCATGCCGCATATCCAGAGCGGTGATATGCGCCTGCTCGCCGTGTTTGCCAATGAACGCCTCGACGAACCCGAGATGAAGGACATTCCGACGGCCAAAGAGCAGGGTTACGACATCGTGTGGCCAGTTGTACGTGGCTTCTATTTGGGGCCAAAGGTCAGCGATGCGGACTACGCGTGGTGGAAAGACGCCTTCGACAAACTGCTGGCCTCCGAAGACTTCGCCACATTGCGCGACCAGCGCCAGCTCTTCCCCTTCGCCATGACCGGCCCGGAGCTGGATACCTACGTGAAGAAGCAGGTAGCTGACTACAAAGTCCTGGCCCAGGAATTCGGCCTGATCCAGTAACCGTCGCTGACCGCTGGCTGTGCCCTTGCGTATCGGGGCACACCCCAGGAGTAAATCATGCTCGCACAACGCATTTTTGCCTCAGGGCTGCTCATCGTCTGCATCGTACTGGCAGTGATGGCCTGGCCCTATCAGGCAGCTTTTTCCTATGAACCTGTCGGCCCTCGCGCCTTCCCTTTGCTCATGCTGGCCTTGATGGGGCTGGGGCTGCTCTACATGATCTTTCGCCCTTCTGCCGTGGTGCATAGCGAAGACGACCCGAAACTGGATCGCGAAACCCTGACCAAGATCGGTCTTTGTGTGGTGCTGCTACTGGTCTTCGCCGGTACGTTCGAGACCCTGGGTTTCATCATCAGCAGCATCCTGATTGGCATCCCGATGGCGCGCCTGTACGGCGGGCGCTGGCTGCCCAGCATCGTGATCATCAGCCTGATGAGCGTCGGTCTTTATTTACTGTTTGATATAGCCATGGACGTTCCGCTGCCGCTTGGCCTGCTCGACGTACTGGAGAACTGATATGGATACTTTTGGCTATTTGGGCCAGGGCTTCGGCGTCGCGCTCACCCCTTACAACCTGATTACCGCCCTGTGCGGCACCCTGATCGGTACCGTGGTCGGATTGCTGCCCGGGCTTGGCCCGATCAACGGGGTCGCTCTGCTGATCCCGATCGCGTTTGCCCTGGGCCTGCCGCCCGAATCTGCGCTTATTTTGCTGGCCGCGGTGTACCTGGGCTGTGAATACGGCGGTCGCATCAGTTCGATCCTGCTGAACATTCCGGGCGAAGCTTCGACCGTAATGACCACCCTCGACGGCTACCCCATGGCCCGCAAGGGTCTGGCAGGCGTTGCGCTTTCACTGTCTGCCTGGAGCTCGTTCATCGGCGCCTTCATCGCCACCTGCGGCATGGTGCTGTTTGCCCCGCTGCTGGCGAAATGGGCAATTGCCTTCGGCCCGGCGGAGTATTTCGTACTGATGGTGTTTGCCATCGTCTGCCTGGGCGGCATGGCCGGCGATCGCCCGCTCAAGACCTTTATCGCAGCGCTGATCGGCCTGTTTCTGGCGTGCGTGGGAATTGATGCCAACAGCGGTGTTTACCGGTTCACCGGGGACAACATCCACCTGACTGACGGCATTCAATTTGTCGTGCTGGTACTGGGGCTGTTCTCCATCAGCGAAATCTTGTTGCTGCTGGAAAAAACCCATCGCGGCCAGGAAGCGGTTAAAGCAACCGGGCGAATGATGTTCAATTTCAAGGAAGCCTCTGCGGTGTTCGCGGTGAACATCCGCTGTGGCGTGCTCGGTTTCATCATGGGCGTGTTGCCGGGTGCAGGCGCCACACTGGCCAGCGCCGTGGCCTACATGACCGAGAAGCGCCTGGCAGGTGCCTCGGGCAAATTTGGCGAGGGCGACAGCCGAGGTCTGGCGGCACCCGAAACCGCCATCGGAGCTTCGGCCTGCGGCGCACTGGTCCCTATGCTGACACTGGGTGTTCCGGGGTCCGGCACCACCGCGGTGATGATCGGCGCGCTGTCGCTGTACAACATCACCCCGGGCCCGCTGCTGTTTCAACAGCAGCCGGATATTGTCTGGGGCCTGATCGCCTCGCTGTTCATCGCCAACGTCATGCTGGTGATCCTCAACATTCCGATGATCCGCATCTTCACCCGCATTCTTTCGGTACCCAACTGGGCGCTGGTGCCGGTGATCGCAATCATTACGGCGATTGGCGTCTATGCAGTACACGCCACAACCTTCGATCTGTTCCTGATGATCGGGATCGGCATCTTCGGCTACATCCTGCGCAAGCTCGACTTCCCGCTTTCGCCGGTACTCCTGGGGTTCATCCTGGGCGGGCTGATGGAGCAAAACCTGCGCCGCGCCCTGTCGATTTCCAACGGTGCACTGGAAATCTTGTGGGCCAGCCCGATCACGCTGGGCGTCTGGGTACTGACAGCGATCATGTTGCTGATGCCCGTGCTGCGTATCTGGCGCAAGCGCAGCGCCCAACGTCGTGCCCTGGCCGATGCTTGAGTCCGGACTCAAACACTGGTGGGGGACGCCGCTGGTCGGTTTGGCGGGGGGCTACCTCGCCAGCCTGATCGGCTGGCCATTGCCATGGATGGTTGGCTCGTTGCTCGCGATCATCCTGGTACGTTGCCTGACGCCCTGGCAACTGGCCGAGATTCCGGGCGGGCGTAAATGCGGGCAGTGGATTGTGGGCATCGGTATCGGCCTGCACTTCACACCGACGGTGATGGAGCAGGTGCTGGCGCATTTCTGGCTGATTCTGGCCGGCGCCCTGCTCACCAGTGTCTCGAGCGTGATCGGTGTCTGGCTGATGCGCCGCAGTGGCGAGGATCGTGCCACTGCGTTCTTCTCCAGCATGCCCGGCGGCTCGGGTGAGATGGTTAACCTCGGCGCACGCAATGGCGCCGTGTTGAGCCGCGTCGCCGCAGGTCAGAGCCTTCGGGTCCTGATGGTTGTGCTGTGCGTCCCGGCAGCCTTCAAGTACCTGCTGGGCGAAGGCGCTCCCGCCTTGCAGCCCGCCTCGATCGACTTTTACTGGCTGGCGCTGTTGTTTCCGGCAGGGGCTTTGATGGCCTGGATCTGGCAACGCCTGCGCCAGCCAAACCCATGGCTGTTCGGGCCACTGCTGATCAGCGCCGGCGCCAGTATCCTGTGGGATTTGCATATCGGCCTGCCCGACGGCAGCAGCCAGATGGGGCAATGGTTGATTGGTAGCGGGCTGGGTTGTCACTTCAATCGGGCGTTCTTTCGCCGGGCACCGTCCTTCATCGGCCGCACACTGCTGGGCACAGCCCTGACGATGCTGATCGCCAGTCTCTGCGCACTGGGCTTGAGTACCCTGACCCAGCTCGACCTGCGCTCCATGACACTGGGGATGATGCCAGGGGGCATTGCGGAAATGAGCCTTACGGCAGAAACACTGCAACTGTCCGTACCCCTGGTCACAGCCTTGCAGGTGATGCGCCTGATCTTCGTACTGTTTTTAGCAGAACCCCTGTTCAGGCACTGGACCCGGGATCGCTGATATCAGCGATCCCGGGCACCCACCACACAAGCATTCACGCCTGGACCGGCGGCAGTTTCCAGTCGATCGGGGACAAGCCGTTTTGCTCGAGGAACTTGTTGGTGCGACTGAAGTGCCCGTTACCGATAAACCCCCGATAGGCGGACAGCGGCGAAGGGTGCACAGAGGTCAGCACCAGATGCTTGGTTGCATCAATCAGCTTTTGTTTGCTTTGCGCATGGGCGCCCCACAGCAGGAACACGAGCTTGGGTTGCTCCTCGCTCACCACTTCGATAATCCGGTCAGTGAAGTGCTCCCAGCCTTTTTTGGCATGGGACGCGGCATTGGCGCGTTCCACTGTCATTGTCGTATTGAGCAGCAAAACACCCTGCTCGGCCCAATGCTGCAAGCAGCCATGGGGGGCGATGTCGATATTGAGGTCGCGCTTGAGCTCTTTATAGATATTGACCAGCGAAGGCGGTGTCGGGATACCGGGCTGTACTGAAAAGCACAACCCATGCGCCTGGCCCGGCCCGTGGTAAGGGTCCTGGCCGAGGATCACAACCTTGATCTTGTCCAGCGGCGTGAGGTTAAGGGCATTGAAGATCAGCGGCCCCGGCGGGTAGATCTCTTTGCCGGCCGCATGCTCCTGACGCAGGAACTCACGCAGCTCGGCCATATAGGGTTTATCGAACTCTTCACGTAGAGCCTGCTTCCAGACAGGTTCAAGTTTTATACGGTCATCCGACGTCATGGCTACATCCTGAGAAACAATGGGGCGGACACTAGAAAAGCCCGCCCCCATTGTCAACATCGCTATCGGCCCCAGCCCCATCCGCCATTGTGGCCGTCACCATGGCCCGACCCATAACCATGACGATAACCAGATCCATGACCCGGCCGATAACCAGGCGCCTGAGGGTAATGCGCCGGGCCCTGATAATAGCGTGCAGGCGGCGCATGGTACCCACGGGGATACTCGTAGTAAGGGCCGTAGCCGCCATAGTAATAAGGGGCAGGAACCGTATAGACCTCAGAGCGGTAATAACCGCCGCCGCCCGAGTAATAAGGAACGCAGGCAGACAAGGACAAGCCAATTGCAATGATAGAGAGCAGACGACGAGACATGGCGGCCTCCTGGACCGCGAAAGGGCACCCCCAGCGACGCTGGGAGGCGACAAACAGCAACACTGTCTGACATCTCTTAAGACTGCAAAAACGAGGTTCGGTGCCCTCTGCCAAGAAGCAAATTACGCCCTGCACAACGCTTGCCCTAAACTGACCGAACGCCTGTCACCCAACGGATACCCCGACATGACCACCCCCGATATTTGCCCCGCCTGTGGCGCTCGCAACGATTGTTCAATGGCAAACCCTGACACCGAGGATCAACCCTGCTGGTGCTATGGCGTCAGCATTGATCCCGAGATCATCCAGGCCTTGCCACTCTCACAACGCGACCTGACATGCCTGTGCCCTCGCTGCGCGCAGGTTCAAAACCAATTGCCGACAGCGCAACCCAGGCACCTCACGTAAGATGCACACCTGTATTCCTTGTGATTGATCGCTATGCGCGTAGACCGTTTTCTGAGCAACTTGCCCCAGTTCAACCGCCAGCAAGTACGTTTGCTACTGATAGAGAAACGTATCCAGGTGGATGGACAGATCATTTGCGATCCGCGCCACGAAATCCGGGCATTCAGCCGTATCGAGTTCGATGGTCAAGTCTTGCAGGCCGGCAAACCTGCACGCTATTTCATGCTGCACAAGCCGCCTGGTTGCGTGAGCGCCACCCAGGACCCGGAGCACCCTACCGTGCTCGATCTGCTGGACGAGCCGGACAAGCACGAACTGCACATCGCAGGCCGGCTGGACTTCAATACCAGCGGGTTGATGCTGATCACCAATGATGGTCACTGGTCGCGCCGTCTGACCCAACCACAGACCAAACTGCCCAAGGTGTATTACGTCGAGACCGAGCAGGAAATTACCGCTGCGTACGTCACCAAATTCAATGAGGGCGTCTATTTCGCCTATGAAGACCTGACGACCCAGCCCGCCGAACTGGAGCTGCTGGGCCCACGCAGTGCGCGCCTGAGTATCGTTGAGGGTCGTTATCATCAGGTCAAACGCATGTTTGGCTTCTTCGACAACAAAGTCCTGCGCCTGCACCGCGAAAGCATCGGCGCACTGGTGCTCGACAGCCAGCTGGCCCCCGGGCAATACCGGGCGCTCAGCCCTGCGCAAATCCTGTTGTTCTGAACCCGGGCGCGGATTGAGCCCTCCTCATGCCTGTCACATTCGCGGCGCATTATCAGATTGACCGACGCTCGATTCACTGGAGTCCGACGCCATGATGAAGCCCGAAGTAGCCGTGCTCGACATTCAAGGCCAGTATCGAATTCACACCGAGTTCTACCGCGCCGAGAACGCAGAAAACACCATCATCCTGGTCAATGGTTCGATGGCCACCACGGCCTCGTTTGCCCAGACCCTGAAAAACCTGCACCCGCATTTAAACGTTGTGCTCTACGACCAGCCCTACGCGGGCAAATCAAAGGCCCACAACCGGCATCAGAAAATGCTGACCAGAGAGCTGGAGGCACAGGTTCTGCTGGAGCTGATCGAACACTTTGATGCCAATTACTTACTGTCATTTTCATGGGGCGGCACTGCGGCACTGACCGCACTGGCCAGCGCGCCACGGCGTATTGAAAAAGCCGTGATCAGCTCCTTTTCACCGCGGATCAACGAAGCCATGCGCGACTACCTGGAACGCGGCCGCCACTGCCTGGCCGCGTGCAATCGAACCCAGGTCGGCAACCTGGTCAACGACACCCTGGGCAAGCACTTGCCGCCGCTCTTCAAGCGCTTCAACTTTCGGCATGTCAGCACCCTGGCCGAGCATGAGTACGCGCAAATGCACTTTCATATAAACCACGTGCTCAATAGCGACCAGCAGGGCTTCCTCACGGCCACCCAAGGCATCGAGATCCCGGTGTTGTTTATCAATGGCGAGTGGGACGAATACACCGTGGCCAGCGATGCCCATCAATTTGCGCAACCGATTGCCAACAGCCATTTCATTAGCCTGGAAAACACCGGGCACTTTCTGGATATGGAGCACAAATCCGCCAGCCACAACAGCAAAGCCGCCCTGCTGGATTTTTTGCAACCGGTACACTCCCAAGCCCTGTCACAGAGCCTTTGACGGGGATCAGAACAAACAAAAAGGCGAAAAAATCACTGCAAACGACCGTTTTCAAGAATAAAACTTCTCATCAAGGCCGACTTCTGGTACAAAGTCAGCCGCTCTGAGCGGGTGTCGTATAATGGTATTACTCCAGCTTCCCAAGCTGATCACGCGGGTTCGATTCCCGCCACCCGCTCCACTTTTTTCAAAGGTTCAGTGCTTCTGAAACCTGGTCCCACCACCTTAGGGGACATTTTGAATCCCCCCCGGACTCTCCAGCTTCCCCCTCCCAAAACAAGTTCACTTCAAAAGACACAGACTGTCCGCTGACCTGCGTCAGACCCGATATCCTTGCTCATCACGACATGAGCGCCTGGGCGCCTGCAACTGACTCAAACAGGGTACAGCCTTACCCTCGCCCGCTATTTTTCACCCGATACATCGCCGTGTCCGCATAGTTCAATAACTGCTGAGCCTGCTCCCCGTGTTCGGGGTAAACCGCGATGCCGATACTGGGGGAAACGTTGAGTGTATGGCCATCAATCACTACAGGCTGGCTGAGATTGAGGCGCAGTTTTTCAGCCACAATCAGCGCGTGCTCCGGCAGCGCCAGCTTCTCCAGTATCAACACAAACTCATCACCGCTCATCCTGGCAACGGTGTCACTTTCTCGCACGCAGTCTTTCAAGCGACAAGCAATCTGCTGCAACAGGCCATCACCGACCGCATGCCCATAGCTGTCGTTGACCAGCTTGAAATGGTCCAGATCGACATACAGCACGGCCATGCACTCATGCTCGCGCTTCGCATGCACCAATGCGCGGTTCAGGCGGTCGTACAACAGCTCCCGATTGGGCAAAAGGGTCAAGGCGTCGTACTGCGCCAGATACTGCAGGCGTGCGTGCAACTGCTTGCGCTCGATGGCCGCGGCCACCTGGGTCGATACATATTGCAGCAGATCCTTGTGCTGCTCGGTGTAACGCTCTTCCCCCCGGGCACTCTTGACCACCAGCGCACCGATAACTCCATTTTGGGTGGTCAGGGGAACGCCCAGCCATGACGGTGTATTTTCAGAACCGTGCAGCATGGACTGGCCGCTGCGAATGACCTGATCGCTCAGGTGGCTGACCTCGCAGAGCTGCGGCAGGGGGTGATCGTCAACGTGATAGGGAAAGCTCAGCGCACCTTGAACCTGATCGCAGAGTGCGACCGAAAAATTCAACGCCGGCAGCCACTGCCCTATGAGCTGGTGCACATGCTTGAACAGTGCCAGTAAATCCTCTGCGGCCTGGGCGGCCTCCGAGATGGCGAACAGTGCCGATTGTCGCGACTCGGCCTGCTTGCGTTCGGTGATGTCGCGAGCAACGGCGATGCGCATCTGATGGGTTGGCGACCAACGGGCAGACCACAGGATATGGGCTATCTGCCCGTCCTTGCGCACATAACGGTTCTCAAAGTTCAGCTTGTGCGCCCCGGCCATGATCTCGTTGGCCGCGAGCAGCGTTCGCTCACGATCCCCCGGGAAAACCAGGTTGATCATGGGTGTACCTATCAGTTCATGCGGCTCATAGCCCCAGATGCGCTGGCAGGCAGCACTGACATAAACGAAGGTACCTGCGCTGTCGACCACACACACGGCGTCAAGCAGCAGGTCAATAAAAGCGGCTTGGGCCAGGTAACTTTTGATGTCCATAGGACCGCTGGATGCCTCAGGGCTAAACCTCAATATTCATCCCTGACCCGTAGATCGCACTGCGTTCCCTGCGACTTACTTCACACGATAGTACGCAACAACCCGGGCAGCGCATGCATCAGCGCACTGATAGCAAAACCGATAAACATGACCCCGCACAGTCGGGTAATCAGCAGCTCATGCCGCTGATACAGCGCCCTGACCTGCCCTGCCCCCACAACTCCCACCAAAATGGCATAAGCCACTGCCCCGCCTACAAAGCTCAAAGCGATCAACCATGGCAGCATGGCCCAGGTGAGCAGTTCTGCACGACTGGAAAGCAGTGCCGTGAACGTTGCCACCGCCACAGGGTAGGCTTTGGGGTTGGTCAGGCCGAAAAAAATGCCATGGGTAAACGGCTGACGTGCCGGCCCTTGCCGGGCAACGCTGCCGCTCTTGGCGAGAACCGCGCGCAAACCCAGCCAAAACAGGTAAAGACCGCTGATCAGACCGAGCACATTGAACGCCGTGCTGCCAAATTCACGCGCCCCCACGATGGCAATCAACGCCGTGCTGCACCAAATCACATCACCCAGCAGATGCCCGCACAGAAACCCGGCCCCGGCACGGCGCCCGCGCGCAGCACCAATGCCAAAAACAGCGAGCACGCCTGGACCCGGGGTGATGCCATAGATAAAGCCCGAAGCCAGTACGGCCAGTAACAGCGAAGGTGTCATGCAAAACGCTCCAGAAAAAATCGTGCCTCACGCTTTTTTCACTACACGTGAAGTGACTGGATTCTGCACGTTCTCAACGGTTATGTAACCGCGTGCCGGGTAAATTCTAGTGCCGTCGCCCCAAAATATTGACCACCACCCGATCAACCCAACCCCAGATGCGCTGTTTTACCCGACGCCAGAGTGGCCGTGACTGCCAGGCTTGCAGGCTGATGGGCTGGCTCTGTGCGAAATCGGCAATAAAGCTGGCGACCACCGCTTGCGTAAGCGCAGGGTCGAGCGCCTCGAGGTTGGCCTCAAGGTTGAAGTGCAGGTTCCAGTGGTCGAAATTGCACGAACCGATACTGACCCAATCGTCTATCAGCACCATTTTCAAGTGCAGAAAACAAGGCTGGTACTCCAGGATCTGCACCCCGGACTTGAGCAGCCGCGGGTAGTAACGATGACCGGCATAACGCACAGAAGGATGGTCGGTGCGCGGGCCTGTCAGTAACAACCGCACATCAACGCCCCGCCCCGCCGCACGACGCAGTGAACGTCGCACGCTCCAGGTAGGCAGGAAATAAGGGGTGGCCAGCCAGATACGCTTCTGGCCACTGTTGATCGCCCGCACCAGCGATTGCAGGATATCGCGATGCTGGCGTGCATCGGCGTAGGCAACGCGCCCCATGCCCTCACCGGTCTCGGGCACGCGTGGCAGGTGCGCAAGCCCAAAGTGCGTCGCCGGCTTCCACGCTTTGCGGCTGATGTTCGCGCGCCATTGGCGATCAAACAGCATCTGCCAGTCCTGAACCAGCGGGCCTTGAATTTCGACCATGACTTCATGCCAGTCACAGGTATTTTCGTCGGGGCGCCAAAACTCATCCGTCACTCCGGTCCCCCCGACCACGGCCAATTGCTGATCCACCAGCAACAGCTTGCGATGATCGCGGTACAGGTTGCTCAGCCCCCGTCTCCAGCTCAGAGGGTTGTAAAACCTGAGCTCCACGCCGGCCTCGGTCAATCGGCGACGCAGGCTCAGGCTTAACCCCAGGCTGCCGTAACCGTCAAACAGGCAACGTACCCGCACCTCGCGCCAGGCCGCCTGCTCCAGGGCGTGGATGATGGCTTCGGCGCAGCCACCGGCCTCCACCAGATATAACTCCAGATCAATCTGTTCTTGCGCATGCTCAATGGCGGCGAGCATTCGAGGGAAAAATTGCGGCCCGTCGATCAACAGCTCGAACTGGTTGTCGCTGCGCCACCCAAAAACCGCGCCGGCCATCTTAGCGAGCCGTGAAAATCAGCACCGCGCCCACCGGTACTGAAAAACTGATCGCCGACAACCCGGCCAATTTGCGCAAGGTTTCGAGTTCTGGCTGCAGGCCAAAATCTTCGGCCTGCAGCATCAGCGGCTCCAGTGTCACCACCTGGAAACGCCGTTCATCAAGGCGCGTGGCCAGTAACTGGGCCTCATAGGTATGTTGCTTGCCGCGCAAGCTGACCGTGACCGGCAAGTGCAGCTCCAGCTGCGCCCCGGAGGCAAGATCGTTGATCGGTTGCAGGTCTATCTGCGCGGTGATTTGCGCTTCGGGGAAGTGCTTGAAATCAAACAGCACGTCTCGCATGCGCTCATCACGCAACGGTACTGCGCTGTTGACCGAGTCCATCTCGATTCGCAACTGCGCATGCCCCTTGCGGTCGACTTTGCCGTGCAGCACCAGGAAACGATGCACATCGGCACTATTGGCATTTTGCGTGGTGATGAACGAAAGCCGTGATGACTCACCGTCCAGGTACCAATTGGCCTGGGCAGGCAGGCTCACACCCAGGGTCAGCAACAGGGCACAAGCAGAAGATAACAACGCTTTGAACATAAAAACTCATCGACAAATAAACGTGGGTGAACATTAAACCTGGTGAACGGTTTTGGCTGGACTTTTTTACACAGTGTTAGGACGTCTCCCGGGACCGACAGTTCCTCCCGGGCGGCTGTCATACAAGCATCACCCAAACGTCACAGTGGTGACATTGCACCTGCCTAGCCTGAAGTTGCACACCTCAGTCGATTGGCAGAAACCCAGAGCGGGCACAGTGCCTGCACGGAGATTCGCAATGTCCCAGATCGCCCGTATCCGCGACACCGCACCAGAACGCCGCCTGCAGGCAGAACGCCTGATCGGGCCTGACGCTTTGCGTGAGGCCCAGGCCCTGCGCTTTCGTGTATTCAGCGACGAGTTGAAGGCCAAACTCAAAGGCGCCGAGCACGGGCTGGACGAGGACGGTTACGACCTGTATTGCGAACATATCGGGGTACGTGACCTCAATAGCGGCAAACTGGTAGCCACCACCCGCTTGCTCGATCACAGCGCAGCACAAAACATCGGCCACTTTTACAGCGAAGAAGAGTTCAACCTGCACGGGCTGGCTCACTTGCAGGGCCCGATCCTTGAGATCGGCCGAACCTGCGTCGACCCGGCCTACCGCAACGGTGGCACCATTACCGTGCTCTGGGGCGAATTGGCTGAAGTGCTCAACCAGGGCAATTATCGGTATCTGATGGGCTGCGCCAGCATCCCGATGCAGGATGGTGGCATCCAGGCCCAGGCCATCATGCAGCGCCTGCGCGAGCGCTATCTGTGTACGGAACATTTGCGCGCAGAACCCAAAAAGCCATTACCGACACAAGACATACCAGCCAATGTCATTGCCGAAATGCCACCTCTGCTCAAGGCTTACATGCGCCTGGGTGCCAAGATTTGCGGCGAGCCCTGCTGGGATGAGGACTTCCAGGTGGCTGACGTATTTATTTTGCTCAAGCGCGATGAGTTGTGCCCACGCTATGCACGCCACTTCAAGGCGGCCATGTAATGAGCCGCTTGCGCCGGTATGGCCGAGTGGCACGGGTTCTCGGGGTCGTAAGCCTGGGGTTGAGCATGGCTAGCGTGTTCGGGGTACTTGAGCGTTTTAACCTCAACGGCACAATGGACCGGCGCCAGCGCTGGTCGCAGTTTTTCATGACACGCCTGAGCAACGCCCTGCCCTTTCGCGTCACCGTCGTGGGCGAGCTGCCGGCAACGCCAATGTTGTGGGTGAGCAATCACGTGTCATGGACCGACATTGCGCTGCTGGGGCAACTGACACCGCTGTCGTTTCTGTCCAAGGCTGAGGTCCGAGGCTGGCCCGTCGCCGGCTGGCTGGCGGCCAAGGCCGGTAGTCTGTTTATCCGCAGGGGTGCGGGGGACAGCCAAATGATCCGCGAACAAATGACCCGCCACCTGCAACACCCGCTCCCCCTGTTGATGTTCCCTGAGGGCACCACCACCGACGGGCGCTCGGTGCGCACCTTCCATGGCCGGCTGTTATCGGCGGCGATCGATACCCAGATGCCGCTGCAGCCTGTAGCCATCCGCTATTTGCGCGACGGCGAGCCTGATGCGATCGCACCTTTTATCGGCGATGACGATTTGTTGTCACATTTGCTGCGCTTGTTCAGCCATGAACAGGCTGAAGTCGAAATCCACCTTCTTGAGCCCATAGCCAGCCAGGCGCAAGAGCGCGCCGTGCTGGCGTTCAGGGCGCAGGAGGCGATAAGGCGGGTGGTGACTGCGCCGGTGGCGCAAACAGACCCATTGCCGGAAAGAGTGGGAGCGATGATCTGAGCGGCACTGTGTACCCGGTGGCCTTCACTGGAATTGCGAGTACATATCCAGCATTCGCGTTTAACTGAAATTATGGTTTCGCCCTTACGGTGAGTCCCTTTTGTGAAACAGCCACAAAAGGAACCAAAAAGGCCCTGCCCTACGGCACTGTTTGGGGGCACGCCGCGCCACGGACAATGGCGAGGCAAAGGCAATAATCAGATTTGAAGCAGCACCCTTTTTTGTGGGAGCGAGCCTGCTCGCGAAGCAGACGACGCGATCTTTCTGGCAAACCGCAGTGATGCCTTCGCGAGCAGGCTCTCTCCCACAGCGGATTGGAGGCGTCACAGATCCCGCCACCAAACAGGTCGACCGCCTCGGACGCCTTTGATCTGCCCGCCCCTTCGGGAGGCCGAGTGGAGGTTCTGCGCAGTGGGTCTCCCGGCATGGATGCCGGGGCGAGGACATTCGGGCTCCTTTCGGGTCCTTCCAAAAGGGACTCGCTGTAAGAGCGAAGCCCATATTTCAGTTAAACGCGAATGCCGGATATGTACTCAATACATCAGTTGGGTTACAGCCAACACGCGGGCGACGGCGCTGGCGTGAAGTACGTCCAGGGGCGCTGCGCTGCCGAACGCAGCTTTCGTGCCTCGGCAGCGGTTACGGATAGCCCTGCCGGTAACAGCCCGCCGCAAACGCCTGCAACTGCGGATAGAACGCTCGAAAATCCTCACTGAGCGGTTCGTACAAAGCGTTTAGATCCTGCATCGCTCCGGCCAGCTCTTCGGGGCGCGACAAGCGTCGGGCTATGCCGTTGAACACCTGCTCCAGCACGGTAAAATCCTGGTACGAACCCAGCCAGTCATGCGCCGCCATGTGCGGTGCGATGGTGGCAAGCCGCCGTGGCAACTGCTGCTCGGCCACCAGCACCCGATAAAAGTCCGAAGTGAAACGCTCCAGCGGCCCTTCGGCATACTGGCTCCAGTCCCGTGCCAGGCAATGATCGAAAAATACATCGAGCACAATGCCCGCATAGCGCCTGCGGGTCCGGGTAAACCGCGACAACGACTGACCCACCAGTGGGTGGTTGTCAGTGAAAACATCAATGCTGCGGTGCAGTTGAATCCCGAGTTCAATCTCAGGGCTGTACTGACCGTGCAGCCGCCCTTTGACGAAGTCGCCATAAAGACTGCCGAGTAATTCTTCAGGGCGCTGGCCGCCAAGGTGCAGATGTGCGAGATAATTCATGGCGCGCAGTTTAACACTGCCACACCCATATCGTTATAACCCGATATACCGATTTGTACTGATCTAAGATCATTTTCATATTTGTATATCGCGATACAACGATTTAAAGTTCGCCTCATCGCGATATAACGTTGTACCCATTGAGCACTGCCACCATGCCGATTGACCTCGACGAAATAATAAAAGCCCTGGCACACCCAGTACGCCGAGAAATTCTCAACGCTCTCAAAAATCCTGATGCCTCGTTCCCTGACCAAATCCACTCCACCGAACATGGCGTGTGCGCCGGACAGTTTGATCAACTCTGCGGCCTGTCGCAGTCGACGGTCTCTGCCCACCTGGCAACGCTGCAACGAGCGGGCCTGATTACCAGCCAAAAACATGGTCAGTGGCACTTCTTCAAACGTAATGAGGAAACCATCAAGGTCTTCCTCGAAAAAATCAGCCAAGAGCTTTAACAAGGACTTCCATGCCCCTCTCGCTACTCATTCTGGCGCTCAGCGCTTTCGCCATCGGGACCACCGAGTTCGTGATCATGGGCTTGCTGCCTGATGTCGCAGCCGATCTGGGCGTGTCCATCCCCGGTGCCGGCTGGCTTGTGACCGGCTACGCGCTGGGCGTGGCCATCGGGGCTCCGTTCATGGCGCTGGCGACGGCCAAATTGCCGCGCAAAGCCGCTCTGGTAGCGTTGATGGTGATTTTTATCATCGGCAATCTGCTGTGCGCCCTGGCCAGTGATTACAACGTGCTGATGTTTGCCCGCGTAGTGACAGCCCTGTGCCACGGCGCGTTCTTCGGGATTGGCTCTGTCGTCGCGGCAGGCCTGGTGCCTGCCAACAAGCGCGCTTCAGCGGTGGCATTGATGTTCACCGGCCTGACCCTGGCCAACGTGCTGGGCGTCCCCCTGGGCACGGCCCTGGGCCAGGCCGCAGGTTGGCGCTCGACGTTTTTTGCAGTCACCGTGATCGGTGTGGTGGCCCTGATCGGCCTGATCCGCTTCCTGCCCGCCAAGCGTGACGAAGAAAAACTCGACATGCGTGCCGAACTGGCTGCACTCAAAGGTGCTGGCATCTGGCTGTCCCTGAGCATGACCGCATTGTTTTCTGCGTCGATGTTTACCCTGTTCACCTATGTAGCGCCCCTGCTCGGCGATGTCACTGGCGTCTCGCCAAGCGGCGTGACCTGGACCTTGCTGCTGATCGGCCTGGGCCTGACGGTGGGCAACATCATCGGCGGCAAGCTGGCCGACAAACGCCTGGCCGCTACCCTGATCGGGGTTTTTATCGCGATGGCAGTGATGTCGACCGTACTGACCTGGACCAGCGTCGCAGTGATCCCGACCGAAATCACCCTGTTCCTCTGGGCCGCCGCCTCGTTTGCCGCCGTACCGGCGCTGCAGATCAACGTCGTGACCTTCGGCAAGGCCGCCCCCAACCTGGTTTCAACCTTGAACATCGGTGCTTTCAACGTCGGCAATGCCCTGGGCGCCTGGGTTGGCGGCAGCGTCATCGCCCACGGTTTCGGCCTCACCAGCGTTCCACTGGCGGCTGCAGCACTGGCCGTACTGGCACTGCTGGTAACCCTGATTACTTTTCGCCAGAGCGGCAATGCCGAGCTGGTCACCGCTACAAACTGATCCTTGAGAGGGCTGCATAAATGACTACGATTTTCGATCCGATCAAGCTGGGCGACCTCGAACTGCCCAACCGCATCATCATGGCCCCGCTCACTCGCTGCCGTGCCGATGAAGGTCGGGTTCCAAACGCACTGATGGCCGAATACTACGTTCAGCGCGCATCGGCCGGCCTGATCCTGAGCGAAGCCACCTCGGTAACCCCAATGGGCGTCGGCTACCCGGACACGCCGGGCATCTGGTCCAACGATCAGGTTCGCGGCTGGAGCAATATCACCAAGGCCGTACACGCTGCCGGTGGGCGCATCGCCCTGCAGCTGTGGCATGTTGGCCGCATCTCGCACCCGATGTACCTGAACGGCGAAGCACCTGTTGCCCCTAGCGCCATTGCTGCCAAAGGCCACGTCAGCCTGGTTCGTCCAAAGGTTGATTTTCCGACGCCACGGGCACTGGAAACCGCTGAGATCGCCGATATTGTCGAGGCCTACCGCACAGGCGCCGAAAACGCCAAAGCGGCAGGTTTTGATGGCGTGGAAATCCATGGTGCCAACGGTTACCTGCTCGATCAGTTCCTGCAAAGCAGCACCAACAAGCGCACCGACCAATACGGCGGCAGCGTAGAGAACCGCGCCCGTCTGTTGCTGGAAGTCACCGATGCGGCAATCGATGTATGGGGCGCAGGCCGCGTGGGCGTGCATTTGTCACCTCGTGCCGACTTGCACGACATGGGTGATGACAACCTGGCTGAAACCTTTGGTTATGTAGCCCGCGAGCTGGGCAAGCGTGGCATCGCCTATATCTGTGCCCGCGAGCATATTGCCGCAGACAGCCTCGGCCCACAGCTCAAGGAAGCCTTTGGCGGCCCGTACATCGCCAACGAAAGCTTCACCAAGGACAGCGCCAATGCCTGGCTGGCTGCCGGCAAGGCTGACGCTGTTGCCTTCGGCGTACCGTTTATCGCCAACCCTGACCTGCCTGCACGCCTGAAAGCCGATGCACCGCTTAATGAGGCGCACCCGGAAACCTTCTACTCCAAAGGCGCACAAGGCTACATCGACTATCCGGCGCTGTAAGCACCGGCACCCCGGCTCCACAACGCAAAACGCCCGAGGTCATTGACCTCGGGCGTTTTGCTGTAAGCCTTGCACCAGCGCATTGGCTGAGCGTGTCCAACCTGTGAAGGTTGCCATCAAGGGCCCTTTTCCAGGGGCGAAAAAAGGGGCGGTTTGACCCGCCCACATTTTTTCCCTAGTCCCTTTTTTCCTTCTCATCATCCTGATGAATCGCGTCCTGCGATGTCCTTCTGCGTTCTTCCGTGAGCGCCGTATCAATCCGTCGACACAATTCAAATACTAGAGTTTTATTGAGTTGCTGCAACCACGGCAGTTATAGATTTTTATTACACGATAACTTCACATAAAAAATAAAAACTTTTAATTTCAATAACTTATAAAAAAACCAAGTAAGAGAAAGATACTCACTTACCTAGATAACGTCACAGGCTTACACATAAAGTAAGCGAAGGCTTACAGCAGCACGCAGATAATATTCACTCTCATCCATGACGTTCCGTATCAAACCCAGCCTGGCAGCGCACAGGTTGCAAGCCAGGGGCCTTGGCGCTAAATAATGGGCGCAAAAAAAAACCCCGAATCGCTCGGGGTTTTTAGCCGACACATCCCGCGTTATTGGAACAGCGACTCGCTCGACAGACCGTTGCGCTCAAGAATCTCTCGCAGACGCTTGAGCCCCTCGACCTGGATCTGGCGCACGCGTTCACGTGTCAGGCCAATTTCCAGCCCCACATCTTCAAGGGTGCTGCTTTCATGACCCCGCAACCCGAAACGGCGGATCACCACCTCGCGCTGCTTGTCCGTCAGCTCGGACAACCACTGGTCAATGCTCTGCGACAAATCATCGTCCTGAAGCAGCTCACAAGGATCTGTAGGCCGGTCATCAGTCAGGGTATCGAGCAGTGTTTTGTCAGAGTCAGGGCCCAGAGAAACGTCTACCGATGACACCCGCTCATTGAGCCCAAGCATGCGCTTGACCTCGGAAACTGGTTTCTCGAGCAGATTGGCGATTTCTTCAGGGGAGGGTTCGTGATCGAGCTTTTGCGTGAGTTCACGTGCAGCCCGCAGATAGACATTGAGCTCTTTGACCACATGGATCGGCAAACGAATGGTACGGGTCTGGTTCATGATCGCCCGTTCAATCGTCTGGCGGATCCACCAGGTGGCGTAAGTCGAGAAGCGGAACCCACGCTCGGGATCAAACTTCTCGACGGCCCGGATCAGCCCCAGGTTGCCCTCTTCGATCAGGTCCAGCAGCGACAACCCACGATTGACGTAACGACGGGCGATTTTCACCACCAGTCGCAAGTTGCTTTCAATCATGCGCTTGCGCCCGGCCGGATCGCCGCTTTGCGACAAACGCGCAAAGTGAACTTCTTCTGCAGGGGAGAGCAACGGGGAGAAGCCAATTTCATTGAGGTACAGCTGGGTCGCGTCTAGCGCCCGCGTGTAGTCAATGTACTTGTGCTGTTTTGTAGCAGGTGCTTTTTTGGACTTGGTGCGAGCTGTAGGGGTCGAATCGTCTTCTTCTGACATCAGGTCGCTGTCGATGCCGGAGTCCATAAGGAGCACCTCATCGTCGATGTCAAACCCCGGCGCTTCTTTATTGAGAACCATTGCTATAGTCCTTTGGTGAGTTCGACCTCAAGCTCAAGCATCGCCTATATCCTTGGCAACGCTGGAGCCTGTTCCTTATCCACATCAGGAACAGGCTGGTAACCGATCAACGGCGAGGAAGGAATTGCAGTGGATCTACAGGTTTACCTTGACGGCGAATTTCAAAGTGAAGTTTCACCCGGTCTGTACCAGTTGACCCCATTTCGGCAATTGTCTGTCCGACCTTGACCTGCTGCCCCTCCCGAACCAACAGCCTACGGTTATGTCCGTAAGCACTGACGTAGGTATCACTGTGTTTGATGATGACCAGTTCGCCGTAGCCCCTCAATCCACTGCCGGCGTAAACAACCGAGCCATCAGACGCAGCTAAAACAGGCTGTCCCAAATCCCCGGCGATATCAATACCTTTATTCAAACTACCGTTTGAAGAAAATTTGCCGATCAAAATCCCATTAGAAGGCCATCCCCACCCCTTCGGTGCAGGGCCTGCCGGCAAGGCCGCAACCGCCGCAGGCGCTGCAGTTGCGGCGCCTGAACGCTTGATAACTGTCGTCTTGCTGCCAGAGGATGAGGAGACTACGGTCGTTGTCGTGCCCGCTGCGGGCTTGGTTCCAGCGCGTCCGTCGAAGCGAATTGTTTGACCTGGGACAATAGTGAACGGAGCCGCGATATTGTTTCGTGCCGCCAAAGCCTTCCAGTCCCAGCCGTAGCGAAAGGCAATCGAGAACAACGTATCGCCACGACGCACGACGTACTGGCCCGTGGTCACTGCCGGCCGCTGGGCCACCCCGTTACGGTCAACGACGTTTACGCCATTTTTCGGGGTGCTGGAACACGCTGCCAGCAAAGCCAGTGTGGCACTCAGGAATAGACCGGCCACCAGTCTCTGATAGCTTTTGGTACCCATACGCTGCGCAATGACTGTGAGACTCACCCGCCGCTCCCTTTGAAGATGGCTAAATAGTTGAACGCCAGAACTGGCCATGAATTGACGCAAGTATAACTGTCTACAGGGCTTTTACAGACTGCAAAGCCCAATCTGTAAGCTGCCGGGCAGTGGGCAGGGTCTTGCCGTTGCGCAGTATGACCTGCGCCTGCCCCCATAATTCACCCGTATCTGAACAAAGGATCAGGCCAGCGGCCCGTTGAGCAGTGGCACGAAGCGCACATTGCCGATCACCCGCCGGGCAAAACCGTGCTCTTCGCGCACGATCAACATCAGCTGCTGCACCTCGCCCGAGCCCACCGGGATCACCAGGCGCCCACCGGGAGCCAACTGGTCCAGCAATGCCTGAGGTACATCGGTGGCCACTGCCGTCACGATAATGCCGTTGTAGGGCGCCAGCGCAGGCCAGCCTTCCCAGCCATCGCCCCAGCGGAACACCACGTTGCGAAGGTTGAGTTCAAGCAGCCGCTCTTTGGCCCGATCCTGCAGCACCTTGATGCGCTCTACCGAAAAGATCCGCTCAACCAGCTGCGAGAGTACGGCCGTTTGATAACCCGAGCCGGTGCCGATCTCCATCACCTTGTCCAGCGGCCCATCCTCAAGCAGCAGCTCACTCATGCGCGCCACCATGTAAGGCTGGGAAATGGTCTGGTTATTGCCGATCGGTAGCGCGGTGTCTTCGTAGGCCCGATGGGCCAGGGCCTCATCCACGAATAAATGCCGTGGCGTACGACGAATGACTTCAAGCACGTTCTGGTTAACGATGCCCTCTTCACGCAGGCGCTGAATCAGCCGCTCACGAGTGCGCTCTGAAGTCATGCCAATGCCGCGGTGCATCATGCCATCCTGCTCGCGTGCCATTAGCCCATACCCTCCAGCCAGCTATTGAGGTTTTTGAAGCCATCGCCAAAGGTGCGATCCAGTTGCAGCGGCGTGATCGAGACATACCCCTGCATCACCGCATGGAAATCCGTACCCGGCCCGCCGTCCTCGGCGTCACCTGCCGCTGCAATCCAGTAGCCGGCCCTGCCCCGTGGATCAACCACCCGAACCGGCGCTGCTGCGCGTGCGCGATGCCCAAGGCGGGTAAGTTGAATGCCGCGGATCTTGTCCAGTGGCAGGTTGGGGATATTCACGTTCAGGACAGTGCGCGCAGGCAAGTCCAGCGACCGGTGGGCCTCAAGCAGCTTGCGCGCAAAAAACGCCGCAGTCGGCAAGTTGTCTACCTGACGCGACACCAACGAAAAGGCAAACGAAGGACGATCCAGAAAACGACCCTCAAGTGCAGCAGCCACGGTGCCCGAATACAACACATCATCACCCAGGTTGGCACCCAGATTTATGCCTGAAACCACCATGTCCGGCTGTTGCTCCAGCAAGCCGTGAAGGCCCAGGTGCACACAATCGGTCGGGGTGCCATTAACGCTGATAAAGCCATTGGCCAGGGTGTTCGGATGCAGGGGCCGGTCCAGCGTCAGCGAGCTGCTCGCTCCGCTTTTGTCCTGCTCGGGCGCAATGACCACGCACTCGGCGTAATCGGCCAATGCACCATAGAGCGCAGCCAGGCCCGGGGCAGTCACCCCATCATCATTTGAAATCAGAATACGCATAGGCTATCCGTTTGATCCAACGGCACCAGATCAACAAGCTCTCGCACCAGGACAGTGGCGAAGCATCCGGCCGGCAAAACAAATTCCAGTTGCAGAATGTCAGGCTCCGGATAATGCCACGTCAACCGGCCAATGGGCAGTCGCAGGATGCGTCGCTCATGGCTCATGCCTGCCCGAACCAGCCAGTCACGCAGAGCCGCTTCGCGCTCTGCTATGGATTGCTCCAGCGCATGGGTCACGCCGGTGGTCGGTGATTCGCCTTCACCCCACTGCGGACCGGTGGGGTGAAGGTCGAGAATGGCCAGTCGCGGGTCGCTGCACTCGGCCTCGCCAGCCGGGAAAAAACTGCGGCTGTCGGTAAAGGCCAGCAAATCGCCGACCTGTGCCCGCTGCCAGCTACCATCGGCCACCCGCGCCGCCAGCACCTGATTGAACAGATAGCTGCGGGCGGTGGATAGCAACCGCGAACGAACGTTGCGCTGCTCAGGCAAGGCCTTGCGCGCAGCATAGTCACGGGCCTCGCCCAGGTTGCCGCCCTGCCAGCCGAAACGCTGGGTACCGAAGTAGTTCGGCACGCCCTGCCTGGCTATCAACTGAAGGCGCTGCTCCAGTGCGTCCTTGTCACCGGCCATTTGCGTCAGGCGCAAGGTGAAACCGTTGGCCGCATGGGCCCCACGCTGCAATTTGCGTTTGTGGCGTGAGGTTTTGAGAATTTTCAGCGTGTCGTTTTCTGCGCCCGACAAATCAGGGTCTGCCTTGCCGGGCAACTGCACGCTGAACCACTGGCGGGTCAACGCCTGACGGTCCTTGAGGCCCGCGTAGCTGACCGTGCGCAAAGGCACGCCCGCCGCCTTGGCAATGCGCCGGGCAGCTTCTTCGGTGTTCAGACCGCGTTTTTCGACCCACAACCATAGGTGTTCGCCGTCTCCGGACAGCGGGATATCCAGTACTTCGTCGACCTGGAAGTCCTCTGCCGTGGCTTTGAGCACCGCAGTGCCCAAGGCTTCGCCGTAGGCACGCGGGCCCAGCAAATCAAACTCGTTCATGCGCGAACCAACAACGCAATGGAATGCACCGCGATACCTTCTTCACGCCCTACGAAACCGAGTTTTTCGGTGGTGGTGGCCTTTACGTTTACCTGGTCCAAATCAACCTCTAGATCCGCCGCAATCAGCGCGTGCATCGTTTCAATATGCGGCGCCATTTTCGGCGCCTGGGCAATGATGGTGTTGTCGACATTGCCGACTTTCCAGCCCTTGGCATGGATCAGACCCACGACATGACGCAGCAGGACGCGGCTGTCAGCGCCCTTGAAGGTCGGATCGGTGTCCGGAAAATGCTTGCCGATGTCGCCCAGTGCCGCAGCACCCAACAAGGCATCGCTGAGGGCGTGCAGCAAGACATCGCCATCAGAGTGGGCCAGCAGCCCGAATTTGTGGGAGATCCGCACGCCGCCCAACGTTATGAAATCGCCTTCAGCGAAACAGTGCACATCATAGCCGTGGCCAATACGCATAAAAAAACGCCCCGATTAAGTCAGGGCGTGATTCTACCTACTTTGACCAACATTGGGCGCTATTAGCTCAGAGCATCGGCGTGATGGCGCAAGTGGTCGTCAATGAAACTGGCGATAAAGAAATAGCTGTGGTCGTAGCCCGGCTGCAGACGCAAGGTCAGCGGGTAGTCGGCCAGTTTGGCAGCCTGTTGCAGCGCTTCGGGTTTGAGCTGAACGGCCAGGAAGTCATCCCGGTCACCCTGGTCAACCAGCAGCGGCAGCTTCTCACGTGCCTCCCCCATCAACACGCTCGCATCCCACTCACGCCAGCGCGCACGCTCATCGCCCAAATAATGGGAGAACGCCTTTTGCCCCCACGGGCAGTCCATCGGGTTGCTGATCGGCGCAAACGCTGACACCGACTGATAGCGCCCAGGGTTGCGCAGCGCACAGACCAACGCCCCGTGCCCGCCCATCGAATGCCCGCTGATACCGCGTTTCTGCGAAGCCGGGAAATGCGCCTCGACCAACGCGGGCAACTCCTGCACCACATAATCGTGCATCCGATAATGCTTGGCCCAAGGTTCCTGAGTGGCATTCAGGTAAAAGCCCGCGCCCAGACCGAAATCCCAGGCGCCCTGGGGATCATCCGGCACACCTTCGCCACGGGGGCTGGTGTCAGGCGCGACGATGATCAGCCCCAGTTCGGCGGCCATCTTCATCGCCCCGGCCTTGTGCATGAAGTTCTCATCATTACAGGTCAGGCCAGAGAGCCAGTACAGCACCGGCAACTTTGCGCCCTGCTCGGCCTGAGGTGGCAGATACACGGCAAATACCATGTCGCAGCCCAGCACTTGCGAGCGATGCCTGTAACGCTTGTGCCAGCCGCCAAAGCTTTTCTGGCAGGAGATATTTTCCAATGTCATGGGCAGCTCCAGACAGCAAGTAAAACGCCCGCGCCCACAGGGGGATTTAGGCGTTTAAGGCTTGCTGCTGTTAGTTAGAAATGGATGACAGTACGGATGCTTTTGCCTTCGTGCATCAAGTCAAATGCCTTATTGATATCTTCCAGACCCATCGTGTGGGTGATGAAGGTATCCAACGGGATCTCGCCGCTTTGCGCCATGTCGACATAGCTTGGCAGCTCAGTACGACCGCGCACGCCGCCAAATGCCGAACCGCGCCAGACGCGACCGGTCACAAGCTGGAACGGACGGGTGGAGATTTCCTGACCGGCACCGGCCACACCGATGATCACAGACTCGCCCCAACCCTTGTGGCAGCACTCCAGCGCCGCACGCATCAGGTGCACATTGCCGATGCACTCGAAGGAGAAATCGACACCGCCGTCGGTCATGTCGACTATCACTTCCTGAATCGGACGATCGAAGTCTTTCGGGTTCACGCAATCAGTGGCACCCAACTGCCGGGCGATTTCAAACTTGGCCGGGTTGATGTCGATGGCAATGATGCGCGCCGCCCTGGCTTTCACCGCGCCGATAACCGCCGACAGGCCAATGCCGCCCAGACCGAAGATGGCCACCGTGTCGCCCGGCTTGACCTTGGCAGTGTTGAGCACCGCACCAATACCGGTGGTCACGCCGCAACCCAGCAGGCAAACCTTCTCCAGTGGTGCATCTTTCTGGATTTTCGCGACCGATATTTCCGGCAGTACGGTGTACTCCGAGAAGGTCGAAGTCCCCATGTAATGGAAAATCGGCTGCCCCTTGTAGGAGAAGCGCGTAGTACCGTCTGGCATCAAGCCTTTGCCTTGGGTCGCGCGAATTGCCTGACACAGGTTGGTTTTGCCGGACAGGCAGAACTTGCACTTGCGGCACTCCGGTGTGTACAGAGGGATCACATGATCACCGACAGCAACCGAAGTCACGCCCTCGCCGATTGCCTCGACGATAGCGCCGCCTTCGTGGCCCAGGATCGACGGGAAGATGCCTTCCGGATCAGCGCCCGACAAGGTGTAGGCATCCGTATGGCAAACGCCCGACGCCACAACCCGCAGCAGCACTTCGCCAGCCTTGGGCATGGCAACGTCAACTTCTACGATTTCCAGCGGCTTTTTGGCCTCGAACGCTACGGCAGCACGTGACTTGATCATCGATCGTCTCCAGCAAAGTAAAAACAAGACGCCGAGTGTAAATCAGCGCCGGGTGATTAATAATCCAGGCAAAAGCAAAACATTATTGCCATACAGGGATAATCAGCCGTGAATGAAAACCGCTGGGAAGGCATCGACGAGTTTGTGGCCGTGGCCGAGTGCAGCCAATTCACTGCAGCAGCGGAACGCCTTGGGGTTTCATCGTCACATATCAGTCGCCAGGTCGCCCGCCTCGAAGAGCGCCTGCAAACCCGCCTGTTCTATCGCAGTACCCGAAAGGTGACGTTGACCGAAGCAGGGCATACCTTTTTACAACATTGCCAGCGCCTGCAAGACGGGCGCGAAGAAGCACTGCGAGCTGTCGGTGATCTGGCCAGCGAACCCAAAGGCATGCTGCGCATGACCTGCGCGGTGGCCTATGGCGAGCGTTTTATTGTGCCGCTGGTCACGCGCTTTATGGGGTTGTACTCGCAGTTGCGGGTCGATATAGAGCTCAGCAATCGACCATTGGACCTGGTGCATGAAAGCCTTGATCTGGCGATTCGGCTGGGGCGTCTGCAGGACTCAAGGCTGGTGGCCACGCGGCTTGCGCCCAGGCGCATGTATGTATGCGCTTCGCCCTCCTACCTTGAGCATTACGGCCGCCCTCACAGCCTGTCGGAACTGAGCCGGCATAACTGCTTGATTGGCAGTTCGGACCTGTGGCAACTGCAACAGGACGGAAGAGAGTTTTCCCAACGGGTGCAAGGCAACTGGCGCTGCAACAGCGGGCAAGCGGTACTGGATGCAGCGCTACAAGGTGTAGGGCTGTGTCAGCTGCCGGACTATTACGTGCTGGAACATTTGAAGACCGGGGCGCTGGTGTCTTTGCTCGACACCCATCAGCCCCCCAACACCGCGGTTTGGGCGCTGTACCCGCAGCAGCGGCACTTGTCGCCCAAAGTCAGAAAGCTGGTGGATTATCTGAAGGAAGGTTTGGCGATAAGAGAGGAGTATCAGCGTTAAGCACCGCGCATAGTTACTGTGGGAGCGACGATTCGGCTTGCTCGCGATCGCATCACCTCGGTACGCCTGAAAAACCGCGCCGCCTGTATCGCGAGCAAGCCCGCCCCCACAATTGGTCAGAGCCCAATGCTTTGCTCAGCGATTGACCCAGCGCAACCGCAGCCACTCAAGGTCTTCCGGGCGGGTGACCTTGATGTTGTCCGAACGGCCTTCAATCAGACGCGGGGCCAGGCCGGCCCACTCCATCGCCGAAGACTCGTCGGTGATGGTCGCATCGGCCACCAGGCTGTCAGCCAAGGCTCGGTGCAAGGCCCCCAAGCGGAACATCTGCGGCGTATATGCCTGCCAGATCAAGCTGCGATCAATGGTTTCAACGGCGCGACCGTTTTTGTCCACGCGCTTGAGCGTGTCGCGCGCCGGCACAGCCAGCAAACCACCCACAGGGTCGTCAGCCAGCTCGTTCAGCAGCTTGTCCAGATCTTCACGTGACAGGTTTGGACGTGCCGCATCGTGAACCAAAACCCAATCGTCATCTGCCGCACCTTGCGCATGCAGGTGCAACAGCGCATTGAGCACCGAGTCCGCACGCTCGCGCCCACCGTCCACACGTACGACGCGAGGGTCTGTGGCGCAAGTCAACGTCGGCCAAAAGGGATCATCAGAAGCGACACTGACCACCAGCCCCTTGAGACCCGGATGGTCGAGAAAACAGCCAAGGCTGTGTTCGAGAATACTGCGTCCGCCCAGCTGCAAATATTGCTTGGGACGGTCTGCGGCCATACGGGCACCAACGCCCGCGGCAGGAATCACGGCCCAGAAGGCCGGTGACAAGAAACTCATTGGGCCAACTGATAGAGGGTTTCACCCTCTTTGATCATGCCCAACTCATGGCGAGCACGTTCTTCAACGGTCTCCATGCCTTTTTTCAGCTCAAGCACTTCCGCATCGAGCACGCGGTTACGCTCCAGCAAGATTTCGTTTTCAGCACGCTGATCGGCGATTTGCTGGGTCAGGTCGGTAACCTGCGCCAAACTGCCATTCCCCACCCACAGGCGATACTGTAGGGCAGCCAGCAGCAAGAGCAAGATGAGAAACAACCAATTGGGACTGCGCATCGAATATCAGGTATCCAGTGAAAAGACAGCCATGCCGACAAACGTAAACAACTAATAGTACAAAGCCTGGAAGAACCAGGCTTGTACTGATAAGCATCAGATTAATGTCAAAAGCCTCACCTTGGCGAATTTTCCGACACAATCTGCTGTCTTTTTACCATTCAGCACTCAACCGCGAAATTCACTGCGACCGTTGTACTTGGCTTTTGCGCCCAACTGCTCTTCGATACGCAGCAATTGGTTGTACTTGGAAACGCGATCGGAACGGCACAGCGAGCCGGTCTTGATCTGGCCTGCAGCAGTACCCACTGCCAGATCGGCAATGGTGGAGTCTTCGGTTTCGCCGGAGCGGTGCGAAATCACGGCAGTGTAACCAGCGGCCTTGGCCATCTGGATAGCTTCCAGTGTTTCGGTCAGGGTACCGATCTGGTTGAACTTGATCAGGATCGAGTTGGCGATCTTTTTATCGATGCCTTCTTTCAGGATTTTGGTGTTGGTCACGAACAGGTCGTCACCTACCAGCTGAACTTTCTCACCGATTTTGTCGGTCAGGATTTTCCAGCCATCCCAGTCAGACTCGTCCAGGCCATCTTCGATGGAGATGATCGGGTAGCGCTGAGTCAAACCTTTCAGGTATTCAGCAAAGCCTTCGGAGTTGAAGACCTGGCCTTCGCCCGACAGGTTGTACTTGCCATCTTCATAGAACTCGCTGGCCGCGCAGTCCAGAGCCAGGGTCACGTCAGTGCCCAGGGTGTAACCGGCGTTGGCTACCGCTTCGGAGATCACTTTCAGTGCATCTTCGTTGGAAGCCAGGTTAGGTGCGAAACCGCCTTCGTCGCCCACGGCAGTGTTCAGGCCACGGGCCTTGAGCACAGCTTTGAGGTGATGGAAGATTTCGGTGCCCATGCGCAGCGCGTCGGAGAAGGTCTTGGCGCCAACCGGCTGAACCATGAACTCTTGAATGTCGACGTTGTTATCTGCGTGCTCGCCACCGTTGATGATGTTCATCATCGGAACCGGCATCGAGTAAACACCCGGAGTGCCGTTCAGGTTGGCGATGTGCGCGTACAGCGGCAGGTCCTGGTCCTGGGCAGCGGCTTTGGCAGCAGCCAGAGACACAGCCAGAATGGCGTTTGCACCCAGGGAACCTTTGTTCTCAGTACCGTCCAGCGCGATCATCGCGTGGTCCAGCGCCTTTTGGTCAACCGGGTCTTTACCCAGCAGCAAATCACGAATAGGGCCGTTGATATTGGCAACGGCTTTCAGAACGCCCTTGCCCAGGTAACGGCTCTTGTCGCCATCACGCAGTTCCAGCGCTTCACGGGAACCGGTGGATGCACCGGACGGCGCGCAAGCGCTGCCGATGATGCCGTTGTCGAGAAGCACGTCCGCTTCCACAGTGGGATTGCCACGGGAGTCGAGAACTTCACGACCTTTGATGTCGACGATTTTTGCCATTGTTGTAAACACTCCAAAGTTGACGAAAACGACGCAGCTGAGGGAAATATTGTTATCGGCGGCAAGGGTCAAATAACGGGCAGCCTTGCGGGCGATAAGGCTCGGGCCGTTTAGGCCCGAGAAATCGTGCGGTACTTTACCGGAGAAACGAGGGTTACGCGGTTTCTATTGTCGGAAAACTTTTAACCAACTCATCCAGCGACTTGAGCTGAGCCAGGAACGGCTCCAGCTTGTCCAGACGCAAGGCACAAGGGCCGTCGCATTTGGCGTTGTCAGGATCCGGGTGTGCCTCAAGGAACAAACCCGCCAGGCTCTGGCTGATGCCAGCCTTGGCCAGATCGGTTACCTGGGCACGACGACCACCGGCAGAATCGGCACGACCACCAGGCATTTGCAGCGCGTGGGTCACGTCGAAGAATACCGGGTATTCGAACTGTTTCATGATGCCGAAACCCAGCATGTCGACTACAAGGTTGTTGTAGCCAAAGCTGGAACCACGCTCACAGAGGATCAACTGATCATTACCCGCCTCTTCGCATTTGCTCAGGATGTGCTTCATCTCCTGAGGTGCAAGGAATTGGGCTTTTTTGATGTTGATCACGGCACCGGTCTTGGCCATGGCCACGACCAGATCAGTTTGACGCGACAGGAAAGCCGGCAACTGGATGATGTCGCAGACTTCGGCGACCACGGCTGCCTGGGCAGGTTCGTGGACGTCGGTAATCACCGGCACTCCGAATGCAGCCTTGATGTCCTGAAAAATCCGCATGCCCTCTTCCAGGCCAGGGCCACGGTAAGAGCTGACAGATGAACGGTTAGCCTTGTCGAAACTGGCCTTGAACACGTAAGGGATACCGAGCTTTTCGGTAACCCGTACGTACTCTTCGCACACCTGCATGGCCATATCACGGCTTTCCAGCACGTTCATGCCACCGAACAAGACCATTGGCTTGTCGTTGGCAATTTCGATATTGCCTACACGGATAATCTTTTGCGCCATGCTGATTTATGCCTTCTTCTCGTGTTGCGCCAGTGCTGCTTTGACGAAACCGGTGAACAACGGGTGGCCATCACGTGGTGTGGAGGTGAACTCCGGGTGGAACTGGCAAGCGACGAACCAAGGATGATCCGGAGCTTCAACCACTTCTACCAACGCGCCATCACCGGAACGACCGGTCACTTTCAGGCCTGCTTCAGTCAGTGCAGGCAGCAGGTTGTTGTTCACTTCATAGCGATGACGGTGACGTTCAACGATCACGTCCTTGGCATAGCAGTCATGAACCAGAGAACCGGCCTGCAGCTGGCAATCCTGAGCGCCCAGACGCATGGTGCCGCCCAGATCCGAAGTTTCGGTACGGGTTTCGACTGCACCGGTGGCGTCTTCCCACTCGGTGATCAGACCCACAACCGGATGGCCGCTGCTGCGATCGAACTCGGTGGAGTTGGCGTCTTTCCAGCCCAGCACGTTACGTGCGAACTCGATAACCGCTACTTGCATGCCCAGGCAGATACCCAGGTATGGCACCTTGTTCTCGCGAGCGTACTGAACAGCGGTGATCTTGCCTTCTACGCCGCGCAGACCGAAGCCGCCCGGAACCAGAATGGCATCAGCCCCTTCCAGCAGCTCGGTGCCTTTGTTTTCGATGTCTTCAGAATCGATATAACGCAGGTTGACCTTGGTACGGTTGGAAATACCGGCGTGGCTCATCGCTTCAATCAGCGACTTGTACGCGTCCAGCAGTTCCATGTACTTGCCAACCATGGCGATGGTGACTTCGTGCTCAGGGTTGAGCTTGGCGTCGACCACTTGTTCCCACTCGGACAGGTCAGCGCTGTTGCACTCCAGACCGAAACGCTCAACGACAAAATCATCCAGACCCTGAGCGTGCAGCATGCCCGGGATGCGGTAGATGGTGTCGGCGTCTTCCAGCGAAATCACCGCACGCTCTTCAACGTTGGTGAACAACGCAATCTTGCGACGCGAGGAGATATCGACGTGGTGGTCGGAGCGGCAGATCAGCACGTCTGGCTGCAGGCCGATGGAACGCAATTCTTTAACAGAGTGCTGCGTTGGTTTGGTTTTCGTTTCGCCAGCAGTGGCGATGTACGGAACCAGAGTCAGGTGCATCAGCATGGCGCGCTTGGCGCCCACTTCGATGCGCAACTGACGGATTGCTTCGAGGAACGGTTGCGACTCAATGTCACCCACAGTGCCGCCAATCTCAACCATCGCTACGTCGGCATCGCCGGCGCCCTTGATGATCCGACGTTTGATTTCGTCGGTGATGTGCGGAATCACCTGGATGGTTGCACCCAGGTAATCACCACGGCGCTCCTTGCGCAGGACGTGTTCGTAAACACGGCCCGTGGTGAAGTTGTTGTTCTGGGTCATGGTCGTGCGGATAAACCGCTCGTAATGGCCCAAGTCCAGGTCGGTTTCGGCGCCGTCGTGAGTGACGAACACTTCACCGTGCTGGAACGGGCTCATGGTGCCCGGATCAACGTTGATGTAGGGGTCCAGCTTCAGCATGGTGACCTTAAGTCCCCGCGCCTCCAGGATGGCTGCCAATGAAGCCGAGGCAATGCCTTTCCCCAATGAAGAAACAACACCGCCCGTGACGAAGATGTAGCGCGTCATGAAAAACCCTAGAAGTCTGCGTTAAAGCGGTCAGAGCCGCCGGGGAAAGCGAAGGAAGGCCGAAGCCCCCAATCACCAGCATTAGTCACAGTGCACCTTTCGAAAAATTGCTGCGTTGAAACAGACCGATGGAAACCACCGGTTCGATACAAGCCACACATTTTTTTAAAATCGCCCAGCAAAGACTGCTTGGTAATCGGCAACTTCTGTAATTCTGGTGAATCCACAGAAGTTGTATCAAGAAGGGAGCGTAGTCTACCGGAAACCCCCTTTCAGCTCAAACCTTGATCGCTCTAAGTTGGCAGCCACTGTAATTTCCAGCGTCCACAGGGGCTTGAGTCCAGTCCATGGAGGTTTGCCACGGCCAATAACTGCTCGTTGCGGTACACAAGCGGCAATCTGCCACGGGCAAACAACGGGACACCCCGTTCGTTCAGCAACCGTTTCAGATCACGATGACCGCGCTGACCCAGCGCCATCACTTCGCCCCCTTGACGATAGCTCACTTGCAAGGGGCCATCTGGAATATCCCCGACAAAGCACACACGGCCATTACCGGGCAGCGCCAACATCTGATCGGGCAGCGTCCATGGCACGGGGCCGACAGGTGGGAACAACCACTCACCGGACAGCCACCAGATACGCGAGCCGGCGCGATGCAGCTCACCGGCGGCAAGCTTCCAGATTGGCTGCGCACCGTCGCGGGCATCGCGCAACGCATCCCAACCCGCCCAATGATCGGTATCAGGCAATGGGGTGAACGCTGCCAGCCAGTGGCGCAAGGCATTGCGTTGACGCGCCGCAGACAGCCTGACCAAAGGCGCAAGCTCCAGCGAAGGCAGATTGAGCCAGGCAAATTCACCAGCCGCGCTCGCATCGTGCAGATCCTGCTGCGCCAATTCGTCAAGCAGGCCTTGCGCCTCGGCACAATGTGCCGCGCTGCGGGCCATGCTGGCAGCGGCCCGGGGCCAGCGCCGGGTCAGGACCGGAAAAACCTCGTGGCGTAAATAATTGCGGGAAAAATCTGTCTGCGTGTTGGACGGATCTTCGATCCAGCTCAGGCCATTCTCATGGGCATAAGCTTCCAGTTCAGCGCGGGATACATCCAGCAAGGGCCGACACAAGTGCCCTGCCCCCAGGCGTCGCTGCCGGGGCATGGCCGCCAACCCGCTGACCCCAGCTCCGCGCAACAGGCGAAACAGCAGGGTTTCGGCCTGATCGTCGCGATGCTGCCCGGTGAGCAGCACTTCCTGAGCCCCGGTAGCTGCCACAAACACCTGATAGCGCGCATCACGTGCCGCCCGCTCGATACTGGCGCCCGCTTGCACTTGCACGCGAACCACCTGCAGCGGCACGCTCAGCCCGTCACACAGGCCCTGGCAATGGGCCGGCCACGCATCAGCCGCCGCCTGGAGACCATGATGGACATGGACAGCGGATATTAGCGGTAATGAGTGGGTTTGACGCAATTGAACAAGAAGGTGCAGCAGGACGGTCGAGTCCAGGCCGCCGGAGAGCCCCACGTGCCAGGCCTTGGCCTTGCGCCAGGGGCTGAGGGCATGCAGAAGCAGATTCGACAGACTGGACATTACGCAATCCTGTGGGAGCGGGCGTGCTCGCGATGCAGACAACTTGGCCTTTCAGCCAAACCGCGCAGAGGCCACCGCGAGCACGCCCGCTCCTACACTGAGACGTCGTTAAACCTGAATCTGAATCAGAGACCGTAGCTCATCAAACGATCATAACGACGCTTGAGCAGGGTTTCATGGTCCAGCTTGTTGAGCATGTCCAGCTGGGAAATCAGATCGGCACGAATGCTGGCAGATGCCGCAGCCGGGTCACGGTGTGCGCCGCCCAATGGCTCGCCAATCACCTTGTCGACAATACCCAGGCCTTTGAGGCGCTCAGCAGTAATACCCATCGCTTCAGCTGCGTCCGGTGCTTTTTCGGCAGTCTTCCACAGAATCGAGGCGCAGCCTTCCGGCGAGATCACCGCATAGGTCGAGTACTGCAGCATGTTCAACTGATCACAAACGCCAATCGCCAATGCACCGCCAGAACCGCCTTCACCGATAACGGTAGCGATAATCGGGGTTTTCAGGCGCGACATGACGCGCAGGTTCCAGGCAATCGCTTCGCTCTGGTTACGCTCTTCAGCGTCGATACCCGGGTAAGCTCCCGGGGTGTCGATGAAGGTCAGGATCGGCATCTTGAAACGCTCGGCCATTTCCATCAAACGACAGGCCTTGCGATAGCCTTCTGGGCGCGGCATACCGAAGTTGCGGCGAACCTTTTCACGTACTTCACGGCCCTTCTGGTGACCAATCACCATGACTGGCTGATCGTCCAGGCGCGCAATACCGCCAACAATGGCAGCATCGTCGGAGAAGTGACGATCACCATGCAGCTCATCGAACTCGGTGAAGATGTGATCGATGTAGTCCAGTGTGTATGGACGACGCGGGTGACGGGCCAAGCGGGCAATCTGCCAGCTGGTCAGCTTGCCGAAAATATCTTCAGTCAGCGTTTTGCTTTTGTCTTGCAGACGAGAGATTTCATCGCTGATGTTCAGCGAATTGTCATTACCAACCAAGCGCAACTCTTCGATTTTGGCTTGCAGGTCAGCAATCGGCTGTTCGAAATCAAGAAAATTCGGGTTCATAAGCATCCGTCTTGGGTCGGCGGCAAAGCATGCCAGAAGGGTTGAAACCCAGCATTTGCTGGTGTTTCTTGCCTGACTGGGGCAGCCGGTTGATCTGTATCGCGCCTACCTTAAGGGACAGGCGCTCTCAGGTCGAGATTAAAAATTCAGGTCGAGGTCAGGGCGCATCGGTTGCCCCTGACCGTCAACGGTATTGGAGGAAGACGTTGTCTCGCCCGAACTGGTCACGCAGGGCTTGAATCAAGCTGTCTGCCGGGTCGATCCGCCAGGTCTCGCCAAACTGCAACATGGCCTTGGCGTCCTTGCCGGTGTACTCCATGGTGATCGGGCAGGCACCACGATGTTTTTTGAACAGCTCGCCCAACCAGCGCAGTTGATCGCCCTTGAGCGCGGCACGGGTCACTTTCAGGCGCAAACTCTCGGCCAGGCTGGTGCGTGCATCTTCCATGCTCATCACCCGCTTGACCCGCAGACGCAAACCGCCGGAGAAGTCGTCGTTACTGACCTCGCCCTCGACCACCACCATCGCATCGGTCTGCAACAGCGATTGTGCTGAATGGAAGGCCTCGGCAAACAGCGAAGCTTCAATACGCGCCGAGCGATCGTCAAGGGTGATAAAGCCCATTTTGTCGCCCTTTTTGTTCTTCATCACCCGCAACGCGATGATCATCCCGGCAACGGTCTGAGTATCACGAGCAGGCTTGAGATCAATAATGCGCTGACGGGCGAAACGGCGGATTTCGCCTTCATATTCGTCAATCGGATGGCCGGTCAGGTATAGGCCCAGCGTGTCCTTCTCACCTTTGAGCCGCTCCTTGAGTGTCAGTTCCTTGGCCTTGCGGTGATTGGCGTAGACGTCCGCGTCAGCCTCGACAAACAGCCCGCCAAACAGGTCGGCGTGACCACTGTCATGGGTGCGCGCCGTTTGCTCGGCCGCCTTGATCGCCTCCTCCAGCGCCGACAACAACACGGCGCGGTTCTGGTCGATGCTGGCCTGCCAGGCTTTGGGCTCATCATGGAAGAACGGCCCCAGGCGGTCCAGCGCACCACTGCGAATCAGGCCATCAAGGGTTCGCTTGTTGATGCGCTTGAGGTCGACCCGGGCACAGAAGTCGAAGAGATCCGCGAAAGGCCCGTCCTGACGCGCCTCGGTAATGGCTTCAACCGGCCCCTCGCCAACCCCTTTGATGGCCCCAAGACCGTAAATGATCCGGCCTTCATCGTTAACCGTGAACTTGAACTCCGAGGCATTCACATCCGGCGCGTCGAGACGCAACTTCATGCTGCGAATTTCTTCGATCAGGATCACGACTTTGTCGGTGTTGTGCATATCCGCCGACAGTACCGCAGCCATGAAGGGCGCCGGGTAGTGGGTTTTCAGCCATGCCGTCTGGTACGACACCAGGCCGTAAGCGGCGGAGTGGGATTTGTTGAAGCCATAACCGGCGAATTTCTCCACCAGGTCGAAAATGTTACCGGCCAGGTCGGCATCGATATTGTTGTTGGCACAACCTTCAATAAAGCCGCCGCGCTGCTTGGCCATCTCTTCGGGCTTTTTCTTGCCCATGGCACGACGCAGCATGTCGGCACCGCCGAGGGTATAACCGGCCATGACCTGGGCAATCTGCATCACCTGTTCCTGATACAGGATGATGCCGTAGGTCGGTGCCAATACTGGCTTGAGACCTTCGTACTGATAGTCGGAGTGCGGGTACGCCAGTTCGGCACGCCCGTGTTTACGATTGATAAAGTCATCAACCATGCCGGACTGCAACGGGCCCGGACGGAACAGGGCCACCAGTGCGATCAAGTCTTCCAGGCAGTCGGGCTTGAGCTTTTTGATCAGCTCTTTCATGCCGCGCGACTCGAGCTGGAACACCGCCGTGGTCTCGGCCTTTTGCAGCAGCTGGTACGTAGGCTTGTCGTCCAGCGGGATAAAAGCGATATCCAGTGGTGGCTCGTCAACCTTGGCACGATCACGGTTGATGGTTTTCAGCGCCCAGTCGATAACCGTCAGGGTCCGCAAGCCCAGGAAGTCGAACTTCACCAGGCCAGCAGACTCAACGTCATCCTTGTCGAACTGGGTAACCAGGCCGCCGCCCTCTTCGTCGCAGTAAATCGGCGAAAAGTCTGTCAGTTTGGTCGGCGCGATAACCACACCACCGGCGTGCTTACCGACGTTGCGCACAACGCCTTCAAGCTTGCGAGCCATTTCCCAGATTTCGGCGGCCTCTTCATCTACCTTGATGAAGTCGCGCAGAATCTCTTCTTGCTCGTAGGCTTTTTCCAGGGTCATGCCGACTTCGAAGGGAATCATCTTCGACAGACGATCCGCCAGCCCGTAGGACTTGCCCTGAACCCGCGCCACGTCACGTATTACCGCCTTGGCGGCCATCGAACCAAACGTGATGATCTGACTTACCGCGTTGCGACCGTATTTTTCGGCCACATACTCGATTACCCGGTCACGACCATCCATGCAGAAGTCGACGTCGAAGTCGGGCATCGATACCCGTTCCGGGTTAAGGAATCGCTCGAACAGCAGGTCATATTCCAGAGGGTCAAGGTCAGTAATTTTCTGCACATAGGCCACCAGTGACCCGGCACCCGAACCACGGCCCGGCCCCACTGGCACGCCGTTACTCTTGGCCCACTGGATGAAGTCCATCACGATCAGGAAGTAACCCGGGAACCCCATCTGGATAATGATATCCAGCTCGAAGTTCAGCCGGTCGACATACACCTGACGCTTGGTTTCGTAATCTTCAGTGGTGTCTTTGGGCAACAGAACGCTCAGGCGATCTTCCAGACCATCAAAAGACACTTTGCGGAAATACTCATCGATGGTCATGCCATCGGGAATCGGGAAGTTGGGCAAAAAGTGCTTGCCCAGCTTGACTTCAATATTGCAGCGCTTGGCGATTTCGACCGAGTTTGCCAGTGCGTCAGGCAAGTCACTGAACAGCTCGGCCATTTCCTCGGCGCTTTTGAGGTACTGCTGGTCACTGTAGTTTTTGGAACGACGCGGGTCATCGAGGGCGCGGCCCTCACCGATGCAAACGCGGGTTTCGTGAGCCTCGAAGTCCTCTTGGCGCAAGAAGCGCACGTCGTTTGTCGCAACAAGTGGCGCGCCGACCTCTTCAGCCAGCGCAACCGCTGCGTGCAGATGCTCTTCGTCATTAGGGCGCTTGGTGCGCTGAACTTCCAGATAGAAACGATCCGGGAACACCGTCATCCATTCGCGCGCCAGAACTTGGGCCTCTTCAGTGTTGCCACTGATCAGCGCGACACCAATCTCGCCCTCCTTCGCCGCCGAAAGCATGATCAAGCCTTCAGCAGCCTCGGCCACCCACTCGCGCTCGATGATGACCTGACCGTTGCGCTGGCCATCGATAAAACCACGGGAGATCAGCTCGGTCAGGTTGCGATAACCCACGCCGTTCATCGCCAGCAGGCTGATACGGCTCACCGGGTTTTCCGGGTCCTTGTTCGACAACCACAGATCAGCACCGCAGATTGGCTTGATGCCGCCGCCCATGGCTGCCTTGTAGAATTTGACCAGGGAGCACATGTTGTTCTGATCAGTCACCGCGACAGCGGGCATATTCATGCCCGCAAGGGTTTTGATCAGCGGTTTGATCCGCACCAGGCCATCGACCAGGGAATATTCAGTGTGCAGGCGCAGATGAACGAATGAAGCCGGCATGGTGATCCTGTCTATAAGCTTTGAGAAACAACAAGGCCCGGATTGTACCGGGCCTTGGCAAAAACATCAGCCTCGCGGCTAAACCTCGAGCGCTTCCCATGCGCGACGCACCGGGCCAAACGAGCGCCGGTGAATCGGGGTAGGCCCCAGACGCTCGAGCGCTTCAAGGTGCACAGGCGTCGGGTAACCCTTGTGCCCACCGATGCCATAGCCCGGGTAGATCAACTCAAAGGCAGCCATTTCACGATCACGACTGACCTTGGCCAGGATCGATGCCGCGGCAATGGCCGGCACTTTACTGTCGCCTTTCACCACGGCTTCAGCAGGCATGGCCAGCTTGGGGCAGCGATTGCCGTCAATCATCGCCAGTTTAGGGGTGATGCTCAGCCCTTCCACGGCGCGCTGCATGGCCAGCATGGTGGCATGCAGAATATTCAGCTCATCGATTTCTTCGACTTCCGCCCGTGCAATGCACCAGCTCAGGGCTTTCTCACAGATTTCGTCATAGAGTTTTTCACGACGTGCCTCGGTGAGTTTTTTCGAGTCGTTGAGCCCTGCGATAGGCCGGGCGGGATCCAGAATTACGGCGGCCGTCACGACAGCACCGCACAATGGGCCACGGCCTACTTCGTCGACTCCGGCCACGAGATCTTCGACCAGATCGACCAGGTTGAAGTCCAATCCGATTTGCATGGTTACTTTACTCACTTGGATTGTGCGATCAGGTCCAGCACCGCTTTGGCGGCCTGATTGGAAGCGTCGAGACGCAAGGTGCGATGAATCTCGTCAAAGCCCCGGGTTTGCTCTTCACCACCCTCCAGCAAAGGCAGCAAGGTCTGAGCCAGCGCCTCGGGAGTGGCGGCATCCTGCAAGAGCTCGGGCACCAGCATCCGCTGCGCAAGCAAGTTGGGCAACGATACGTACGGGCTTTTGACCAGACGCTTGAGAATCCAGAACGTCAGACGCGCCAGGCGATAAGCCACTACCATCGGCCGCTTGTAGAGCAAAGCCTCAAGGGTTGCCGTACCTGAAGCGATCAGCACCGCATCGCAGGCCGCCAATGCCAGGTGTGACTGGCCATTCAGCAGGGTCAACGGCAGGTCACGCCCCACCAGCAACTGTTCGATTTGTTCGCGACGAGCGGCATTGGCGCAAGGCAATACAAAACGCACATCAGGTCGGGCATCACGAATTTTTTGTGCAGCATCGAGAAACAACCCACCGAGCTTGCCCACTTCGCCACCACGGCTGCCGGGCATCAAAGCGACCAGCGGGCCGTCAGGCAGCCCCAACTCGGCGCGAGCACCGGCTCGGTCAGCTTCAAGAGGGATGGTGTCCGCCAGCGAATGCCCAACGAAACGCACCGGTACCCCGTGCTCTTCGTAGAATCGGGCCTCGAAAGGCAATAGCGTGAGCATCAAATCGCAGCCTTCGCGAATTTTCAGCACTCGCTTCTGCCGCCACGCCCATACGGACGGGCTGACGTAATGCACGGTTTTGATCCCGGCACGACGTAATTGAAGTTCGATATTGAGGGTGAAGTCAGGCGCATCGATACCGATAAATACATCGGGTTTTTCAGCAATCAGAGTCTGCACCAGGAGCTTGCGGCGCTTGAGCAGCTCACGCAGGCGGCCCAGCACTTCAACCAGGCCCATCACAGACAGGCGCTCCATCGGGAAGTAAGAGCTCATGCCCTCGGCCTCCATCAATGGGCCGCCAACACCGATAAATTCGATATCAGCATGCTGAGCCTTGAGTGCCCGCATCAACCCCGAGCCCAATATGTCGCCCGAGGCCTCCCCCGCCACCAGCGCAATACGCAATCTGGCCATGACTAGCGCGTAATGCCGCGGGTTGAAGACTGGATGGACTCGACAAACATGGCGACTTCCGGGAACTGGGTGGCAGGCTCGGCCAACTCGGCCAGCGCCTGATCAACGGTCAGCCCCTGACGGTAAACCACCTTGTAGGCGCGACGCAGCGCATGAATGGCATCTTCACTGAAACCACGCCGGCGCATGCCTTCAAAGTTCATGCTGCGCGCTTGCGCAGGGCTGCCAAACACGGTCACAAACGCAGGTACGTCCTTGCCAATGGCTGTGCCCATGCCCGAAAAACTATGGGCACCAATATGGCAGAACTGATGAACCAGGGTAAAACCTGACAGGATCGCCCAGTCCCCCATGTGCACATGGCCCGCCAGTGCGGAGTTGTTGACCAGGATGCAATGGTTGCCGATAACGCTGTCATGCCCGATATGGGCATAGGCCATCACCAGGTTGTGATCACCCAGCGTTGTTTCGGCACGGTCCTGAATTGTCCCGCGATGGATGGTGACCCCTTCACGAATAACGTTGTGGTCACCAATCACCAGGCGGGTTTCCTCACCTTTGTACTTCAGATCAGGCGTGTCCTCGCCTACCGAAGAAAACTGGTAGATGCGATTGTGCTTACCGATCCTGGTTGGGCCCTTGAGAATCACATGCGGCCCAATCACTGTCCCCTCGCCGATTTCCACACCTGCGCCGACGATCGACCAAGGGCCGACCTCGACGTCGTCGGCCAGTATGGCCGTCGGATCGATGATTGCGCGAGGGTCAATCAAACTCATAGTTTGCGTTCCGCACAGATGATTTCAGCCGAGCATACCGCTTTGCCGTCAACCGTTGCCTGGCATTCAAACTTCCAGATGGAGCGCTTGCAGCTCAGGAACTTGGCCTCAAGGATCAACTGATCCCCTGGCAGCACGGGCTGACGGAAGCGCAACTTGTCGGAGCCTACGAAGTAATAGAGCGTGCCGTCAGCTGGCTTGAGGTCCATCATCTTGAAGCCAAGAATGCCGGCAGCCTGGGCCATCGCCTCAATGATCAGCACGCCGGGCATGATCGGGTGCGCCGGGAAGTGGCCATTGAAGAAAGGCTCATTGATGCTGACATTCTTGTAGGCACGAATGCGCTTGTTCTCGACATCCAGATCCACCACTCGGTCCACCAGCAGGAACGGGTAACGGTGGGGCAGATATTCGCGAATCTCGTTGATGTCCATCATTTCGTGGGGAAGCCTGTAATAAAGATTGGGCGCGCGCGAGTAAGGCGCGCTCCTCTAGCAAATCAAGGAAGCAAATCAGAGGTTCTGCTGTCTTGATATGGAAATTGTATTAGCCTTTTGAAGAAGCTTTACCGCCGGGGGTCACTTCCCGACGCGCTTTTCCAGTTGTTTCAACCGCCGGGCTATATCGTCCAGCTGACGAATGCGTGCCGCACTTTTGCGCCACTCAGCCGCTGGCTGCATTGCGGTACCGGAAGAATAGGCACCCGGCTCGGTAATCGAGTGGGTCACCATGGTCATGCCAGTCAAGAACACATTGTCACAAACTTCAATGTGCCCCACCAAACCGACACCGCCTGCCAACATGCAGTGCTTGCCGATTTTAGTGCTACCGGAAATCCCCACACAGGCCGCCATGGCCGTATGGTCACCGATCTGAACGTTGTGTGCGATCTGGATCTGGTTGTCCAGCTTGACGCCATTACCGATCAGCGTGTCAGCCAAGGCACCGCGGTCGATGGCGGTGTTAACGCCAATTTCGACATCATCACCGATGGTTACACCACCAATCTGCGCGATCTTCTGCCACACACCCTTCTCGTTGGCAAAGCCAAAACCTTCACCACCCAGGACGGCACCGGACTGAATCACCACGCGCTTGCCGATGCGTACATCGTGATAAAGCGTCACTCGGGGAGCCAGCCAGCCACCTTCGCCGATCTCGCAGCGCGCACCGATAAAGCAATGCGGGCCAACGGTAACGCCTGCAGCAATCCGCGCACCACTTTCGATTACCGCAAATGCGCCAATGCTGGCCGCAGGGTCAACCACTGCGTCAGCAGCAATCACCGCTGAAGGGTGAACCCCGGCAGTTGCTTTGGGCTTTGGGTCGAACAGGTGTGAAATTCGGGCATAGGCCAGATAAGGATCGGGAACAACCAGTGCATCACCGGCATATTCCTCGGCATCGGCAGCCTTGAGCAATACAGCTCCAGCCTGACAATCAACCAGGAATTTTCGGTACTGGGGGTTGGCCAGAAAGCTCAACTGAGCTGGGCCAGCCTCTTGTAAAGTGGCTAGCCCAGTGATTTCTTTCTCCGCAGAGCCACGCAAGGTGGCTCCCAGGAACTCGGCCAATTGGCCGAGTTTTATAGTCGCAGTCATAATTACTTCAGCTGATTCATGCGCTCGATAACTTGGCGAGTGATGTCGTACTGAGGTTTAACATCAATCACAGCACCACGCTCGAACACCAGGTCAAAGGCGCCTTTTTTGATGACTTCTTCAACAGCGCTGTCCAGTTTCGGCTTCAGCTGCTTCAGCATTTCACGATCCGCAACGGCTTTGGCTTCATTCAGCTCTTTAGACTGGAACTGAAAGTCACGAGCCTTTTGCTTGAATTCAAGCTCCAGACGCTCACGCTCGCCTTGCTGCATTTTGTCGCCGCCCTTGACCAGACGATCCTGGATGCCTTTGGCACTGCTTTCCAGGCTTTTCAGTTTGGTCAGTTGCGGACCGAATTTTTTCTCGGCATCCACGGCATAACGCTTGGCGGCGTCGGATTCCAGCAAGGCCATCTGATAGTTCAGTACGGCAATTTTCATGTCGGCAAACGCCGGACCTGCTACCAGAACCGAAGCCAGGAGAACCAATTGAGTCAACTTACGCACGATGCACTCCTAAAAAATCCGTTGTCTGTATCTGAAGTCAGGCTTTAGAAAGTCTGGCCGAGGGAGAATTGGAACACTTGGGTGTCTGCGTCATCCGGTTTCTTGATCGGCATGGCCAAGCTGAAGCTCAGCGGGCCAAGCGCAGTAACCCAAGTCACACCAACACCGACAGAACTGGCCAAATTACTGAAGCCAATATCGCAATCTTTGGTGTCGCCCTTGCAGTTGGTGTCGAACACGTTACCCACATCCCAGAATACGGAGGTCCGCAGGGAGCGCTGATCTTTCACGAACGGCATCGGGAACAGAACTTCAACACCACCCTGGATCAGCACGTTACCACCAAATGGCAGCGGGTCTTGATCCGGGTCAGCAATAGTGCCGGGGTTATTGCCGCGGCTTGGAGTACTGCGCGGGCCCAGGGTGCTGTCTTTGAAACCACGTACCGAGTTGAAACCACCGGCGTAGTAGTTCTCATAGAACGGCAGACCAGCGGTCGAACCATAACCATCACCATAGCCCAGCTCTGTGTGCAGACGCATGGTGTAGGTATCAGTCAGTGGCTGGAACAACTGTGCACGGTAATCCAGTTTATAGAACTGCAGATCGCTGCCAGGAATCGTGGATTCCAGTACCAGGCTCTGCGAGCTGCCACGAGTTGGCAATACGCCTTTGTTCAGAGTCGATTCTGACCAGCCTACCGACGCCTTGAAGTTGAGGTACTTGTCGCCTTCGCGGTTTACGAAGTCGAAGATCTCATCAACGGTGTATTGACCAGTACTGATTTCATCCTGCTGCACGGTCAGACCGTATGTCAGACGCGATGTGTCGCTGATCGGGTAGCCCATGGTGATACCAGCGCCCAGGCTGTCCACCGAATAGTTTGCTACGTCAACGTCCAGCTCTTTGTAGTCAGTGGTGCGGTAGAAGGCGTTGTAACCCAGGCTCACGCCATCAGCAGTCCAGTACGGATCGACATAACTGAAGTTGTAACGGCTCTGGTATTCGCTACGGGTCAAACCGAGGCTGACCTTGTTACCCGTGCCCAGGAAGTTGTTCTGGGTGATCGAACCACCAAGGATCAGGCCTGCGCTCTGCGCAAAACCAACGCTGGCGGTGATCGAGCCCGATGCTTGTTCTTCAACTGCGTAGTTAACGTCAACCTGATCGTCCGTACCGGGTACTGCAGGCGTTTCTACGTTTACTTCCTTGAAGAAGCCCAGACGCTCAAGGCGAACCTTGGACTGGTCAATCAGGTAAGTCGACGCCCAGCCACCTTCCATCTGGCGCATTTCGCGACGCAGTACTTCGTCTGCCGACTTGGTGTTGCCACGGTAGTTGATGCGGTTAACGTAAGCACGCTTGCCCGGGTCAACCACAAAGGTAATGGCTACAGTGTGATCTTCAGGGTTTGGCTGAGGTACGCCGTTGACGTTGGCGAAGGTGTAGCCTTCGTTACCCAGACGACGGGTAATCAACTCGGAGGTGGTGGTCATCAGCTTGCGCGAGAACACCTGGCCCGGCTGAACCAGCAACAGCGACTTGATCTGGTCTTCAGGAACCTTGAGATCACCGCTCAGCTTCACTTCACCGACGTTGTACTTTTCGCCTTCATTCACGTTGACCGTGATGTAGACGCTTTTCTTGTCAGGCGTGATCGATACCTGGGTCGAAGCGATATCCATATTGATATAGCCGCGATCAAGGTAGTAAGAACGCAGGCGCTCCAGGTCACCCGACAGCTTTTCACGTGCGTACTTGTCGTCATTCTTGAAGAACGACAACCAGTTCGTGGTTTTCAGCTCGAACAGGTCAACCAGATCTGCTTCAGGGAAGACAGTGTTACCCACCACGTTGATGTGCTGGATAGCCGCAACGGTGCCTTCGTTGATATTGACCTTCAAGGCAACGCGGTTACGCGGCTCAGGTACCACTTCGGTGTCTACCGTCGCCGAGTAGCGGCCTTGGGCAACATACTGACGTTGCAGCTCGTTGCGCACGCCTTCAAGGGTGGCGCGCTGGAAAATCTCACCTTCGGCCAGCCCCGACTGTTTCAGACCTTTCATCAGGTCATCAGTGGAGATCGCCTTGTTCCCGTCAATGGTGATGCTCGAGACGGAAGGACGTTCGACAACCGTAATAACAAGCACATTGCCATCACGACCCAGTTGGATATCCTGAAAGAACCCGGTTTTGAACAACGCACGAGTGGATTCCACCAAGCGGCGGTCATCCGCGGTCTCACCTACGTTCAGAGGCAACGCGCCAAACACGCTACCGGCGGAAACCCGCTGGAGCCCGTTGACACGGATATCAGAGATAGTGAAGGACTCGGCGTGAACTTCGGCGATCATCAGTACGGCGAGAACCGCAGTTAGCAGCAGACGTTTCATGAAGTCCTTTCTTATTCCAACTGGCAATAAACAAACTGCCGCAAAATGCGGCAGATTCGCAATTCAGCGAAGCGTTTACAGACGGCCCAGGTCGTTGATCAAGGCAAGTAACATCACCCCGACCACCAAGCTGATACCGATCTGCATTCCCCAACCCTGCACCCGATCCGACAAGGGACGACCACGCGCCCACTCGATCAGATAAAACAACAAATGCCCCCCATCCAGTACTGGTATGGGCAACAAGTTCAGAACTCCCAGGCTGATACTCAGATAAGCCAGAAAATTCAGGAAGTCCGCGACACCCGACTGGGCAGAAGCGCCCGCCACTTTAGCAATGGTTATCGGTCCACTCAAGTTTTTTACCGAGAGCTCGCCGAACAACATTTTCTTGAGTGAGTCGAGCGTCAAAATGCTCATGGTCCAGGTGCGTTTTGCCCCTTCACCGATTGCGGCAAGCGGGCCATAACTGACCTCACGAATCATCGATGGTGGCCAATCGATACCCTTCACCCCGGCACCCAGATACCCGGTTGCCGCCTTGCCTTCGCCGCGAGCAGCCAGCGTGACCGGAATATCGACAGGCACGCCATCACGCTCTACACGCAATACAACGCGGGCTTCAGGGTGAACACGCACCCAGTCCACGACCTGCTGCCAGTCCTTGACCACCTGATCATTCATGGCCAGCAGCTTGTCACCGGTTTTAAGCCCGGCAGCCTGGGCCGGTCCTTTCGGGTCGAGCTCTGCCAGAACCGCAGGCAACTCGGGACGCCAAGGGCGAATACCCAAAGAGGCGATAGGGTCCGGCTCATCAGCAGCCTTGAGCCAGTCCTTCAATACAAGTTGGTGCAAAGCTTCAGCGGTGGAGCCGGGCTCGCGCACGACAACCTGCATGGAACCACTTTCGCCCAGGCGACGAACCAGTTGAAGATTGACATTGGACCAGCCGGTGGTTGGCTCGCCATCAATGGACACGATTTCCTGACCCGCCACCAGACCTGCCTGTGCCGCCAGACTGCCGCTTTCTACCGCGCCAATGACCGGCCGCACTTGCTGGCTGCCCATCATTGCCAACACCCAGAAAAAAACCATCGCCAGCATAAAGTTGGCGATTGGCCCGGCAGCGACAATAGCAATGCGCTGGCCGACTGTTTTGCGATTGAACGATTGATCGAGCTGGTCGGCCGGCACCTCGCCTTCGCGCTCGTCGAGCATTTTTACGTAGCCGCCCAACGGGATCGCGGCGACGACAAATTCGGTACCCTGGCGGTCATGCCAGCGCAGCAGGGGTGTACCGAAGCCCACGGAGAAACGCAGAACCTTCACGCCACAACGGCGCGCCACCCAAAAGTGACCGAATTCATGAAAAGTGACCAACACCCCCAATGCCACCAGGGTGCCAACAATCATATAGAGCGCACTCATCTACTTTCTCCGCGATTCTGTCCGGTTCCGGCAAGCACCACTTTTCAGCCGTTACGGCTCAACCACTGCTCAGCCAGCACTCGAGCCTTGCCATCAGCGGCAAATACCGCCTCCAGTTCGTCTACGGCGACCACAGGCTCGCTATTTAACACGTCTTGAATAATACGGGCGATCTGCGGATAGCGGATTCGTCCATCCAGAAAAGCTGCGACCGCAACCTCGTTCGCCGCATTGAGCATCGCTGGCGCGCTATTACCTGCCATGGCCGCCTCGCGAGCCAGACGCAAGCAAGGGAAACGTTGCTCGTCCGGGCGCTGAAAGTCCAGCCGCGCGACAGCAAACAGGTCCAGCGGCGCAACACCCGAGTCAATGCGCTCTGGCCAGGCCAGGGCATTGGCAATAGGGGTACGCATATCCGGATTGCCCAACTGGGCCAGCACCGAGCCATCCACATAATCGACCAGCGAATGGATCACGCTTTGCGGATGGATAACCACTTCAACCTGGTCCGGCCTGGCATCGAACAACCAGCAAGCCTCGATCAATTCAAGGCCCTTGTTCATCATGCTGGCCGAATCCACCGAAATCTTGCGCCCCATCGACCAGTTGGGATGGGCGCAGGCTTGATCCGGCGTAACGTGTTCAAGTTCGGCCAGGGGCGTTTCACGGAAAGGACCACCAGACGCTGTCAGAAGAATCCGACGAACACCCACAGCTCCCAGTCCGCGCGCGAAATCCTGTGGCAAACACTGGAAGATCGCATTGTGCTCACTGTCAATCGGCAGCAATACCGAGCCACTGCGACGCACGGCCTGCATGAACAGGTCGCCCGTCATCACCAGTGCTTCCTTGTTCGCCAACAAGATCTTCTTGCCGGCATTCACTGCCGCCAGCGTTGGACGAAGGCCCGCAGCGCCCACGATTGCCGCCATCACCGAGTCAACTTCAGGCGCGGAGGCTATCTGACACAAGCCCTCCTCACCCACCAGCACTTCGGTGTTGAGCCCTGCAGCGCGCAGGTCAGCCTGCAGCTGGCTGGCAGTGTGCTCATGAGGCACAACTACAACCTGCGGACGATGCTTGATGCACAAGGCCAGTAACTCGGCGATACGGCTATATCCACTCAGGCCGAAGACCTGGTACCGATCAGGGTGACGTGCAACAACATCCAGGGTACTCAGGCCAATGGAGCCCGTCGCACCCAGAACAGTAATCTGTTGTGGACGACTCATGAGGCCGCCATCCACAGCAATACAGCAAATACAGGGATCGCTGCCGTGAGGCTGTCGATGCGATCCAGAACGCCGCCATGGCCAGGCAGCAAGTTACTGCTGTCTTTGACTCCGGCCTGACGCTTGAACATGCTTTCTGTGAGGTCGCCTACCACCGAGATCAGTACGATCACGGCGGCGCCTGCCAGCGCGGCAAACATCTGGGAAGCGCTCCAGTCGCGCACAACACCCACCGCAGCCGTGATCAGCAAGCTCAGCAACAAGCCGCCAAAGACACCTTCCCAGCTTTTGCCCGGGCTGACTTTAGGGGCGAGCTTGCGCTTGCCAAACTTGCGACCGGAAAAGTAAGCGCCGATATCTGCGCCCCACACCAGAATCATCACCGCCATGATCAGCCAATTACCCAACGGCATGGCCTTGATCAACACCAGGCCTTGCCAGGCCGGTAACAGGATCAACAAGCCAATGACCAGCTTGGTCGCAATGCTCGACCAATGCACGGCCGACTGCGGGAAGGTCAGCACCAGAAAGGTTGCTGCTGCCCACCACAACACGGCCGCACCCAGCACCCACGGTGCCAGGTCAGGGAAAATATGCAGACCGAACAGCAACAAGGCCACTACAGCGGCAAATACAACCCGTGCAGATTGAGCCTCAAAGCCGGCAAGACGCGCCCACTCCCAGGCACCCAGGGTAACGACCACGCCAATAAACAGCGCAAAACCGCTGCCCTCGAGCAGAAAAAAACCGCACAAGGCAATTGGCAGCAAGATGAGTGCAGTGATGATTCGTTGTTTAAGCATTAAATCCGGGCTCCAGCCTCAACCTGCTCGCTCGTTTTACCGAAGCGGCGCTGGCGAGAAGCGAAATCAGCCAATGCATGACGCATGGCCTCGTGTTTGAAGTCCGGCCAGAACAGGTCGGAGAAGTACAACTCGGAGTAGGCCAGCTGCCACAGCAAGAAATTGCTGATGCGATGCTCGCCACCGGTGCGGATGCACAGGTCAGGCAATGGCAGATCACCTGTCACCAGGCAGGTCTGCAACAACCCGGGAGTGATGTCCTCAGGTTGCAGATGACCTGCCTGGACCTGACGCGCAAGCTGCTGCGCGGCTTGGGCAATGTCCCACTGACCGCCGTAATTGGCGGCAATCTGCAGCACAAAGCGGCCCTCGCCCACCGTCATTTCTTCCGCTTCACGCATCGCCTTTTGCAAGTCCGGGTGAAAGCGCGAGCGGTCGCCAATGATCCGCAGGCTGATGTCGTTTTCGTTGAGGCGCTTGGCCTCACGACGCAGTGCCCTGAAGAACAAATCCATCAAGGCACTGACTTCAGCTGCAGGGCGCTGCCAGTTTTCACTGGAAAACGCGAATAACGTAAGTACCTCGACCTTGGCCTGGGCACATACTTCAATTACCGCACGAACCGCATCCACACCCGCCTTATGCCCGGCAACACCCGGCATAAAGCGTTTTTTCGCCCAGCGATTATTACCGTCCATGATGATCGCGACATGTCGCGGAACAGATGACGGGTCAGCCTGCTTCGTCTTTTCCATAAAACGCCCTGACCCTTATACGGCCATCAGGTCCGCTTCTTTCTGCTTGGTTGCCACTTCGATATCAGCGACTGCCTTGTCGGTCAGTTTCTGGATATCGTCAGCAGCACGACGCTCTTCGTCTTCGCTGATTTCCTTTTCCTTGACCAGGTCTTTCAACTGGCTCAAGGCGTCGCGACGGATATTGCGCACGGCAATACGAGCGTCTTCAGCAGCATCACGAGCCTGTTTGGCGAAAACCTTACGGGTTTCTTCAGTCAGGGCCGGCATGGAGATCAGCAACAATTCGCCCAGGTTGGTCGGATTGAGGTTCAGGCCAGCGCTCTGGATGGCCTTGTCTACCGCGCCGAGCATGTTGCGTTCGAACGCAACAACTTGCAGGGTGCGGGAATCTTTAACGGTGATGTTTGCTACCTGGCTGATCGGAGTATCCGAGCCGTAGTAAGGCACCATCACGCTGCCCAGGATGCTTGGGTGAGCCTTGCCGGTACGAATCTGGCCAAATGCATGGGACAGAGAGTCCAGCGATTTCTGCATGCGCGTTTGTGCGTCTTTTTTGATTTCGTTGATCATTGTTGACCTTCCTCGATCAGAGTGCCTTCAGCGCCGCCATGGACAATATTGAGCAGGGCGCCGGGCTTGTTCATATTAAATACACGCAATGGCATTTTGTGGTCGCGGCACAGACAGATGGCTGTCAGGTCCATTACACCCAGCTTGCGATCCAGCACTTCATCGTAAGTCAGATGATCGAACTTCTCGGCATGCGGGTCTTTGAATGGGTCTGCGGTGTACACGCCGTCAACCTTGGTTGCCTTGAGCACTACATCGGCATCGATTTCGATGGCACGCAAACAGGCAGCCGAATCCGTCGTAAAGAAAGGATTACCGGTACCCGCAGCGAAAATCACTACATCCTTGGCGTTCAGGTGACGCATGGCCTTGCGACGATCGTAATGATCAGTCACGCCCACCATGGAAATAGCCGACATAACGATGGCGGAGATATTCGCACGTTCCAGCGCATCGCGCATGGCCAGGGCGTTCATCACGGTAGCCAGCATTCCCATATGGTCGCCAGTTACACGGTCCATGCCTGCGGCACTCAGTGCTGCACCACGGAACAGGTTGCCACCGCCAATTACCAATCCTACCTGAACACCGATACCGACCAGCTGGCCGACTTCCAGTGCCATGCGGTCGAGTACTTTGGGGTCGATCCCGAACTCTTCAGAGCCCATCAGGGCTTCGCCGCTTAGCTTGAGTAGAATGCGTTTATAGCGAGCTTGATAACCACTGCCCTGCTGAGCCATTGCGAATCTCTCCTGCCGCGTTTTATAGATAATCTGTGCGAGGTCATTTTTCAACCCGCGCTTGTTCTAACCTGGTGCTACACAGCAGCACCATCGGAACACGATTTTGCAAACCGGTTCCGCCGAGAAGGAAAAATCCCCTCCCATTTGAAAAGAGGCTGCGCGCGTGAGCGGGCAGCCTCTTCGGGTCGACAGTTTAAAACCGTCTTATTGCTTGCTTGCAGCCACTTGAGCAGCAACTTCGGCAGCGAAGTCGTCAACTGGCTTCTCGATGCCATCACCTACTTTGAAGTAAGTGAAGGAAACGATTTCAGCGCCGGCTTTCTTGGCCAGTTCGCCGACTTTGATTTCCGGGTTCTTAACGAACGCTTGCTCAACCAGGCTGGCTTCAGCCAGGAACTTGCTGATGCGACCGGCAACCATTTTTTCAACGATTTCTGCTGGCTTGCCTTTGATCTTGTCTTCGTTGAGGCTCATGAACACGGTTTTTTCGCGTTCGATAGCATCAGCGGAAACTTGCGATGGCAGCAGGAACTCTGGGTTGCTTGCAGCTACGTGCATGGCGATGTCACGAGCCAGCTCAGCGTTGCCGCCTTTCAGAGCAACTACAACACCGATTTTGTTGCCGTGCAGGTAAGCGTCAACAACGTCGCCTTCGATGCGCGCCAGGCGGCGAATGTTTACGTTTTCGCCTACTTTACCAACCAGAATCAGACGAGCTTCTTCTTGAGCGGCGATCAGCGGAGCTGCGTCGGTCAATTTGTCAGCAAAGGCTTTTTCAACGCTGGCAGCGACGAAGTTTTTGAAGTCTTCTTGCAGAGCCAGGAAGTCGGTTTGCGAGTTAACTTCAAGAATAACGGCAGACTTGTTGTCTTCCGCAACTTTAACTGCGATAGCGCCTTCAGCAGCAACGTTACCTGCTTTTTTGGCTGCCTTGATGGCGCCCGAAGCACGCATGTCATCAATGGCTTTTTCGATGTCGCCGCCAGCCTTGGTCAAGGCTTTCTTGCAATCCATCATGCCTTCGCCAGTACGCTCACGCAGTTCTTTAACCAACGCTGCAGTAATCTCTGCCATTTCAAAATTCCTCTTGGATAGGTTTTCAACCATTCCACCCGACCGAACGGGCGTTCAATTCGTGTGAAGCATGCCTCGAAGCAACCTGTTAGACGCGATCTAATACAGCAACAGCAAGGACACTTCCAACAGATGGATCTCGAGGTGGCAAAAAGGGGGCCAAGCCCCCTTTTTGCGTACTGAGTAAACGCTAGGCGTTAATTACTCAGCCTTCAACTACCGCTGCAGCTGGAGCTTCTTCGACGAAAACGTCGGTGCCGCCAGCAACGTGGTTACGGCCTTTGATCACAGCATCAGCCATCGCACCCATGTACAGCTGGATAGCGCGGATTGCGTCATCGTTACCCGGGATGATGTAGTCAACACCTTCTGGGCTGCTGTTGGTGTCGACAACGCCGATTACCGGGATGCCCAACTTGTTAGCTTCGGTGATCGCGATACGCTCGTGGTCAACGTCGATAACGAACAGTGCGTCTGGCAGACCGCCCATGTCCTTGATACCACCCAGGCTACGATCCAGCTTCTGCAGATCGCGAGTGCGCATCAGCGCCTCTTTCTTGGTCAGCTTGGCGAAAGTACCGTCTTCTGCCTGGATTTCAAGGTCACGCAGACGCTTGATCGAAGCACGAATGGTTTTGAAGTTGGTGAGCATGCCGCCCAACCAGCGGTGATCCACGTACGGCGAACCGCAACGTGCTGCTTCTTCAGCAACGATCTTGCCAGCGGAACGCTTGGTGCCGACGAACAGAATCTTGTTTTTGCCCTGGGCCAGACGCTCTACGAAAGTCAGAGCTTCGTTGAACATTGGCAGGGTTTTTTCAAGGTTGATGATGTGGATCTTGTTACGCGCGCCAAAGATGTATTTACCCATCTTCGGGTTCCAGTAACGGGTTTGGTGACCGAAGTGCACACCGGCCTTCAGCATATCGCGCATGTTGACTTGGGACATGATAGTTCCTTAATAAGTCGGGTTAGGCCTCCACGTATCCCAACGACCAACCAGCAGCTTCAAGCTGAAGGCACCCAGGTCATCGTGTCGACACGTGTGTGGGTTTGTGCTCTGCGGGCTATACCCGCAAAGCGGCGCATTTTATACCACAAGATGGTCAAAAAACGAAGTGCGGATTCTGACTTTATTCCAGACGCTTTTGCGCACGCCTTGGAATAGGCCCAGAATGCCCCATTCTATTAAGAGAAGCGATGGCGAGAGGCTCATGATTAACGCCGACCGTCTGTTAGAATCGCGTTTTTATGACGGTGTGCAGCTATACACAGCACACCCGCAATCCTGATGATGAGCGCCAACGCGCGAAGAGAGCCCGAATGACCGTCACCCTCAAAACCCCCGAGGACATCGCAAAAATGCGTATCGCCGGCAAACTGGCCGCCGAAGTCCTGGAAATGATTGCCGAGCACGTCAAGCCCGGCGTTACCACCGAAGAGCTGGACCGCATCTGCCACGACTATATAGTCAACGTGCAGCAGGCCATCCCTGCTCCGCTCAACTATAAAGGCTTCCCGAAGTCCATCTGCACGTCGATCAACCATGTGGTGTGCCACGGCATCCCTGGCGACAAGGCCCTGAAAGACGGTGACACCCTGAACATCGACGTCACGGTGATCAAGGATGGCTACCACGGAGACACCAGCCGCATGTTCCACGTCGGTAAAGTACCGGTTTGGGCCGAGCGCCTGTCGCAAGTGACCCAGGAATGCATGTACAAGGCCATCGAGATCGTCAAACCGGGCTGCCGCCTGGGCGATATCGGCGAAGTGATCCAGAAGCACGCTGAAAAGAACGGCTTCTCGGTGGTACGCGAGTTCTGCGGCCACGGCATCGGCAAGGTGTTCCACGAAGAGCCGCAAATCCTGCACTACGGCCGCGCAGGCACCGGCATGGAACTCAAGGCCGGCATGACCTTCACCATCGAGCCGATGATCAACCAGGGCAAAGCCGACACCAAGGTGCTGGGCGATGGCTGGACCGCAATCACCAAGGACCGCAAGCTGTCTGCACAGTGGGAACACACCCTGCTGGTGACCGACACCGGTTACGAGATTTTCACCCTGCGTAGCGATGACACCATCCCGCGCGTCTCGGCCTGATACTTGCCTGCTGTCACCGTTTAAATAGTAAAACCCACGAAAGGAATGCCAATCGATGCCGCAGGTGGATCCAGAACTTTTTGACCGCGGCCAGTTCCAGGCCGAGCTGGCATTAAAGGCAAGCCCCATTGCCGCATTCAAAAAGGCGATCCGCCAGGCACGAGAGGTGCTCGACGAACGCTTCAAAAAAGGGCGCGATATTCGCCGTCTGATCGAAGACCGTGCATGGTTCGTCGATAACATCCTGCAACAGGCGTGGGATCAGTTCAGCTGGAGCGACCAGGCCGACATCGCCCTGGTCGCCGTCGGCGGCTATGGCCGTGGCGAACTGCACCCCTACTCCGACATCGATCTGTTGATCCTGCTGGACAACGCTGATCACGAAATTTTCCGCGACTCCATCGAACGCTTTCTGACGCTACTCTGGGACATTGGCCTGGAAGTCGGCCAGAGCGTGCGCTCGGTGGATGAGTGCGCCGAACAAGCCCGTGCCGACCTGACCATCATCACCAACCTGATGGAAAGCCGCACCGTGGCGGGCCCCGAACATTTGCGCCAACGCATGCTGGATGTCACCAGCACCGCACATATGTGGCCCAGCAAGGACTTTTTTCTGGCCAAGCGCGCCGAGCAAAAAGCCCGTCACCACAAGTACAACGACACCGAATACAACCTGGAACCCAACGTCAAAGGCTCCCCTGGCGGCCTGCGCGATATCCAGACCATTTTGTGGGTAGCCCGTCGCCAGTACGGCACCCTGAACCTGCGCGCCCTGGCCGGCGAAGGCTTCCTGGTCGAGAGCGAACACGCCCTGCTTGCGTCTTCCCAAGAGTTTCTGTGGAAGGTGCGCTATGCCCTGCACATGCTCGCAGGCCGCTCCGAAGACCGCCTGCTGTTCGATCATCAGCGCAGCATCGCCGAACTGCTTGGCTTTACCGGCGAAGATGCCAAGCAGACCATCGAAAACTTCATGCAGCAGTACTACCGGGTGGTCATGAGCATTGCCCAGCTCAGCGACCTGATCATCCAGCACTTCGAAGAGGTGATCCTCGCCCCCGAAGACGAAGCGCCGCCAACGCCGCTGAACTCGCGCTTCCAGCTGCACGATGGTTACATCGAAGCCACCAGCGACTACGTGTTCAAGCGCACGCCGTTTGCCATGCTCGAAATTTTCCTGCTGATGGCCCAACACCCCGAAATCAAGGGCGTGCGGGCCGACACGATTCGCCTTTTACGCGAACACCGCTACCTGATCGACGACGATTTCCGTAAAGACATCCGCAACACCAGCCTGTTTATCGAGCTGTTCAAGTGCAAGATCGGCATCCACCGCAACCTGCGCCGGATGAACCGCTACGGCATCCTGGGGCGCTACCTGCCCGAATTCGGTTTTATCGTCGGGCAAATGCAGCACGACCTGTTCCACATTTATACGGTCGACGCCCACACCCTGAATCTGATCAAACACCTGCGCAAGTTGCAGTACACCCAGGTGTCCGAGAAATTCCCGCTGGCCAGCAAGTTGATGGCCAAGCTGCCCAAGCCTGAACTGATCTACCTGGCCGGGCTTTACCACGACATCGGCAAGGGCCGTCACGGCGATCACTCCGAGATTGGCGCCGTGGATGCCGAGGCGTTCTGCATTCGCCACCAGTTGCCGCTCTGGGACACGCGCCTGATCGTCTGGCTGGTGCAAAACCACCTCGTGATGTCGACCACCGCCCAGCGCAAGGACCTCTCGGACCCGCAGGTCATCCACGACTTTGCCCAGATCGTGGTCGATGAAACCCACCTCGACTACCTCTACGTATTGACCGTCGCCGATATCAACGCCACCAACCCGACGCTGTGGAACTCCTGGCGCGCCAGCCTGTTGCGCCAGCTCTACACCGAAACCAAGCGCGCCTTGCGCCGCGGCCTGGAAAACCCGGTGGACCGTGAAGAACAGATCCGCCAGACCCAAAGCGCTGCGCTGGACATTCTGGTGCGCGGCGGCACCGACCAGGATGATGTCGAGCAGCTCTGGTCACAGCTGGGCGATGACTACTTCCTGCGCCATAGCTCGGCCGACGTTGCCCTGCACACCGAGGCCATCCTGCAACAGCCCGCCGATGGCGGTCCGCTGGTGCTGATCAAAGAAACGACCCAGCGCGAGTTCGAAGGTGGCACGCAGATCTTCATCTATGCACCCGACCAGCATGACTTCTTCGCCGTGACCGTGGCGGCCATGGACCAGCTCAATCTGAACATCCATGACGCACGCATCATCACCTCCAGCAGCCAGTTCACCCTCGACACCTATATCGTGCTCGACAACGACGGCGACTCGATCGGCAACAACCCGGTGCGCATTGAAAAAATCCGCAAAGGCCTGACCGAAGCCCTGCGCAACCCGGATGACTACCCGACCATCATCCAGCGTCGGGTGCCGCGCCAGCTCAAGCACTTTGCCTTCGCGCCACAGGTGACGATCCACAACGACGCCCAGCGCCCGGTCACCGTACTGGAACTCAGCGCCCCTGACCGCCCGGGGCTGCTGGCGCGGATCGGGATGATCTTCCTGGAGTTCGACCTGTCGTTGCAAAACGCCAAGATCGCCACTCTGGGCGAACGTGTCGAAGACGTCTTCTTCATAACCGACGCAAACAACCAGCCGTTGTCCGACCCGCAACTGTGCATGCGCTTGCAGGAAGCCATCGTCGAGCAATTGACGGTCAATCAGGACTCAACCCCAGAACCGTGGCGCCTGAGCATTTAACCGCCGCCGAGTGAGACCCGCACCCCATGAACAACGCTCTGAATCAGTTACAGCCTTATCCGTTCGAAAAACTGCGCGCCCTGCTTGGCGCCGTGCAGCCCAACGCGGACAAACGCCCGATTGCACTGTCGATTGGTGAACCCAAACACCGCTCGCCAGACTTCGTGGCCAAGGCGCTGGCTGACAACCTCGACCAGATGGCGGTCTACCCGACCACCCTGGGTATCCCGGCGCTGCGCGAAGCCATCGCCGCCTGGGCCGAGCGCCGCTTTGACGTGCCAAAAGGCTGGCTCGACCCGGCGCGCAACATCCTGCCGGTCAACGGCACCCGTGAAGCCCTGTTCGCCTTCACCCAGACCGTGGTCAATCGTGGCGACGACGCGCTAGTGATCAGCCCGAACCCGTTCTACCAGATCTACGAAGGTGCAGCTTTCCTCGCAGATGCCCAGCCGCACTACCTGCCATGCCTGGCCGAACATGGTTTCAACCCGGATTTCGACGCTGTATCAGCCGAGACCTGGCAGCGCTGCCAGATCCTGTTCCTGTGCTCACCGGGCAACCCGACCGGCGCCCTGATCCCGCTTGAAACCCTGAAAAAGCTGATCGCCCTGGCCGACGAACACGACTTCGTGATCGCCGCAGACGAGTGCTACAGCGAGCTGTACTTCGATGAAAATACGCCGCCGGTGGGCCTGCTCAGCGCTTGCGTGGCGCTGGGCCGTGAAGACTTCAAGCGTTGCGTGGTGTTCCACAGCCTGTCCAAGCGTTCCAACCTGCCGGGCCTGCGCTCGGGTTTTGTGGCCGGCGATGCCGAGATCCTCAAGGCATTTTTGCTGTACCGCACCTACCACGGTTGCGCCATGCCGGTGCAAACCCAGCTGGCCAGCATTGCCGCCTGGAACGACGAAGCCCACGTGCGTACCAACCGCGACCTGTATCGCGAGAAGTTCGATGCGGTGCTGGCAATTCTGGCTCCGGCATTGGACGTACAGCGCCCGGACGGCGGGTTTTACCTGTGGCCCAAGGTTGAAGGCGACGACGCCGGATTCTGCCGTGACCTGTTCGCCGAAGAACACGTCACCGTGGTACCGGGCTCTTACCTGTCCCGCGAAGTCGACGGTTTCAACCCTGGAGCAGGCCGCGTGCGCATGGCACTGGTCGCGCCACTGGCTGAATGCGTAGAGGCCGCCGAGCGGATCCGCGATTTCATCCTGCGCCGCCGCTAAACCCTCCCCATACCTGTGGGCGCGGGCTTGCTCGCGATAGCATCACTGCGGTCTGCCTGACAGACCGCAGTGCCTGCAGCGCAGGCAAGCCAGCTCCCACAAGTACTGCGGCGCCCACAAAATATGATCCTTGCAGGAGCCAACTCCTTACTTCACCGCCCCCAGATTCGCTTCGCTCATGTCCAGATCCTTCAGGATTTCCCTGAGTGCGTCATCGCCAATCTCGTGATGCCGACGCAAGCTGTACAACTCCAGACGCTGCGCCCGCAGCGCCTTGAGACGCAGACGGCTCTCCAGCAGGTCCATCTGTGACGCCAGCGCCTGGGCCTCCGCCGAGTCATTGAACACTTCCAGCTGATGCCGGTACTCGGACATGAGCCGCGCCTTCAATTCAGCCGCCAGCGCCGCCTGGGCCGCGTCCGTCGGGCTCAGGGGGGCAACCACCTCTTCAGTCTCCAGCGCATGGATCGCCGCTTCGGCCGTACGGCGCCAGGCCTCGCGCACTTCTTTGCGCAAGTCGTCGTCCGGGCTCTTCGGAATACCGCGCAGCAAAATCGGCAAGGCAATACAGGCAGACACCAGCGACAGCAAAATCACCCCCGCAGCGATAAAAATCAGCAGCTCGCGCTCGGGAAAGTCCAGGCCTTCGCTGATCAACAACGGTACCGACATGACACCCGCCAGCGTCACGGCCCCGCGCACACCCCCCACGGTCAGCAGCCAGCAAGAACGCGCCGTCGGCACCATTGTCAGCTCGCCCTTGCCACGCCAGCGGCGCAACAGGCCCGACAAGCGCCAGATGCTCTGCACCCAGATAAAACGCAGCGCCAGCAACACCAGAAAGATCGCGATCACATCCAGACAGCGGTACATCAAGGCGGGCCACAGCGTGGTTTCAAGGTGGACCACAGCCTTGACGATGTCGGGCAGCTGCAAGCCCAGCAACAAGAAGATCAGACCGTTAAACGTAAACTCCAGCAGCGACCACACACTGCGATTAAGCAAGCGGGTGCTGGTCTGACGTGGCAACAAGTCCAGCCAGCTCTGCATCATGCCCGCGGCAACGGCCGACAAAATACCCGAAACGCCCAGGCGCTCGGCCAGCACATAGGCCGCAAACGGCAGCAGCAACATGAACACCACGTGGGTGGCCGGGTCATCCCAGCCACGGGCGATCATCCATGAACGGAACCGCCCCACCAGCCAGCTCAACGCCACACCGGTTGCCAGCCCGCCGCAAGCCACCAGGACAAAAGCCATGCTGGCGTTGGCCAGGGAGAACACCCCGGTAATGGCCGCAGCCAGAGCGAACTTGAACGTCACCAGGCCCGTGGCATCATTCATCAACGCTTCGCCCTGCAACATGTGCATCAAAGGCGCCGGCAAACGGTTCTGCGCAATGGCCGACACCGCCACCGCATCGGTTGGCGACAGCACGGCCGCCAGAGCGAACGCCACCGGCAAAGGAATGGTCGGCAACAGCCAGTGGATGAAATAGCCGGCACCCACCACCGTAAAGAGCACCAGGCCGACTGCCAGCGTCAGAATCGGCCCCCGCAGTCGCCAAAACTCGCGCTTGGGCATGCGCCAGCCGTCCGAGAACAACAACGGCGGCAAGAACAGAAACAGAAACAGCTCCGGGTTCAACGCCACATGCAGCCCCAGCGTCGGCCAGGCCAGCACCGCGCCGGCAGCAATTTGTACCAGCGGCAAAGGCAAGGGAATCAAACGCCCCAATAGACGCGAGACACCCACCAGCGTCAGCAGGATGAGGACGGTATAGGCGGTTTGCATATCGACAGGGTTCCCAAACAATCAGCTTCTAAAAGACACAGCTAGCAACATTTTCGCATTGCAGGTCATAGTAGCCCCTGTCGACAAATCTGGAGCCTGAACATAAGTCGCAGTGCGACGACATGTCACAAGAGCGTGAGATGCTCAAGCCATCCACGCCCAAGCACGCGACCCATGGCATAATCCGCGACCGCTCATTTCCACGCATCTCCAAAGGAGGGGCAATTTCCGTGACCGATTCAAGCAAGACATTGCACCTTTTCGGCATCAAAGCCTGCGACACCATGAAAAAGGCTCGCACCTGGCTGGATGAACATGCACTGCGCTACGATTTCCACGATTACAAAACCAGCGGCATTGACCGTGAACACCTGACCCGGTGGTGCAACGAGCACGGCTGGCAAGTAGTGCTCAACCGCGCCGGTACAACCTTTCGCAAGCTCGACGACGAACGCAAAGCCGATCTCGACCAAGCCAAAGCCATTGAACTGATGCTCGCCCAACCCTCGATGATCAAGCGCCCGGTGCTCGATCTCGGTGACAAAACCCTGATTGGCTTCAAGCCAGATTTTTATGCGGCGGCCCTTCTTTAATCGACCGCCCATTTATTTTTGTAAGAGGTAATTGCATGTCTACTACCCTGTTCAGCGCAGCCTTCGGCGTCGGCACCCAAAACCGTCAAGGCGCATGGCTGGAAGTGTTCTACGCACAACCCCTGATCAACCCGTCAGCCGAGCTGATTGCCGCCGTCGCGCCAATCCTGGGCTACACCGGTGGCAACCAGGCAATCACCTTTACCACCGCGCAAGCCGCACAGATGGCTGAAGCCGTCAAACCGGTAGACGCTGCTCAAGCTGCCCTGCTGACCCGCCTGGCCGAAAGCCACAAGCCGCTGGTCGCCACCCTGCTGGCCGAAGACGCCACGCTGACCACCACGCCTGAGGCCTACCTCAAGCTGCACCTGCTGTCCCATCGCCTGGTCAAGCCCCACGGCCTGAACCTGGCCGGTGTGTTCCCGTTGCTGCCTAACGTGGCATGGACCAGCCAGGGCGCCATCGACCTGGGCGAACTGGCCGAGCGTCAACTCGAAGCACGCCTGCGTGGCGAGCTGCTGGAAGTGTTCTCGGTGGACAAGTTCCCGAAAATGACCGACTACGTGGTACCGGCTGGCGTGCGTATCGCTGACGCGGCACGTATCCGTCTGGGCGCTTATGTCGGCGAAGGCACCACCGTCATGCACGAAGGTTTCGTCAACTTCAACGCCGGCACCGAAGGCCCGGGCATGATCGAAGGCCGTGTATCGGCAGGCGTATTCGTCGGCAAGGGTTCGGACCTGGGCGGCGGTTGCTCGACCATGGGCACCCTCTCGGGTGGCGGCAACATCGTGATCAAGGTCGGCGAAGGCTGCCTGATCGGCGCCAATGCCGGTATCGGCATCCCGTTGGGCGACCGCAACACCGTGGAATCCGGCCTGTACCTGACGGCTGGCACCAAAGTGGCGCTGCTGGACGAAAACAACCAGTTGGTCAAAGTACTCAAAGCCCGCGACCTGGCGGGTCAGCCAGACCTGTTGTTCCGTCGCAACTCGCAAACCGGCGCTGTGGAATGCAAAACCCACAAGTCGGCCATCGAGCTGAACGAAGCACTGCACGCTCACAACTAAGCGTCTGTCTGCCACTGACGGGGCCAGTTTCTGGCCCCGTCAACAGAGCCTGAACACCATGCTTTTGCTTTCTCCCTGGCGCGCTGACTTCCCAGCCATCGCCGCCTTGCAACGTCAGGACCAGACCTACCTGGACAACGCTGCAACCACGCAAAAACCCCAAGCCCTGCTCGACGCACTGACGCATTACTACGCCAATGGCGCAGCCAATGTGCACCGGGCCCAACATTTGCCGGGCGCCCACGCGACCCAGGCGTTTGAAAACACCCGCCACAAGGTCACGCAATGGCTCAATGCCGGCGACTGCGGGCAAATTGTTTTCACCCACGGCGCCACTTCGGCGCTGAACCTGCTGGCCTACGGGCTGGAACACCTGTTCAACCCGGGCGACGAGATCGTTATCAGCGCCCTGGAACACCATGCCAACTTGCTGCCGTGGCAACAGCTGGCCCAGCGCCGGGGCCTGACCCTGGTGGTGCTGCCACTGGACGCCGATGGCGTGATCGACCTTGACGCTGCCGCTCGCCTGATCACACCGCGCACCCGCCTGCTGGCCGTCAGCCAACTGTCCAACGTACTCGGCGTGTGGCAACCCCTGCCCGCGCTGCTGGCACTGGCCAAGGCACAAAGCGCGCTGACGGTGGTTGATGGCGCACAAGGCATCGTCCACGGCCGGCATGACGTGCAAGCGCTTGGCTGCGACTTCTATGTATTTTCCAGCCACAAACTCTACGGCCCGGACGGGCTGGGCGTGCTGTTCGGGCGCCACGAAGCGCTGGCCCGCCTGCAGCACTGGCAGTTTGGCGGCGAGATGGTGCAAGACGCCGACTATCAGCACGCGACCTTTCGTCCGGCACCGCTGGGCTTTGAAGCCGGCACGCCGCCGATTGCCAGCGTGATCGGGCTGGGCGCAACGCTTAACTACCTGGCCAATCTCGACCAGGCCGCCGTTGAGGCCCACGAAGCGGCACTGCATGCACTTCTGGTCGACGGCCTGACGCAGCGCCAGGGCATTCGCCTGCTGGGGGCGCCACAATTGGCGCTGGTCAGCTTTGTGGTCGATGGCGTGCACAACGCCGATCTGGCGCACCTGCTCACCGAGCAGGGGATTGCCGTACGTGCCGGGCATCACTGCGCCATGCCACTGCTCAAAAGCTTTGGGCTGGCCGGGGCCATACGTGTCTCGCTGGCGCTGTACAACGACTCGGAAGACCTGGAGCGTTTCTTTGTCGCCCTCGACCAGGCGCTGGAGCTGCTGCAATGACCTTGCCCGCGGACGCCCAACTTGCTCTCGACAGCTTCGGGCACTGCACCGGCTGGGAACAGCGTGCACGCTTGCTGATGCAGTGGGGCCAACGCTTGCCCGAGCTGAGCGAAGCCGACAAGACCGAGACCCATCGCGTGCATGGCTGTGAAAGCCAGGTGTGGCTGGTGGGCGAGCGGGTCGATGGCAGCTGGCAATTTGCTGCCAGCAGCGATGCGCGGCTGATTCGAGGGCTGGTGGCGTTGTTGCTGGTCCGGGTCAATGGCTTGAGTACGGAGCAACTGCAACAGGTCGATTTGCCTGAGTGGTTCAATCAGCTGGGCCTGAGCCGCCAGCTGTCACCGTCGCGCAGCAATGGCTTGAACGCCGTACTGGTGCGGATGCGGGAACTGGCAGGCTAGCCATTGCCGCCCTCTGTGGGAGCGGGTTTGCTCGCGATGCGGGCGATTCGATTCATCTGAAAAACCGCGCCGACACTATCGCGAGCAAGCCAGCTCCCACAGGTCAGGTCCGAGGCGAGCCTTATTCCTGTGGGGCAGGCTTCACCCGCTCCGAAGGCCGCCTCACCCCTGCCACGATCTTGTCCACCGCC